>JBOHKK010000321.1:0-7045 GCA_050729115.1 Geminicoccaceae bacterium | reverse complement strand
GCTTTGCGGCGATCGGGCGGCACGCGCTGGCCGGGACGGTAGCGGCCGGCAAGCGCCGGCCGGCGCAGCGCCCTGTTCCGCGCGCGTGTGCGCGCTGCGCCTCATTCCCGACGCAGGCCCCGGCATCTCGGCGGCGAATCCGTCGACCAAGGCGTTCCGCCCACGTCCCTTGCCGTGAGCCGAGGCACGGCAGTACCGCCCTGGTCACGTTTGCGCGAGGGCACCGCGGCCAAGATTTGCGCGAGGTCAGGGCGCGCGCGCAAAACGTGCTCATATGAGCGTGGCAGCGGCAATTTCCGGTTGACATTGTGTTATTCTTCTCTACCGTCAGGAAATAAAAAAACCGGGGAACGCTGGGGTCGCGAAAAGCGTTCATCAAACACATTCGGAGGTTTTGGCGGGAGGCGAGAGATGGGCAAGCTTAGCGGCATCGAGCTGAAGCGGGCACGGCTGGTCCCGAGTTCGGTCTTCGCCAGCCCTGATGAGGTGGTGAGCTCGGCCGAGTTCAGCCGGGCGCAGAAGCTCGCGATCCTGCGGCGCTGGGAGTTCGACGCCCGCGAGGCGGAGTCATGCGTGGTCGTGCGTGGGGACGCCATGCTCGAGCAGATACGCCAGGCGCTGGCCGCGCTCGGCGCCACGCCGCCCGGTTCTCGCGCGGCCGTCGCGATCCGGCACTGACCGGGCGCCGGACCGGCCGTACGCTTGCGGGCCCGCCGATGAGCCAGCCACGTTCGGCGATCGCGGCCACGCTGGTGACCGAAGCAAAACCGCCGCTCCGAGGAGCGGCGGTTCGCGTTACCAAGCTTTGCCGGCTCAGCCGCCGTCCCGCGATGTCGGCACCACGATCGGCGTGCTGCCGTCCGTCGAAGCGACGGTCGTCGGGGTCGTGGTCTTGACCACATGGCCGGCGCAGTCGGCGAAGGCCACGCCGCTGCTGACCGCGACGGCGAAGAGCGCCAACAGACCAAGGGCGATCGATTTCATCGGATCTCTCCGGCTGTGTGGGCCCAGGCCAACTTAACCGCGAACGGCGCGCGTTGCCAACCGATTTGTTGAGCGGCACCGTAGCGAATGCGATCAATCGGCCTCGGGCGCCCCGAAGCCGCCGCCGGCAGGCGTCTGGATCACGAACACGTCGCCCGGGCCGACCCGGGTCTTGGCGCAGCCGGCCAGAGGCTCGATCGTGCCGTCGACGCGCTCGACCCACTGCCGGCCGGGGGCGCCGGGCGCGCCGCCCGCGAGGCCGAAGGGCGCGACGGTCCGGTGGTTCGAGAGCAGCGCCGCGCTCATGGCCTCCAGGAAGCGGACCCGCCTGATCGTGCCGTCGCCGCCAGGGTGGCGGCCGGCGCCGCCGGAGCCGCGGTTGATGCGGTGGCTCTCGAGCAGGACCGGGTAGCGCCACTCCAGGACCTCGGGATCGGTCAGGCGCGAGTTGGTCATGTGGGTGTGGACGGCGGACGTGCCGTCGAAGTCCGGCCCGGCGCCCGAGCCGCCGCAGATCGTCTCGTAGTACTGGTAGTGGTCGTCGCCGAAGGTGAAGTTGTTCATCGTGCCCTGCGCGGCCGCCAGCACGCCCAGCGCCCCGTACAGCGCGTCGGTGATGCATTGCGAGGTCTCGACGTTGCCGGCGACCACCGCGGCGGGGTGCCGCGGATGGAGCATGCAGCCGTCGGGGATCACGATCTCGATCGGCTTGAGGCAGCCCTCGTTCATCGGGATCGGCTCGTCGACCAGGGTGCGGAACACATAGAGCACGGCGGCGCGGCAGACCGCGGCGGGGGCGTTGAAGTTGTCGGCGAGTTGCGCGCTGGTGCCGGTGAAGTCGACCACCGCCTGGCGCGCCGCGCGGTCGATCCGCACCCGCACCCGGATCACGGCGCCGTTGTCGAGCGGGTACGCGAAGGCGCCGTCCTTGAGCACGCCCAGCACGCGGCGGACCGATTCCTCGGCGTTGTCCTGCACGTGCCCGGTGTAGGCCAGCACCGTGGCGAGGCCGAACTGGCCGATCATCCTCTTGAGCTCGCCCGCCCCGCGCGCGCAGGCCGCGATCTGGGCCTGCAGATCGGCCACGTTCTGGCGCGGATTGCGCGCCGGATACTGCCCCGAGGCGAGCAGGACGTCGAGCTCCTCGGCCGAGAAGCGGCCTTCGGCGACCAGCTGGAAGTCGTCGATCAGCACGCCCTCCTCGTCGATCGACGTGCTGTCCGGCGGCATGGACCCCGGCGTGATGCCGCCGATGTCGGCGTGGTGACCGCGCGATGCCGAAAGGAACAGGAGCTGGCCGTCGTCGCCGAAGATCGGCATGATCACCGTGACGTCGGGCAGGTGGGTCCCGCCGTTGTAGGGGTTGTTCAGCGCGAACACGTCGCCCGGCCGCATGGTCGCGCGGCGCAGCCTCAGGATGGTGCGCACGCTCTCGCCCATCGAGCCCAGATGCACCGGCATGTGCGGCGCATTCGCGATCAACATGCCGTCCTGGTCGAACAGGGCGCAGGAGAAATCGAGCCGCTCCTTCATGTTGACCGAATAGGCCGTGTTCTGGAGCGTCACCCCCATCTGCTCGGCGATCGACATGAACAGATTGTTGAAGACCTCGAGCATGATCGGGTCGGCGTGAGTGCCGATCGCGGTCCGCTCGGGCAGCGCCTCGACCCGGCTGAGCAGCAGATGGTCGCGCGCGCTCAGCTCGGCCCGCCATCCGGGCTCCACCACCACGGTCGTGGTCGCCTCAACGATGATCGCCGGGCCGTCGACCCGATCGCCCGGGCGCAGGCTGGCGCGCTCGAGCACCGGCGTGCTGAAAGCCTCGGGCGGCTGGTGCGGCGCGCGGGCGGTGATCATGTCGACCCGGCCCGCCGAGATCAGCGGCTCGTCCGCGGTCCGCGCCACCACCGGCCGCTCCGGCTCGTCGACCACGGCCATGTGGCCGATCGCCTCGACCGAGATCTGCTCGACCACGAGGGCGCGCCCGGCGACCACGAAGCCGTAGCGCGCCCGGTGCTCGGCCTCGAAGGCGCGGCGCAGCTCGGCCGGGTTGCCGGCGGCGATCTCGATCGGGGTGTCGGTGCCGCTGTAGCGGAGGTGGATCCGTGCCAACGTGGTGATCCGCGCCGCGCCGAGGCCCTGCCGCTCGAGGGTTGCACGCGCCTCGCTGCCCAGCTCGTCGATCGCGCGTTCGATCGTCGGCGTCAGGGCGTCGTCGAGCTCGGTCTCGACCGCCAGCTGGCGAATCGTGCGCACGTCCGCAAGACCCATGCCGTAGGCGGACAGCACGCTCGCTAGCGGATGCACCAGGACCTGCTTCAGGCCCAGGGAGTCCGCAACCAGACAGGCGTGCTGGCCGGCCGCGCCCCCGAAGCAGCAGAGCGCGTAGTCCGAGATGTCGTGGCCGCGCTGGATCGAGATCTTCTTGATCGCGTTCGCCATGTTGTCGACCGCGATCGCCAGGCAGCCGTGCGCCAGCTCCTCCGGCGTCCGCTCGACATCCGTCGCGCGCGCCACCTCGGCCGCGAGGTCGCCAAAGCGCCGGCGCACGATCTCGGCGTCGAGCGCCTGATCGGCGTTCGGTCCGAACACGTTGGGAAAGAAGCGTGGATGCAGCTTGCCGACCATGACGTTGGCGTCGGTGACGGTGAGCGGGCCGCCGCGTCGGTAGCAGGCGGGGCCGGGATTGGCGCCGGCGGATTGCGGGCCGACCCGAAAGCGCGCGCCGTCGAACACCAGAATCGAGCCGCCGCCGGCGGCGACGGTGTTGATCGCCATCATCGGCGCCCGCAGCCGGACGCCGGCGACCTCCGACTCGAGCGTGCGCTCGTAGGCGCCGGCGAAGTGGGCGACATCGGTCGACGTGCCGCCCATGTCGAAGGTGATGATCCGCTCGAAGCCGGCCAAGGCCGCGACCCGCACGCCGCCGACGATGCCGCCCGCCGGCCCGGACAGGATGGCGTCCTTGCCCTGGAACGAGTGGGCGTCCACGAGCCCGCCGTTCGACTGCATGAACATCAGGCGCACGTCGCCGAGCGCGCCTGCGACCCGATCGACGTAGCGCCGGAGGATCGGCGACAGATAGGCGTCGACCACCGTGGTATCGCCACGGCTGACCAGCTTCATCAACGGCGAGACCAGATGGCTGACCGAGACCTGGGCGAAGCCGATCTTAAGCGCCAGTTCCGCGAGTGCGCGCTCGTGCGCGTAATGGCGATAGCCGTGCATCAGCACGATCGCGAGCGCGCGCCCGCCGCGCGCCAGGCTCGCCTCGAGATCGGCCTTGGCCTTGACCAGGTCGATCGGCCGCTCGACCGTGCCGTCGGCGCGGATCCGCTCGTCGATCTCCACGACGTCGCCATGGAGCATCTCGGGCAGCACGATGTGTCGGGCGAAGATGTCGGGGCGGTGCTGGTAGCCGATCCGGAGCGCATCGCCGAGGCCGGCGGTGATCGCGAGCGTGGTCGGCTCGCCCCGGCGCTCCAGCAAGGCGTTGGTGGCGACGGTCGTGCCCATCCTGACGGCGTCGATCGCGGCGCCCGGGAACGGTTGCTCCGGGGACAGGTTCAGCAGCTGGCGAATGCCGTGGAGCGCCGCGTCCTCGTACTGCTCGGGATTGTCGGACAGCAGCTTGTGCACCCTGATCTCGCCGTCGGGCGCGCGCGCGACCACGTCGGTGAACGTGCCGCCACGGTCGATCCAGAACTGCCAGGCGGACGCCGCCGCGCGCTTCGTCATCGCTGCTCCTCTACCGTTTGCGCAGCCGCCGGCCGCGCTCCGCCAACCGTAGCGGAACCTGGGGCCGATCACACGAGGCCGGCGGGGCGGCGCTCTGGAACATCCTTGCCCATGAGCCGCGCCGCGGTCTAGATCAGCGGCATCGCGGGTCGTCGTCGGCTTCGCCGGAACGGAAAGCAGTCGCGTTGCGCATCTGGGGCAAGATCCTCGGCGGCACCGCCGGGTTCGCCATCGGTGGTCCGATCGGCGCGATCATCGGCGCGGCCGCGGGGCATGCCTACGATTTTTACCGGGAAGAGGAAAGCGGCGCCGCCCGCCTGACCAGGCCGGGATCGAACCCCCTCGGTCACGATCCCCGGCGCGGCGAGCAGCCGGCCCCGGTGTTCGGCGATCCGGCCGAGACCCGCCGGATCGCCTTTGCCACCGCGGTGATCGTGCTCGGCGCCAAGCTCGCCAAGGTCGACGGCCGGGTCACCCGCGACGAGATCAAGGCGTTCAAGCGCATCTTCCGGATCGACGACGCCGAGGTCGGCGATGTCGCCCGCATCTTCAACGAGGCCAGGACCTCGGCGCACGGGTTCGAAGCCTACGCCCGGCAGATCGCGGCGCTGTTCGGCCGTGACCCGGTCCTCTTGGGCGAGCTGCTGATCGGCCTGTTCGAGCTCGCCCGCGCCGACGGCGAGATCACGCCGGCCGAGACCGACTTTCTGCGCCGGGTCGCCGCCGTGTTCGGCTTCGACGGCACCGCCTTCAAGCAGCTCCGGGCAAGGTTCTCGGCCACGGCGCGCGATCTGTCGAGCACCCGCGATGCCTATGCGGTGCTCGGTCTGTCCCCCAGCGCGGCCGACGCCGAGATCCGGCAGACCTACCGCAAGCTGGTGCGCGAGCACCATCCGGACCGCCTGGTCGCCAAGGGCATGCCCGAGGAGATGATCGAGCAGGCCAACAAGGTCCTGGCGGCGATCAATGCCGCCCACGATCGCATCGCCAAGGAGCGGAAGCTGCGCTGACGGCGCGATCGGCTGCCCGCGACGGCGCTCCGTGCGGGCGCGGGTCCAGGTGCGGCCGCAACGACGTTTTCCGTCGCTCCGATCCTTGCGTGCCGTCGCGAAGTCGGGCAAAGTCGCCGGCGGCTGGCATCGGGGGAATGCCGGGCTCAGGGAGGCTCGAGATGCGGCTCGGACTGTTCATGATGCCGTTGCATCCACCGACGCGCGACTATCACGAGATGCTCGAGGAGGATCTGGAGGCGGTGCTGCACGCCGATCGCCTCGGCTTCGACGACGTCTGGATCGGCGAGCATTTCAGCTCGATGACCGAGCCGATCACCTCACCGCTCATGTTCATGGCCAAGGCGATTCCGCTCACCGAGCGCGTGCGCCTGTGCACCGGCGTGCTGAATTTGCCGCAACAGCACCCGGCGGTCGTCGCGGGCTTCGCCGCGATGTTCGATCACTTGGCCAAGGGGCGCTTCGTGATGGGCATCGGCCCGGGCGGGCTGCCGTCCGACTTCGAGCTGTTCCATCTCGACGACGCCATGGCCCGGGGCAAGATGACCCTGGAATCGATCGACATCATCCTCAAGATCTGGACCGGCGAGCCGCCCTACGTCATCGAGGGCGAGTACTGGCAGATCCGCCAGGACGAGTGGTACTGGCCCGAGCTCGGCCTGGGTTTCATGCCCAAGCCCTATCAGCGGCCGCATCCGCCGATCGCGGTCGCCGGGATGAGCCCCTATCCGTTCTTCGTCAAGGAGGCGGGCCGGCGCGGCTGGATCGCGATCAGCGCCAACTTCATCCCCGCCGCCAGCGTCGCCACCCACTGGCAGCGCTTCATCGAAGGCTGCGCCGAGGCGGGCATCGAGCCGGACGGCGAGCGCTGGCACGTCGCGCGCACCGTCCTGGTGACCGAGACCGATGCCGAGGCGGCCGCCTATCTGGCCAGGCCCGACTGCTCCGTCCGCTACTATTTCTACTATCTCAGCTCGCTCATGAAGAAAGCGGGTTTCGCCCAGATCATGAAAGGCCTGGAGCAATTCCCGGACGACGAGCTCACGGTCGACTGGGCGATCGACAACATCGTGATCGCGGGCAGCCCGGCGACCGTCACCGAGAAGCTGCTGGCGGTGCGCGAGCAGATCGGCCCGTTCGGCACGCTCGTGCTGACCGGCCTGGACTGGGACGACAAGGCGCTCTGGCAGCGCTCGATGGCGCTCACGGCCCAGGAGGTCATGCCGGCGCTCCGCCAGGTGACCGGCATGCCGGTCGCCGCCAAGTAGCACGACGTCGACAACGGCCAACCAAAGCACAACTCGGGGAGGCAG
>JBOHKK010000320.1:0-7103 GCA_050729115.1 Geminicoccaceae bacterium | reverse complement strand
GATCAGCGCCGGGTTCAGCGCCTCGAGGCGGGCGGCATCGAAGCCCATCTTGGCGAGTACGCCCGGGCGGTAGTTCTCGACCAGCACGTCGGCCCGCCGCACGAGGTCGGCCAGCACCGCCCTGCCCTGATCGGCGTAGAGATCGAGGGTGATCGACTTCTTGTTGCGATTGAACTGCGCGTAGTACCAGCTGAGGCCGTCCCTGATCGCGCCCTGGCCCCGCACCGGGTCGCCGCGTCCGGGCGGCTCGATCTTGATCACCTCGGCGCCGAGATCGGCGAGCAGCTGGGTGCAGAACGGACCCGCGATGATGCGGGTCAGATCGACCACGCGAATCCCGGAGAGCGGCAAGGGACGTGCTCAGCCGATCGCGGTCGCGACCTCGTCGGCGCCGTGCCGGCGCAGGCGCGGCCCCGCCTTCATCACCTGACCGGGCAGGCTGCGGCCGACCACCTCCTCGACGTGCCGGGCGGCGGCGCACAGCTGGTCGAGATCGATGCCGGTCTCGATCCCCATCTCGTGCAGCAGGTAGACCAGATCCTCGGTGCAGATGTTGCCGGTGGCGCCCGCCGCGAACGGGCAGCCGCCGAGGCCCGCGAACGAGGCCTCGTAGATGTCGATCCCCGCGGCGAGACCGGCCATGACGTTGACCAGGCCGATGCCGCGCGTGTTGTGGAAGTGAAGCGCGATCGGCAGCTCCGGCACGTGCTCCTTCAGGTGGCGGCAGCGCTCGACCACGAGCGGCGGGGTCGCCATGCCGGTCGTGTCCCCGAGGCTGACCCCGCGCATGCCGAGGTCGCGAAAGCGGCGCGCGATCACGCCCACCTGCTCGACCGGCACCTCGCCCTCGAACGGGCAGCCGAACGAGGTCGCGATCGCGCCCTCGACCGGGATCCCGGCATCGTTCGCGATGCGCATCACGTCCTCGAACCCCTCGAGCGAGTCCTCGACCCCGCGATTGACGTTCTTGTGGTTGTGGGACTCGGAGGCGGAGACGAACACGCGGATCTCGTCGACCCCGGTCGCGGCGGCGCGCTCGGCCCCCTTGGCGTTGGGCACGAGCGCCGCGAACCGGGTGCCCTTGGAGCGATCGAGGCCGGCCAGCACCTCGGCGGCATCCGTGAGCTGGGGCACGGCGCGCGGCGAGACGAACGAGGAGAACTCGATGATCGGCAGCCCGGCGTCGACCAGCTGGTTGATCAGCCAGATCTTGGTCTCGGTCGGGATGAAGTCGCGCTCGATCTGGAAGCCGTCGCGCGGCCCGACCTCGGTCACGGTGACCCTTCTCGCCATGCGCCTTCTCCGTCGCAGTCGCGCCCCTGCGCCGCGTCCGCCGCGGCGGCTCTGCATGGTCCCGATGCTATCCCATTCTTCCCCCACCGCAAACTTCGGGCCGCGCGCCCGTATCGGGCCATCGATTCTCCGCACGCCGAGATCGTCGCGCTTGACACAGGCGATACAAGACCGGCATAGGAGCAGATGCCTATCACCAAGTCTCGACATGGCCCCACGGCTGAATCCGCCGCAGTCCGATCGGCTTCGCCGGCACCGGTTGCCACCGGGCAGGTGACGTTGTGGACGGGCAAGTGGCCGGTCGGCCGTCGCATCGCGCTATTCCTGTTCGGCCTGTTCATGCAGTTCGCTCACAGCGTTTTCTTTCGGATGCTGTTGGTGCCGGGGTACGAGTGGTTGGATACGATCGAGCCTCGCCTATACGTGCTTGGCGAGGCGCTCGCCATGACCACCAACTTCGGCCTGCTCGCCTTGCCATTCCTCAAGGCGCCGGGCCGCGTGATGCGGCCGGTTGTCATTACCGCGCTCGCCTTAGGCGCGCTCGCTAATGCCGCATGGATGATCCGCGGCCTGTTTCTCGGCGCTCTTTGGTTCCCGCTTAGGTGCGATCCACGACAACTAGGATTTGCCTGCAATGAAGCTATACTTGTCGATATATTTATCGATGAGGTTGTCGCCTATGTCCTATATGGTTCCGCACTATGGCTTAACTTATATTTCTTGGGGAAACTGAATGGTGGGAGCCAGAGAAGCATCGGGTGAGTCGGTCTGTATCGGGGGTCAGCAGCTATGGCAGACGTCGGAACCTCTGCCGGTCGAAGAGCCGGTTTTGCTGGGCAACGGATGGTCGCGACGTTGTTGCGCGTCCAGGACGCCATCGATGCCGCGGAGGCGGAAACGCGGAATTCTGGACTTCCCGGGCCCAACAGCGACGGTCCGGGCAATGCTTACAAGCATCTCTTGATCACGGGCGAACTCTACCGCCGCCTCGGCCCGACCTTTGGACCAATGGTCGCCGAGTTGCGAGAGCAGATCAACGTGATCGGTCTCCAAAGCGAGCAAGACACCAGAATGGATCGCACCAACAATGCGATCGTCGTCAACGAGAGGCCCCACTTCGAGACCTGGGAGGACGTGGTCGAGTGGGCACGCGCCAAGATCGTCGAGTCGGCGGCGCACAACGGCGACGGCGAGGATGGCCGGGCTGCCTGGTATGAGAAGCAGCCGCCGGATTGACGCCCGGACTTCACCGGCGTGCCCATCATGCCGCTGCCCAAGGCCCGGGATCTGATGGCCGAGCCGATGGCGATGGCCGATGCGTCCGGGACAGGCGGGGAAAGGACGCGCGGCGCTTCGTCCGACCCGCTCGGTCGGACGATCGCCACCTGGAGCCAGGACGACGTCCGCACCGTGATGAACTCGCCCGCCTACCTCCGGGCCCAGCATCCGCAGCACGGCGAGGCGCAGCGGCTGGTCCGCCTCTGGTTCGAGCAGGCGTTCGGCACGGGTCCCGCCCCGGCCGACGCCACCGGGCGTATGGTCCGCGAAGAGCCGGGGCGAAGGTCGGAGCGGGTAGCGAAGGACGGGGCCTGCCCGGTCCCGGTGCGCGTGCACGCCCGCGAAGGCGGTCAGGTCGAGGTGCGCGCGCACTGCCGCGCACGGCCGGCATGAGCCCGGCTCACGCCACCCCTCGAGCCTGCCGATCCGCTCCGTTGGCATGGAGATCGCCGTCGCGAGGGAGTTGCTTTCGAAGGCATCGCCCCCTTATTCCAGAAAGAGACAACGACGCCACGCCCGGCACCGCCATTGCGAGGAGCACAAGCGACGAAGCCATCCAGAGGCCGCTCCTGGATCACCACGGGCGCCGGCGCGCCCTCGCGATGACGCTGCGCAGGCGCGTGGCGGTGCGGCGCCCGGGTTTCATGCGCGTCTTCGTTTCATGCGCCGGGGTCGGCCCCGCCGGTGGCAGCTCATACATCCGGACGTTGCAGCGGCTGAGTGCCATTTTCCGGTAGCGTCCGCACTGGCGCTCCACGGCAACTGCGCTATCTTGGATCTGCTGCTCCCTAGGGGCCCTGTCCCGTGAACCCAGCTTCCCTGTTTCACCCGGCGGTCGCCGCCTGGTTCGACCGTAGCTTCGCGGCGCCGACGGCGGCGCAGACGGAGGCATGGCCGGCGATCCAGGCGGGTCGGCATACCCTGATCGCGGCGCCGACCGGGTCCGGCAAGACGCTTGCCGCCTTTCTCGCGGCGATCGACGCGCTGCTGCGGCAAGGGCTGGAGGGCCGGCTGGCGGACGCGACGCAGGTCGTCTACGTCTCGCCGCTGAAGGCGCTCTCGAACGACATCCAGCGCAATCTGGAAGCGCCCCTTGCCGGCATCCGCGAGGCCTTGCGTGCCCGGGGCCTGCCCGACGTGGAGATCCGGACCTGGGTGCGCACCGGCGACACGCCGAGCAGCGAGCGCGAGCGCATGCGCCGCTGCCCGCCGCACATCGTCGTCACCACGCCGGAGTCGCTCTACATCCTGCTCGGCTCCGAGTCCGGTCGCCACATGCTCGCGACCACCCGCACGGTGATCGTCGACGAGATCCACGCCGTGGCGCCGAACAAGCGCGGCGCGCATCTGGCGCTGTCGCTCGAACGCCTGGCGGCGCTCTGCGACGATCGATTGCTGCGCGTCGGCCTGTCGGCCACCCAGAAGCCGATCGAGGCGGTCGCGCGTTTTCTGGTCGGGGCTGGCGCGGATGGTGCCCCGGGCGACGCGTGCACGATCATCGATGTCGGTCACCACCGGGCGCGTGACCTCGCCCTGGAGGTTCCCTCCGCGCCGCTCGAAGCCGTGATGTCCGCGGACGTCTGGCAGCAGCTTTATGACCGGTTGGCCGAGCTGATCGAGGCGCATCGGACCACCCTGGTGTTCGTCAACACGCGCCGGCTGGCCGAGCGGGTGACCCATGCGCTGTCCGAGCGCCTGGACGAAGACCAGGTGGGCGCGCACCACGGCAGCCTCGCCAAGGAGCATAGGCTGGACGCCGAGCAGCGTCTCAAGCGCGGCGCGCTGAAGGCGCTGGTGGCCACCGCCTCGCTCGAGCTCGGCATCGACATCGGCGAGGTCGACCTGGTCTGCCAGCTCGGCTCGCCGCGCAGGGTCGCGAGCTTGCTGCAACGGGTCGGTCGCTCCGGGCATGCGGTCGATGGCATGCCCAAGGGCCGACTGTTCCCGCTCTCGCGCGATGAGCTGGTCGAGTGCACGGCGCTGCTCGACAGCGTGCGCTGCGGCGAGCTCGATCGCCTGAGGGTCCCCGAGCAGCCGCTGGACGTGCTCGCGCAGCAGATCGTCGCCGAGGTCGCGGCGCGCGAATGGCACGAGGACCAGCTGCATGCGCTGGTCTCCCGGGCCTGGCCGTACCGCGCGCTCGCTCGCGAGGATTTCGCGGCCGTGGTCGGCATGCTGGCCGAAGGCTTCAGCACCCGGCGCGGCCGGCGCGGCGCGCTGATCCATCACGACGCGGTCAACCATGTGCTGCGCGGCCGGCGCGGCGCGCGCCTCACCGCGCTCACCAACGCCGGCACGATCCCGGACAATGCCGACTACCGCGTGATCCTGGAGCCCGAGGACCAGTTCATCGGCACGGTGAATGAGGATTTCGCGGTCGAGAGCATGGCCGGCGACGTCTTCCAGCTCGGCAACGCCTCCTATCGCATCCGGCGCGTCGAGCGCGGCATCGTCCGGGTCGAGGACGCGCACGGCATGCCGCCGACCATTCCGTTCTGGCTGGGCGAGGCGCCGGGCCGCAGCGACGAGCTGTCGCTGTCGGTATCGCGCCTGCGGGCGGAGATCGCCGCGCGTTTGCTGGCCGACCCAACGGGGGAACGCGCCTTGCGTTGGCTGGTGGCGGAGGTCGGGATCGACGAGGCTGCCGCCACCCAACTGGTCGAATATCTGGCCGCGGCGCATGCGGCGCTGGGCTGCCTGCCGACCCAGGACACGCTCGTGCTCGAGCGCTTCTTCGACGCGGTCGGCGGCATGCAGCTGGTGATCCATTCGCCCTATGGCAGCCGCATCAACCGCGCCTGGGGCCTCGCGCTGCGCAAGCGCTTTTGCCGCAAGTTCAATTTCGAGCTGCAGGCGGCGGCGACCGAGGACAACATCGTGCTCTCGCTCACCACGGCGCACAGCTTCGAGCTGGGCGAGGTGCCGCGCTACCTGCATTCGAAGAGCGTCAGGCCGGTGCTGATCCAGGCGCTGCTCGATGCGCCGATGTTCATCACCCGCTGGCGCTGGGTCGGGGGCGTGGCGCTCGCGCTGCCGCGGTTCCGCGGCGGCCGGAAGGTGGCGCCGCAGCTCGCGCGCATGGACGCCGAGGACCTGATCGCGGCGATCTTTCCCGACCAGCTGGCCTGCGCCGAGAATCTGGTCGGCGAGCGCGAGATCCCCGACCACCCCCTGGTCGGCCAGACCATCGCCGACTGCCTGAACGATGCGATGGACATCGACGGTCTGGAGAAGCTCCTGACCCGGCTCGAGTCCGGCGCCATCCGCGTGATCACGCGCGATCTGACCGAGCCCTCGCCGCTCGCCCTGGAAGTGCTGTCGGCTCGACCCTATGCCTATCTCGACGACGCGCCGCTGGAGGAGCGCCGGACCCAGGCCGTGATGAGCCGGCGCTGGCTGGCGCCGGAGGATGCCGCCGACCTTGGCCGGCTCGATGCCGAGGCGATTGCGCGCGTTAGAGCCGAAGCCTGGCCGGACCCCGTGAACGCCGACGAGCTGCACGATGCCCTGGTCTGGCTCGGCTTCGTGAGCGCGGAGGAAGCGCGCTCGGAGCCAGGCTGGAGCGACTGGCTCGCGGCGCTGGCGCGCGATGCGCGGGTGACGCGGCTGCATGGGCCACGGGCGACGCTCTGGATTGCCGCCGAGCGGCTGGCTCAGTTCCAGGCGCTGTGGCCCGAAGCGAGGCTCGACCCGGCGATCGCGGCCCCGGCCGCACCCGCCGGGCGCGACTGGTCGCAGGGCGACGCGCTGATCGAGATCCTGCGCGGCCGGCTGGAGGGCCAGGGCCCGGTGACCGAGAGTGCGCTTGCGGCGCCGCTCGGGCTCGAGCCAGATCAGATCGGGGCGGCGCTCGCGGCGCTCCAGGTCGAGGGTTTCGTCATGCGCGGGCGCTTCACGCCGGCAGCGGCTGCGGACGAGTGGTGCGAGCGCCGGCTGCTCGCCCGGATCCACAACTATACGGTCAAGCGTCTGCGTGCCGAGATCCAGCCGGTCGCCGCGCGCGACTTCCTGCGTTTCCTCCTGGGCTGGCAGCGCGTCGCGGCCGATGCCCGCATGCAAGGTCCGGACGCGGTTGAGATCGTCGTCGCGCAACTGGAAGGTTTCGAGGCTCCGGCCGGCGCCTGGGAGACCGAGATCCTGCCCGCGCGCCTCGCCGAATACGAGCCGAGCTGGCTCGATGATCAGTGCCTGGCCGGACGGATCGTCTGGGCGCGCCTCAGGCCGCGCAACGGCCGATCGAATGGCTGCGAGCGCCACCCGGCGCCTGTGCGCACCACGCCGATCACCCTGCTCGCGCGTCGTCACGCCCGGCACTGGACGTCGTTCTCCCCGGCGGCGGTCGCGGCCCGTCCGAGCGCCCGGGCGCAGGCGGTGGCAGAGTGCATTCGGGAGCAGGGCGCGTCCTTCTTCGACGAGCTGGTCGAAGGCACCGGCCTGTTGCGTTCCCAGGTCGAGGAGGCGCTCGGGGAGCTGGTCGCGCTCGGCCTCGTGACGTCGGACAGCTTCGGCGGCCTGCGCGCGCTGCTCGTGCC
>JBOHKK010000319.1:0-7158 GCA_050729115.1 Geminicoccaceae bacterium | reverse complement strand
CTTCTGGAGGTAGAGCCGGGTCGTGGTGTAGCCGAGCTTGTAGCCGTGCCTGACCAGCTTCTCGTGGAAGTGCTTGACGGTGAAGCCCTGGTAGGACTCGTGATACAGCCCGAGCATGCGCTCGAGCTCGTCCTCGGCCGCACGCTGCGGCGACGGCCGGCCGACCCGGCGATCGACCAGGCCGTCCGCCCCCTCCTCCTCGTAGCGCTGGCGCCACCGACGCAACGTCCGCTCGCTGACCCCCAGCGCCGCGGCCGCCTCGCCATGGCTCAGACTGCCCTTCTCCCAACCCTCCAGCAGCTCCTCGAAACGCATGATCCCGATCCTCGCCAGCCTCTCCACCCGGCCCACCCCCGTTCCAAGTCCCTTGAAACGGTTCCAGAACCGGACAGATCACGCGCTACCTAAACCGGCCAACTCACGCGCTCCCTACAGGGCGCGCCAGCGGCCGTTGGCAAGGCAGGCGGTTCGGACTAGACTTGACCGGACGATAGGGGGGAGCGATGGCCGTCCAGACCATCCCGACTGCGGGGCGCGTGCTGGTCGACTGGCGGCCAGAGGACGAAGGCTTCTGGAGCAGTCGGGGCGAGGCGATCGCGCGCCGCAATCTCTGGATCTCGATTGCCGCGCTGGTGCTCGCCTTCGCCGTCTGGATGGTCTGGAGCGCGGTCGTCGTGCAGCTGCCGCGCGTCGGCTTTCCGTACAGCGCCGACCAGTTGCTCTGGCTGGCTGCGCTGCCCGGCCTTTCGGGCGCCACGCTTCGGGTCGTCTACAGCTTCATGGTGCCGATCTTCGGCGGCCGGCGCTGGACCACCATCTCGACCGCCTCGCTCCTGATCCCGGCGCTCGGCATCGGCTTCGCCGTGCAGAACCCGGACACGCCGTACTGGCTGTTCCTGCTGCTGGCGCTGCTCTGCGGCCTGGGCGGAGCCAATTTCGCCTCCTCGATGGCCAACATCGGCTTCTTCTACCCCAGATCGCAGAAGGGGCGCGCGCTCGCCCTCAACGCCGGCCTCGGCAATCTCGGCGTGAGCCTGGTCCAGCTCGTCGTGCCGCTGGTGATCACGGTGGGCGTGTTCGGCGCGCTCGGCGGCGCGCCGCAGCTGCTCCCGGATGGCAGCCAGCTCTGGTTGCAGAACGCCGGTTTCGTCTGGGTGCCGCTGATCGTCGCCGCCGCCATCGCCGCCTGGCTCGGCATGAACGACATCGCGAGCGCCCAAGCCTCGTTCGCCGAGCAGACGGTGATCTTCCAGCGCCAGCACACCTGGATCATGTGCCTGCTCTACACCGGCACCTTCGGTTCGTTCATCGGCTATTCGGCCGGCTTTCCCGTGCTCATGCAGCAGCAGTACCCCGAGGTCAACGCGCTGCCGCTCGCGTTCCTCGGACCGCTGGTCGGCGCGCTCGCGCGCTCGGCGAGCGGCGGGCTCGCCGACCGGGTCGGCGGCGGGCGCGTCACCTTCTGGGTGTTCGTGGCGCTCGCTCTCGGCGTGGTCGTGCTGCTGCTTTTCCTCAGCCTCGGCAACACGCCGGTCGGCTTCTGGGGCTTCTTTGTGACGTTCATGCTGCTGTTCGCCGCGACTGGCATCGGCAACGCGTCCACCTCCCAGATGATACCCGTCATCTTCCGCATCGATCGGGAGCGCGCTGACGCCGAGCGCGAGGGATCGCCGGTCGGCCCCGAGATCGTTCGTCAGGAGGCGGAACGCGAGGCGGCGGCGGCGATCGGCTTCACGTCGGCCATCGCCGCCTACGGCGCCTTCTTCATCCCCAAGAGCTTCGGCAGCTCGATCGCCCTGACCGGCGGCCCCGAGGCGGCCCTCTACGGCTTCCTCCTGTTCTACATCCTCTGCATCGTGATCACCTGGATGGAGTACGCCGGCCGCAACGCCGACGTGAAATGCTGATGCGATCCGAACGCGCGCTGCGCGTCTTCTTCTGGATCTTTTGCGGCGGGAGCCAGTCATGAGCCAGTTCGTCGACCGCCTGATGTTCTTCAGGAAATACGAGGAGCGGTTCTCGGGTGGTCATGGTGTGGTCACCAATGAGAGCCGGGCCTGGGAGGACGGCTACCGGCAGCGCTGGCAGCACGACAAGATCGTGCGCTCGACGCATGGCACCAACTGCACCGGCTCGTGCAGCTGGAAGATCTACGTCAAGAACGGGCTGGTGACCTGGGAGACCCAGCAGACCGATTATCCGCGCACCCGCCCCGAGATGCCCAACCACGAGCCGCGCGGCTGCTCGCGCGGGGCGAGCTACTCCTGGTATCTCTACAGCGGCAACCGCCTGAAGTACCCGATGATCCGCGCCCGGCTGCTCAAGCTGTGGCGCGATGCCCGCCAGACCCTGGCGCCGGTCGAGGCCTGGGCGTCGATCGTCGAGGATCCGGACAAGGCCACTCATTACAAGTCGATCCGGGGCATGGGCGGCTTCGTCCGCTCGACCTGGCCCGAGGTCAACGAGATCATCGGCGCCGCCAACGTCTACACGATCAAGATCCATGGCCCCGATCGCGTGGTCGGCTTCTCGCCGATCCCGGCGATGTCGATGATCTCCTATGCCGCCGGCACGCGCTATCTGTCGCTGATCGGCGGCACCTGCCTGAGCTTCTACGACTGGTACTGCGACCTGCCGCCGTCCTCGCCGCAGACCTTTGGCGAGCAGACCGACGTGCCCGAGAGCGCCGACTGGTACAACGCCCATTTCCTGATGCTGTGGGGCTCGAACGTGCCGCAGACGCGCACGCCCGACGCCCATTTCTACACCGAGGTCCGCTACAAGGGCGCGAAGAGCGTCGTGGTCTCGCCCGACTACAGCGAGGCGGCCAAGTTCTCGGACCTGTGGCTGCATCCGCAGGCCGGCACCGACGCCGCTCTGGCGATGGTGCTGGGCCACGTCATCCTGAAGGAGTTCCACGTCGAGCGGCAGGTGCCGTATTTCGAGGACTACTGCCGGCGCTACACCGACATGCCGTTCCTGGTGCGGCTCGAGCGGCGCGGCGACGCCTACGTGCCCGGCCGGCTCGTGCGCGCCGCCGACTTCGCCGACAGCCTCGGCCAGAAGAACAATCCGGAATGGAAGACGCTCGGCATCGATGAGATCAGCGGCGAGATCGTCGTCCCCCAGGGCTCGATCGGCTTCCGCTGGGGCGAGCAGGGCAAGTGGAACATCGAGCACAAGAACGCCGCCGACGGCGCCGAGATCCGCCTGCGGCTCTCGAACGTCGAGCATCAGGATGCGGTGGTGCCGGTGCAGTTCCCGTATTTCGGCGGGCGCGCGCACGAGTACTTCAAGAGCACCGACCACCCGCCGATCCTGACCCGCAACGTCCCGGTCCGAAAGATCGAGCTCGGGGGTGGGCCCGCCTACGTGGCGACGGTGTTCGACCTTCTCATCGCTCACTACGGCATCGACCGCGGCCTCGGCGGCGACGTCGCGAGCTCGTATGACGACGACGTGCCTTACACGCCGGCCTGGCAGGAGGCGATCACCGGCGTGCCGCGCAAGCATGCGATCAGCGTCGCGCGCCTGTTCGCCAGGAACGCCGAGAAGACCGAGGGCCGGTCCATGGTCATCCTCGGCGCCGGTCTCAACCACTGGTACCACATGGACATGGCCTATCGCGGCATCATCAACATGCTGCTGATGTGCGGCTGCGTCGGCAAGCCGGGCGGCGGCTGGTCGCACTATGTCGGCCAGGAGAAGCTGCGGCCGCAGACCGGCTGGCTGCCGCTGGCCTTCGCCCTCGACTGGCATCGGCCGCCCCGGCACATGAACGGCACGTCATACTTCTACGCCCACAGCAGCCAGTGGAAGTACGAGAAGCTCACGCTGCCCGAGATCCTCTCGCCGCTCGCCGATCCGGCGCAGTGGAGGGGCAGCCTGATCGACTGCAACGTCCGCGCCGAGCGCATGGGCTGGCTGCCGACCTCGCCGCAGCTGGAGACCAACCCGCTGGAGGTCTGCCGGGCCGCCGAGAAGGCCGGCAAGGAGCCGGGCGCGTTCGCCGTCGAGAGCCTCAGGTCCGGGGCGCTGCGCCTGTCCTGCCACGATCCCGACAACCCGAAAAACTTCCCGCGCAACCTGTTCGTCTGGCGCTCGAACCTGCTCGGCGCGAGCGGCAAGGGCCACGAGTATTTCCTCAAGCACCTGCTGGGCGCCAAGAACGGCGTGCTCGGCAAGGACCTGGGCGCCATGGGCCAGGTCAAGCCCGAGGAGGTCACCTGGCGCGAGAGCACGCCGGACGGCAAGCTCGACCTCATGGTCACCATCGACTTTCGGATGAACACGACCGGCCTGTTCTCCGACATCGTGCTGCCGACCGCGACCTGGTACGAGAAGAACGACCTCAACACCACGGACATGCATCCGTTCATCCATCCGCTCACGGCGGCGATCGATCCGGTGTGGGAGGCGCGCAGCGACTGGAACATCTTCCGCGGCATCGCCGAAGCCTTTTCCAAGGCAGCCGTCGGCCATCTCGGCACCGAGAAGGATCTCGTCCTGACGCCCTTGCTGCACGACACGCCGGGGGAGATCGCCCAGTCACAGGTCGGGGACTGGACGCGTGGCGAATGCGAGCCGGTGCCAGGCCTGACCATGCCGGCCATGACCGTGGTCGAGCGCGACTACCCGAACACCTACAGGAAGTTCACGGCCCTTGGGCCGCTCATGGTGAAGCTCGGCAACGGCAGCAAGGGCATCAGCTGGAACACCGAGGAGGAGGTCGAGTATCTGCGCCAGCTCAATCGTCCGGTATCCGAGCCCGGCATCACCCAGGGCATGCCGCAGATCCTGACCGACGTGCACGCGATCGAGACCATCCTGACCCTGGCGCCCGAGACCAACGGCCACGTCGCGGTCAAGGCGTGGCAGGCGCTCGGCGAGAATACCGGGCGCGAGCACGCCCATCTCGCGCTGCGCCGCGAGGACGAGAAGATCCGCTTTCGCGATCTGGTCGCCCAGCCGCGCAAGATCATCAGCTCGCCGACCTGGAGCGGCATCGAATCCGAGGAGATCACCTACAACGCCGGCTGGACCAACGTGCACGAGCTGATCCCCTGGCGCACGCTCACCGGGCGCCAGCAGTTCTACCAGGATCACCCGTGGATGCTGGCGTTCGGCGAGGGCTTCACGCTGTACAAGCCGCCGATCGACACCAAGACCATCGACACGATCATCGAGGAGAAGGACAACGGCAATCCGCAGGTCGTGCTGAACTTCCTCACCCCGCACCAGAAATGGGGCATCCACAGCACCTATACCGACAATCTGCTGATGCTGACCCTCTCGCGCGGCGGCCCGATCATCTGGATCAGCGAGGTCGACGCCAGACGCGCCGGGATCGCGGACAACGACTGGGTCGAGGCCTACAACCGCAACGGCTCGCTGGTGGCGCGGGCCGTGGTCAGCCAGCGCATCCAGCCCGGCACGACCCTGATGTATCACGCCCAGGAGAAGATGACCAACGTGCCGGGCAGCGAGATCACGGGCACGCGCGGCGGCATCCACAACTCGGTGACCCGCGCGACGCTCAAGCCGACCCACATGATCGGCGGCTACGCCCAGCTCAGCTACGGCTTCAACTACTACGGCACGGTCGGCTCGAACCGCGACGAGTTCGTCATCATGCGCAAGATGAAGGAGGTCGACTGGCGCGACCGGCCGCTCTCCGAGAAGCGGAAGTTCATGGCACAGATGGAGGCAGCCGAATGAAGATCCGGGCGCAGATCGGCAAGGTCCTCAATCTCGACAAGTGCATCGGCTGCCACACCTGCTCGGTGACCTGCAAGCAGGTGTGGACGACGCGCGAGGGCGCCGAATACCACTGGTTCAACAACGTCGAGAGCAAGCCGGGCATCGGCTATCCCAAGGACTGGGAGAACCAGGACAAGTGGAAAGGCGGCTGGCGGCGCAAGGCGAACGGCAAGATCGAGCCGCGCATGGGCGGCAAGTGGCGGATCCTCGCCAACATCTTCGCCAACCCGTACATGCCGGAGATCGACGACTATTACGAGCCGTTCGACTTCGAGTACGCCTACCTGCACAACGCGCCCGAGTCCGAAGCCGCGCCGACCGCGCGCGCGATCTCGCAGCTCACCGGCGAGCGCATGCGCAAGATCGAATGGGGCCCGAACTGGGAGGAGATCCTGGGCGGCGAGTTCGAAAAGCGCGCGCGCGACCAGAACTTCGAGAAGGTCGAGAAGGAGATCTACGGCCAGTTCGAGCAGACCTTCCTGTTCTACCTGCCGCGGCTGTGCGAGCACTGCCTGAACCCGTCCTGTCTCGCGGTCTGCCCGTCGGGCGCGATCTACAAGCGCGAGGAGGACGGCATCGTCCTGATCGATCAGGAGAAGTGCCGCGGCTGGCGGATGTGCGTCTCCGGCTGTCCGTACAAGAAGATCTATTACAACTGGCAGTCAGGAAAGTCCGAGAAGTGCATCTTCTGCTACCCGCGCATCGAGGCGGGGCTGCCGACCGTCTGCTCCGAGACCTGCGTCGGGCGGATCCGCTATCTCGGCGTGCTGCTGTACGACGCCGACCGCATCGAGGAGGCGGCGAGCGTGCCGAACGAGACCGATCTGTACGAAGCTCAGCTCGGCCTGTTCCTCGACCCGAACGATCCCGAGATCCAGATCCAGGCACGTCGCGACGGCGTGGCCGACAACTGGATCGAGGCTGCCAAGCTCTCGCCGGTCTGGAAGATGGCGGTGGACTGGAAGGTCGCCTTTCCCCTGCACCCGGAGTACCGGACCCTGCCCATGGTCTGGTACATCCCGCCGCTCAGCCCGATCCAGTCGGCGGCCGAGAACGGCGACATCGATCTCGAAGACGACCGGATGCCGGATGTACGCTCGCTGCGCATCCCGCTCAAGTACCTCGCCAACCTCCTGACCGCGGGCGACGAGGCGCCGGTCGCGCTCGCGCTCGAGCGGATGCTGGCGATGCGGGCGTACATGCGGCGCAAGCACGTCGACGGCGTGCTCGATGCCGGGATTCTCGAGCGGGTCGGGCTGTCCGAGTACCAGATCGAGGAGATGTACCGCTACATGGCGATCGCCGACTACGAGGATCGCTTCGTCATCCCGACCAGCCACATGGAGCTCGGCGAGCAGGCCTACGACCAGCGCGGCATCTGCGGCTTCTCCTTCGGTG
>JBOHKK010000318.1:0-7269 GCA_050729115.1 Geminicoccaceae bacterium | reverse complement strand
GGGGCGCGCGGCCAACCAGCCGACCCCGCGCGCGATACCGATCCCGGAGGTCAGGACCTCGCAGGATCAGTATCAATTGCTACCGGCAGAGCCGACCCCGGCGCATCACATTGGGGCGCCGCACCGCCGGGCGTTTGCCCAACGTCATCGCGAGGGCGCGCCAGCGCCCGTGGCGATCCAGGAGCGGCGTCGTGGATCGCTTCGTCGCTGCGCTCCTCGCAATGACAGTGCCGAGCGTGACGTCCGAGTTTCTTTCTAGTTGTCACCGATGGCCTCGACCCGCAGCGCATGAAACTGATGCTAGGATGACAGCGCCCTCGGCAGCATGATCAGTCGTTAGTTTCTTGTTAGCCCGGCGGGTCGGATCGGGCTGCCGGCGTGGCTCGATCCGAACGGCGGTCAGCGTCGATGACGTTGCCCAACTTTTTGATCATCGGCAGCCAGAAAGCCGGGACCACCTCGGTCTACAACTACCTGAGGCAGCACCCGCTGGTCTTCGTCAGCCCGATCAAGGAGACCAATTTCTTCGTCCATGCCGCAAACAACCCGGAGATCCTGCCGTACGTCCCGAAAGCGAGCCTGCCGGTGCAGAGCCTCGAGGCCTACCGCGCGCTGTTTCGCGAGGTATCGAGCGAGACGGCGATCGGCGAGGCTTCGCACCTCTATCGCACCGATCCGCCCGCCGCGGACCACATCCGCCGCCACTTGCCCCGGGCCAGGCTGATCGCGGTCCTGCGCGACCCGGTCGAGCGGGCGTTCTCGGCGTACTGGATGCGCGTGCGCGACGGGCGCGAAACCCGTTCGTTCGAGCAGGCAGTCGAGGACGAGAAGCGGGGCGGGTTCGAGCCGTCGCTGGAGCTGGGGGGCAGGTTCTACGTCCGGACGGGATTGTACGCCCGCCACCTGAAACCGTATCTGCGGGTGTTCGATCGGTCGCGGATCGCAATCGTTCTGTTCGACGATCTGGAGGCGGACGCCGCGGGTTTCATGCGCGAGCTGTTCGCCTTTCCTCGAGGTCGACGACACCTTCGTTCCCGAGACCTCCGTGCGCCACAATGCGTCGGGCGTGCCCAGGCACGGCGTCCTGCAGCCGCTACTCCACAAGAACGTCCTCACCCGAACCTTGCGACGCGCCTTGCCGGAGGCGTTCGGGCGACGGGCAGCGTCCGCGCAGGATGCCTGGCGCAGCCGCCAGTTGAGCAAGCCCACGATGTCGCCCGATCTGCGCCGGGCGCTCCTGGCGGAGTTTCGCACCGACATCCTCGAGCTCCAGGACATCACCCGGCGCGACCTCTCACGCTG
Organism: Geminicoccaceae bacterium; assembly: GCA_050729115.1. Classification (GTDB taxonomy): domain Bacteria; phylum Pseudomonadota; class Alphaproteobacteria; order Geminicoccales; family Geminicoccaceae; genus JBKPNX01. Next base: position 5,967 of record JBOHKK010000318.1, on the reverse strand, counting down.
GCTGGCGTGAGCATCGCGCGGTCGAGATCACGCCTCCTCCGCGAGCAGCGGCACCGCGGCGCCCCGGGCGGCCGCGGCAAGCTGCCGGTCGAGGGTGGCCAGCGGCGCGTCCAGCCGCCGCGCCAGCTCGAGATAGGCGGCGTCGTAGAAGGTCAGCCGGTGCGCCCGCGCCAGGGCGAGGATCGCGTCGCTGTCCGGCTCCCGATCGATGTGGATTGGAAGGCGCCCGAGGTCAGCCAGGAACTCGGCGGTTCCCGCAGCATCGAGACGACCACGGCGCTCGTTGACGAGAAGCAGGTTGCGCACCTCGAACCACCAAAGCGCCGGGACTACCGCCGTTGTGGCGCCGAGTTGATCGAAGGCCACGTCGGCAATCGGGTCGGCCTCGTCTGGAAAACACCAGCAGCCGACGACCGAAGCATCGACGACCAGGACCATCAGTACTTGTGGCCTTCGTGTCGCCACGCGAGGATTTCCTCGACAGACACCTTGGGACGCCGCGCCCGCGCGCGCTTCATTCGCTCGATCACCTCGGCCACGTCCGCCCGCTGGTCCTCGACCGGAGCGAGCTTGGCGACCGGCTTGCCATGGCGGGTGATGATCACCGTCTCGCCGCGCTCGACCGCCCGGATCAGGCGAGGCAGATGCGTCTTGGCCTCGTATGCGGTCACCGTCGTCATGGTCGGCTCCAATCCGGTCTAGACTTTAGACTAGTCCTGTGGGAGGGCTCTCGCAACCCGGCGCGCGAGCGAGCGGTCCGAGGATCGGGCGCAGCGGTTGTCATACCAGGCTCACGAAGTTCGAGCCTTTGTTCGCCCGGGATCGTCCTTCTCTTAGGGTGCGCAGCCGCGCTCACCGGCGCGCCGCGGGAGGTGGGTCACGATCTCGGCGATCCGGATGCCTTCGTTCCTTGCGTGCCATCCGACGCCTGGACCCCGCAATGGCGCAAGGCCCCGGCCTCCAGCGATCGTCGGGCCGGGAGGGCCGGCCCGAGAAGGCCGTGCGCTGGCCTCGCGCCGAAGCCTCCGCTCGTCGCGCCCGGGCACTTCGGTTGTCAGGTGCCACGTCGCTGGTATTGAATGCCGCCAGGGGAGAAGGCCGCGGAGCGCGAGGCCAATGAGCAGGATCGATCGGGTCGAGATCCACGCCTTTACCTACGAGGTGCCGAACCTCGGGCTGCCGGCGCACGGCGCCCAGGGCGTCGGCAACTGGGTCTACCAGAAGGGCAGCAAGGTCAAGGCGAGCCGCTACGCGGTGCGCATCCGGACCGACGACGGCCTCGTCGGCGAGTATGTGACCCACTGGGTCGGCACGCTCTCGGCCATGGCCCAGAGCATCATGCTCGCCCCGCATCTGCTCGGCCGTGACCCGGAGGCACGGGAGCAGATCTACGACGACCTGAAGCGCGAGTTGCGCGCCTACGACCACATGGGCCACGGCCCCCTCGACATCGCGCTCTGGGACCTCGCCGGCAAGAAGTACGGCGTCCCGATCGCCAGGCTGCTGGGCGGCTTTCGCGCCCGCCTGCCCACCTACGCCAGCACCTACCACGGCCAGGACCAGCCGGGCGGCCTCGACAGCCCGGCGGCGTTCGCCGACTTCGCAGAAGCCTGCAAATCACTCGGCTACGCCGGCTTCAAGATCCACGGCTGGCACGACGGCGACCGCCGGCGCGAGGCGAACAACGTCCTGGGCGTGCGCGCCCGGGTCGGCGACGACATGGCGCTGATGATCGATCCGGCGTGCGAGCTGCGCACCTTCCTGGACGCGCTCTACGTCGGCCGGGCGTGCGACGAGGCGGGCTATTTCTGGTACGAGGATCCGTACCGCGATGCCGCCGTCTCTGCTTTCGGCCACAAGACGTTACGGGAGAAACTGAGGACGCCGCTTCTGATCACCGAGCACGTGCGCGGCCTCGAGCAGAAGGCCAGCTTCGTGGTCATGGGCGGCTGCGACATGGTCCACGCCGACCCCGAATACGACATGGGTATCACCGGCGCGATCAAGATCGCGCACCTGTGCGAGGCGCTCGGCCTCGACGTCCAGCTCCACGCCTCGGGCCCGGCGCACCGCCACTGCATCGCCGCGATCCGCAACACCCACTTCTACGAGCAGGCGCTGGTCGGCCCGGACATGCCGAACGCCATGCCGCCGGTCTACACCTGCGGCTACAGCGACCTGCTCGAGGACGTCGGCGCCGACGGCTGCTTTCCGGTGCCAGACGGCCCCGGGCTCGGCGTCGCCTACGACTGGGACTTCATCGAGAGAAACCGCACGGCGCACCACGTGTTCGAGTAGGGCGAAGCGATGCAGATCATCGACGCGCATCACCATCTCTGGGATCTCGAGAAGCACCACTATCCCTGGCTCGCGAACCCCGCGCCGCATCCGGCGGGCGACCTCGAGCCGATCCGGCGCAGCTATCGGCTCTCCGACTTTCTGGAGGACGCCCGCAATCAGGACCTGGTGAAGTCGGTTCATCTGCAGGCCGCGATGGAGGATCCGGTTCTGGAGACGGCGTGGCTGCAGGGCTTGGCCGACGATCCCGCGGGGCGCGGCTTTCCGCACGCGATCGTCGCGTTCGCCGATCTCGCCGACCCCGGGGTCGAGGCGGTGCTCGAGCGGCATTGCCGCTACCCGAACGTGCGCGCAATCCGCTTCATGGTGAACTACATCGAGGGCGAGCCGCTTTACTGCATGACCGACCGCGGCGACTGGCTGCGCGACCCCAACTGGCGCCGCGGCTACGCGCTGCTCGAGAAGTACCGCCTGTCGTTCGATCTCCAGGTCTACTGCCATCAGATGGCCGATGCCGCGGAGCTCGCCGGCGCCTTTCCGAACATCCAGGTGATGCTCAACCACGCCGGCCTGCCCCATCGGCGCGAGCCCGACTACGTCGAGAGCTGGCGCCGCGGCATGCGGGCGCTCGCGGAGAGGCCGAACGTCGCGGCCAAGATCTCCGGGCTCGCGATGTTCGACCACGACTGGACGGCCGAGAGCATCCGCCCGTTCGTGCTCGACACGATCGAGATCTTCGGCACCGAGCGCTGCATGTTCGCCTCCAACTTCCCGGTCGACCGCCTGCACAGCGACTACGATGCGATCTGGACCGCGTTCGACCGGATCACCGCCGACTTCTCCGAGCCCGAGCGCCGGCAACTGTTCCACGACAACGCCCTGCGGCTCTATCGCCTGTGACGGGGCGACTCTGCCGGCGGCCAGGACCTCGCGACGTGAGCCCGGCGTCGTCGCCCTTTCCGGGGGCTTCACCCGTGCGCCGGTGACTCTGGAAGCCTCTTGCACCGCACCCACGTCCGGCGCAGATTTCTCCGCCCCTCAACCACGCATTCGCGGTGCACGCCATGACGATGTCGATGTATCAGGCCTCGGTTCCGATCTTCCTCCAGATGCTGAACAGCCTCTCGGCCATCCTGGACAAGGCCGAGGCCTTTGCCGCGGAGCGCAAGATCGACCCCGCGGTCCTGCTCGGCTGGCGCCTCGCGCCCGACATGTTCGCGCTGACCCGCCAGGTCCAGATCGCGACCGATCAGGCCAAGGGCTGCTGCGCCCGCCTCGCCGGGGTCGAGATCCCCAAGTACGCCGACGACGAGGCCACCTTCGCCGATCTCCGGGCGCGCATCGCCAGGACGATCGAATTCGTGCAGAGCTTCGATCCGGACGACATCGACGGCTCGGAAGAGCGCGACATCGCGCTCACCGCCGGCAGCCGCGAGCTCCGCTTCAAGGGCCAGCAGTACCTCGTGAGCTTCGTGCTGCCCAACTTCTATTTCCACGTCACGACCGCCTACGCCATCCTGCGCCACTGCGGCCTCGCCATCGGCAAGCGCGATTACCTGGGCGTGACATAATGCTTTCTCAGCGCTCGGGATCGTCCGACCTAAGGATTCTATCTCTTCATTAGGACTCTTATGGCTGACAACGACCACTGTCCGGTTTGCCTAAGCACGGCTGAGCGGGGCCAGAACGGCGACAGAAAGCAGGTGCGTTGCACGCGTTGCGGCCCGTTCGCAATATCGGGGACCGCTCTTGCCCTGCTTAGAAGCCGGCTCGATGATGATCCTCGCTCGCGGGCGCGGCTCAGCCACGCAATCCGCTCCAACACGTCGGAGGCGGAATGGCTTTTCGTAAGCAGCGCCAATCTCGATGAGCTGGTACAGCAACCCCTTCCTGCGATTCCACGACAACTGGAATACCTTGCGCGCTGGCTTGCAGGGCAACTGGGTGACGACCGCTTCGGACGCCTTCCGTGTCCGTGGCCCGAAACCTTGGCCGGGATTGTAGGGGCTGTTGATGGCGATCGGGTCACGAGGCTCATCGAACACGCGGTGACGGAGGCAATTGTCGAACACGATGCGGGTCGGGACATTCTCGGGTTATCGCCGAAGGGCTGGGCGATGGCAGAGCCTCCGCAGAACACGAAAACGCCACCGCCGAAACCCCACGTCTTTCTCTCGCATGTTCGAGAGGATGCCGACCGCGTCGAGCGCCTGGCAACCGATCTCAAGGCACGCGGCATCGAGACGTGGATCGACCGCCACCAGATCAAGCCGGGGCAACGATGGGAGGAAGCCATCGCGGGCGCGATACGCTCCGGTGCCTTCTTCGTCGCCTGCTTCTCGCAGGCTTACGCTGCGAGAAGCAGTTCGTACATGAACGAGGAGCTTCATCTCGCGAGCAAGGAGGTGCGGCGCAAATCAATGAATACGTCGTGGTTCATCCCTATCCGCCTTGATGATTGCGAAATCCCGGACTGGCGTTTGGGCCAGAGCTGAGCATCCACTCGCTTCAGTGCCTCGACATGTTTCCCGATTGGGACAGGAGGGTTGAACACCTCGCTCAAACCATGCATGGCGGCGTCAAACGATAGCAGCACGCGTTTTGGCGACTCCTGTCAGCGAGGACGTGTAAGCCGTCAGTCCTTGTCGAGGCCGCCGGTGACGTTGAGCCGGGCCGCGGTCATGTAGTCGGGCGCCTCGGTCGCGAGCCAGACGATCACGGCCGCCATCTCCTCGGGGTCGCTGCGGCGGCCGAGCGGGATGCGGGCGGTGCGCTCGGCCTTGAACGCCTCGAGGTCGCTCCGGCCCGCGAGCTCGCAGAAGATCGCTTCCGTGCGCTGCTGCAAGGGCGTGTCCATCATGCCGGGCGAGAGGCTGTTGACCCGGATGCCGTGCGGCGCAAGGGCGACCGCGGCCGCGCGGGTCAGCGAGTCGACCGCGGCCTTGGTCGCGGCGTAGGCGGCATAGTCGGGCAGCGCCATGCGCGCCGCCGCCGAGGTGACGTTGACGATCCGGCCGCCGCCCTGCGCTCTCATGGCCTTCCCGGCGGCGGCCACCGCGAGCGCCACCGCGCGGACGTTGACCAGCAGCGCCTGCTCCCAGGCGTGGGCGGTCATGTCGAGGAACGCTTCGGCCGGCGCTGCAGCGGCGCAGTTGACGAGCACGTCGAGCCGCCCGCCCCGGCGCACCGCCGCCTCGACCATCGTGGTCGGGCCCTCTGCGGTTGCGAGATCGACGCCGAGCGCGAAGGCCGCGCCGCCCGCGCCGGTGCAGGCCTCGGCGACCGTGTGGGCGTCGGCCTGGTTGATGTCGGCAATCGCGACCGTCCAGCCGCGCGCCGCCATCTGCCGGCACACCGCCGCGCCCAGCCCCTGCGCGCCGCCGGTCACCAGGACGACCTTGGGCACGCCGATCGGCTCACGAGTCGTCATGCCACGTCTCACCGACGGCGGTCCGATGGCAACCACGCGCCAGGGCATGCGACGCGCCAAGCCAGGCATTGGAGAGAGGATCGGGCTCCCGCCCGAGGACCGGGTCGCGCCCGAGGATGCCCGGCAATGACCATGGAATCATGCGCATGCGTCAGGGCACTAGACCATTTTCGCCTTGGGTGGACCCGCGGCCCCGGCCCGCTCCCCCTCCCAACCACCCACCGATGGTACCCTTGGGG
>JBOHKK010000317.1:0-7272 GCA_050729115.1 Geminicoccaceae bacterium | reverse complement strand
GCCTACGAGCGCATGATCCGGCCGCCGGCGCTGCGCTGGCCGGCGTGGATGGAGCGCTGCCGGACCCAGGGCGCAGGCGCGATCGCCGCGCTCGCGGCCGAGCCCTGGCCGGACGGGGCGCCGCTCGACCAGGCGCAGATCACCGCCGCCTGCATGATCCGCTACGTGCGGATGGCCGATCCCGAGCTCCTGCCGCCGGGCCGCCACCCCGGCCTCGATGGCCTGTCCGAGCGCTGCGAGGCCCTGCCCGCTTTCCAGGCAACCTGGCCCGCCGAGTACGTCCTCCCCACAAACGCGTGAGAGCGCAGGCTGAGGAGGCGCTTCGTGTGCCCAGCGGGCCGCACCCAGCGCCTCGCGCACGCAGCCGCGAGCTGGCCCGCTGGGCTCCGCTTGCGCTCACGGTGGCGGCCGGGCATGGCGGACCGCGCAGCGGATCGGCGCACGAGCCATCCCACCCGAAGCTTCGGCCCACGCGACCGACGCGCGCGAGCCGGCGCTCAGTTCTCGAACACGATCTTCGGGAAAGACTTTTGCTGGGTCCCGGATGCGCTGCCGAGCTTGGCGATCACCGCGTCCGCGAGCGCCAGGTAGGGCTGTGCCTGCGGGCCGTCGGGATGGGAGATCACCGGCGGCCGCCCGGCATCGGTCGCCTCCCGGATCAGGAGGTCGAGCGGGATCTCGCCGAGGAAGTCCACGCCAAACTTTTCCGCCGTCCGACGGGCGCCGCCGTGGCTGAAGATCTCGGCGCGGCCGCCGCAGTGCGGGCAGACGAAGTAGCTCATGTTCTCGACGATGCCGAGCACCGGCACGTCGACCTTGCGGAACATGTTGAGCGCCTTGCGCGCGTCCAGGAGCGCGATGTCCTGAGGCGTCGAGACGATCACGGCGCCCGCGAGCGGCACCCGCTGGGCCATGGTCAGCTGGGCATCGCCGGTGCCGGGCGGGAGATCGACCACCAGAAAGTCCAGCTCGCCCCACTCGACGTCCGTGAGCATCTGCTGGATCGCGCTCTGGACCATGGGGCCGCGCCAGATCATCGGCGCATCCTCGTCGACCAGAAAGCCCATGGACATCACGCGCACGCCATAGTTCGACATCGGCATCAGCTTCTTGCCGTCGGCGCTGCGCGGCTTGCCGGTGATGCCCAGCATGCGCGGCTGCGACGGCCCGTAGATGTCGGCATCGAGCAGCCCGACCCTTTGGCCGCGGCGCGCCAGCGCGAGGGCGAAGTTGACGGAGGTGGTCGATTTGCCGACCCCGCCCTTGCCGGAGGCCACCGCGACCACCGCGCGGATGCCGGGCAGAGCGGGCTTGCCGCCCAGGGTTTTCGGGTCGGTCGCCGGCGCGCCCCGCGCCATCGGACTTGGGCTCGGCCGGGCCTGGGCGCCGCCCGGAGCGCGCTCTGCGGTGAGCACCGCGGTCGCCGAGGTGACCCCGGGCAGCGCCAGCACCGCCTGCTCGCAGGCCAGGCGCAGGGGCTCCTTCGCCGCCGCCTCGCTCGCCTCGACCTCGAGGGCAAAGCCGACGTTGCTGCCTTTGATGACGATGCCCGAGACCATCGCCAGCGCGACCACGTTCTGGCCCCGCTCGGGGTCGATCACGCCGCCGAGCGCATCGAGAACCTGCTCCTTGGTGATCTGCGCCACGGTTGAACCCTCCCGCCCCCGGCACGATATGTCTCGCAAGCAGCACCCGTTCGGGCCAAGCTCGCCCCTGGCACTTTCGATCCTCGTGATATAGAGGAGCGCGTAACGCGGGCAAAGCCCCGACGAGCAATTCCCGCAAAGAGCGAGAGGTGGCGAGTCATGCCGTGGAGCAACCAAGGAGGCGGCTGGCAGGGCGGCGGCGGCCAGGGTCCCTGGGGTGGACGTCCGGGGGGCGGCGGGCAACAGCCGCCCGACCTCGAGGAGCTGCTCCGGCGCAGCCAGGAAAGGGTCAAGCGCCTCTTCCCAGGCGGTGGCGGTGGCGGTGGCGGCGGTTTCGGGAGCAGCCGGCGCGGCCTGGTGCTGATCCCCTTGATCGTGCTGGCGCTGTGGTTGGCCAGTGGCTTCTATCGCGTGCTGCCCGACGAGCAAGGCGTGGTCCTGCGCTTCGGCGAATGGATCAAGACCACGCAGCCGGGCCTCAACTGGCATCTGCCGTCGCCGATCGAAAGCGTGTTCACGCCCAAGGTCACCCGGGTGAACCGGGTGGAGGTCGGATTCCGCGGGGCGTCGGACCAGGGCAACGGCAGCTCGAGCCGCGACGTCCCCAACGAGAGCCTGATGCTGACCGGCGACGAGAACATCGTCGACATCAACTTCGTCCTGCTCTGGCAGATCAAGGACGCCGGCGAGTTCCTGTTCAACGTCCGCGACCCGGAATCCACGGTCAAGGCGGTCGCCGAGAGCGTGATGCGGGAGATCATCGGCAAGACGCCGATCGTCGAGGCGACCACCGAGGGCCGCGGCGCCATCGAGCTGGCGGCGCGCGAGCAGACCCAGCAGATCCTTGACGAGTACGGCGCCGGCGTTCTGGTGACTCAGGTGCAGCTGCAGAAGGTCGACCCGCCGAGCGAGGTGATCGACGCGTTTCGCGACGTGCAGCGGGCGCAGGCCGACCGCGAGCGGCTGCAGAACGAGGCGGAGGCGTACGCCAACGACATTCTGCCGCGGGCGCGCGGCGACGCCGAGCGCATCCTCCAGGAAGCCCAGGCCTATCGTCAGGAGGTGGTGGCCCTGGCGGAGGGTGACGCCCAGCGCTTCATTGCGGTGTACGACGAGTACGTCAAAGCGCAGGACGTGACCACCAGGCGGATTTACCTGGAGACCATGGAAGAGGTCCTGCGCGACATGAACAAGGTCGTGATCGATGGCGCCGCGAGCAGCTCCGGGGTCGTGCCCTATCTGCCGTTGCCGGAACTCGAGCGGCGGGCTCGAGAGCGCACCGGTGTTGAACAGAGCCTGGGCGAGGGAGAGCAGCAATGAACCGCAACCTCCTGATCGGGCTCGGCGCGCTCGCGGCGGTCGTCCTCGTGGTCGCCCTCAGTGCGCTGTTCACGGTGCACCAGACCCAGCAGGCGCTGGTGCTGCAGTTCGGCGACCCGAAGCGGGTGATCAAGGAGCCGGGCCTGCACGTCAAGCTGCCCTTCATTCAGAACGCCGTCTACATCGACCGCCGGGTGCTCGACTTCGCTGCCGAGCCGCAAGAGGTGATTCTCGGCGATCAGAAGCGCCTGGTGGTGGATTCCTTCGCCCGCTACCGGATCGTCGATCCGCTGCTCTTCTACCAGACGGTCAGCGATGAGGCCGTGCTGCGCGGGCGCATCAGCCCGATTCTGGATGCGTCGATGCGCAAGGTGCTCGGCGAGGTGCCGCTCTTCACCGTGCTGTCGGCGGACCGGATCGCGCTGATGAACCGGATCCGGGAATCCGCCAATGTCGAGGCCCAGCAGTTCGGCATCGAGATCGTGGACGTCCGGATCAAGCGCGCCGACCTGCCGCCCGAGAACAGCCAGGCGATCTATCGCCGGATGCAGACCGAACGCGAGCGTGAGGCGAAGGAGCTGCGGGCCCAGGGCGCCGAGTTGGCGCAGCGCATCCGTGCGCGCGCGGATCGCGAGCGGCGGGTGATCATCGCCGAGGCGCAAAGGGAGAGCGAGATCATCCGCGGCGAGGGTGACGCCAACTCCGTGCGGATCTTTGCCGATGCGGTCAGCCGGGACGTCGACTTCTTCACCTTCTATCGCTCGATGCAGGCCTATCGGACGGCCCTGGGCGACGACAACACCAGCTTCGTGCTGTCGCCCGACAGCGAGTTCTTCCGCTTCTTCGACAGCCCGACCCTGCCGCCGGTCGAGCAGGCGAGCGCTCCTGCGCAAGACTCCGCGGACCAGGACTCCGAGGGCGGCGAGGAGGCCCGCGCCGTGGTCCACCCGGCGCCGATCGAGGAGGCGACCTCGGCGGCGCAGCCGCCGGCGCCGGCGACAGCCATCGACTAGGACCGGGCGTGGCTTCGCCGACGCTTGCTCAAGAGCTGGCAGCCCCAGGCTCGAGAGGCTCCGGGCACTGGCCGTCGAGACCTGACCCTGCTAACTGTCGCCGCCGCCGAACGGTAAAGTCGAGGTCTTGGGGCGATGATCGATCTGGCCACGGCGGTGGCGTTGGTGCTGGTGCTCGAAGGGCTGCTCTGGGCGGTTTCGCCCGGGGCGATGAAACGTGCCGCGGCGTTGGCGCTCGGCCTTGCCGATGAGCAACTGCGGCTCGGCGGGCTGCTCGCGGTTGCCGCGGGCGTGCTGCTGGTCTGGCTGGTGCGGGGGTGAATCCCCAAGAGACGCGACCGTCCGGCCATCGGCATTGACTTCCGGCGTCGGCGTGACAAGCTGTTGAAGGCGTCCCCCCGGAAGGAGACCTTGGCGTCTCCCCTCGAACGAATTCGACTACGGCGATAGGGTGGCAGATCCCGCGGAGAAACGTTGATGCGCCTGGTGAGAGTCCTTGCCCCACTTCTGACGATGTCCAGCGGTTGCCCGGGATATCGTCGGACGTTGCTGGTGGCTTTTCTGGTGAACGTCCCGTGGGCCGCGCATGCTGCTCCGCCGCCGGTGAGCTTCGCCGAGATCGTCGAGCGCGTGGCCCCCGCCGTGGTCAACATCTCGACCACCAAGGCGATCGAGCGGGGCGAGATGCCGGAGTTCCCATTCCCCGAGCCACCGCCCGGATCGCCCTTCGAGGACTTCTTCAGGGAGTTCTTCGATCGGGACCGGCCGCCGGACCAGATGCCACGGCGTCAGTCCTCCTTGGGCTCGGGGTTCGTGGTCGACGCGGAAGGGTACGTGGTCACCAACAACCACGTCATCGCCGAGGCCGATGAGATCCAGGTCGTGTTCAGCGACGACAGCACCTTCGAGGCGGAGCTGGTCGGGCGCGACTCGAAGACCGATCTCGCGCTGTTGAAGATCGAGGGGGACCGCCCGTTTCCGGCGGTGACCTTCGCCGACAGCGACACCGTGCGGGTCGGCGACTGGGTGATCGCGATCGGCAATCCCTTCGGGCTCGGCAGCACGGTGACGGCGGGGATCATCTCCGCGCGCTCGCGTGACATTCGGGCCGGACCCTACGACGATTTCCTGCAGGTCGATGCGCCGATCAACCGCGGCAACTCCGGGGGGCCCAGCTTCAACCTGGACGGCGAGGTGATCGGGATCAACACCGCGATCTTCTCGCCGAGCGGCGGCAATGTCGGCATCGGCTTCGCGATTCCGTCCAATCTCGCGCTACCGGTGATCGAGTCCCTGAAGGAGGACGGGCGGGTCAAGCGCGGCTGGCTGGGCGTGCGCATCCAGACCGTCACCGAGGAGATCGCGGAGAGCCTCGGGCTCGACGAGGCAGAAGGCGCGCTGGTCGCCAGCGTGACGCCGGATGGCCCAGCCGAGGCCGCCAAGATCGAGCCTGGCGACGTGATCCTCGAGTTCGACAAGAAGAAGATCGATCGCATGCGTGGTCTGCCGCGGATCGTGGCCGAGACGCCGATCGGCAAGGAGGTCGAGGTCGCGATCTGGCGCCGGGGCGAGAAGCAGGACGTCCAGGTGACGCTCGGCGAGCTGCCCGAGGAGGACGAGCTGGCGGCGCTCACCGAGGGCGGCGCGGACACGCCGAGCTCGGCTGAGATCGCATCGCTGGGCGTGACCGTCGCGACCATCAACGAGGAGCTGCGCGCGCGCTACGAGCTGGGCCCGGACGCCAACGGCGTGGTGATCGTCGATGTGCTCGCAGGTAGCCCGGCGGGCGCCGAGACCCTGCGCCCCGGCGACGTGATCGTCGAGGTCGGACAGGAGGAGGTGAACTCGCCGCCCGAGGTCCAGGCCAAGGTCAACCAGGCCCAGCAGGAGGACAAGAAGTCGGTTCTGCTGCTGATCGATCGCCAGGGGGATCTGCGTTTCGTCGCGCTGCGCTTCCCCGAGACCGAATAGCGGGCCCGTTCGCCGCTGCGGGCGCCCTGGCGCCGCCGCGGCGCGAGCCGATCCGGGCCCGACCGTGCCGCTCAGCCCAGCTGAAAGCCGCTCTTTGCGACGCCTTGGAGGTAGAGCAGCGCGGTGAGATCGCCCCACCTCACGGCTATGGGGGCGACCGCCGCGACCGCGGGGCTGGGACGAAACGCCACGCCCAGGCTCGCGGCTTCGAGCATCGGCAGATCGTTGGCGCCGTCGCCGACCGCCAGCGTCTCCGCCGGCCGCAACCGAAGCACCCGCGTCAACTGCCGGAGCAGGGCCAGCTTGCTCTCGGGACTCCGGACCGGGCCGAGCAGGCGCCCGGTCAAACGGCCGTTCAGGGTCTCCAGCCGGTTCGCCTGAGCGATGTCGAAGCCGATCGCGGCGCGCACCCTTTCGGCGAACGGCACGAAGCCGCCCGAGACCAGCGCCGCCCGGGCCCCCCAGGCGTGCATCGTCCGCACCAGCGTCCGAGCGCCTGGCATGACCTTCACGCGCTCGCGGAACACCTCATCGAACACGTCGACCGGCAAGCCTTCGAGCAGGGCGACCCGTGCCCGCAGCGCCGCGACGAAGTCGAGCTCGCCGTTCATCGCGCGCCGCGTGATCGCGCTGACTTCCGGCTTGACCCCGAGGTAATCCGCCAGCTCGTCGATGCATTCGACCGTGATCATGGTCGAATCCATGTCGCTGACCAGAAGGCGCTTGCGGCGCTCCTTCGCCGGCAGGACGGCGACGTCGCAGGATGGCTCCGGCAGGGCCGCCGCGAGCCGCGCGAGGATCTCCCGGCGCGCGGCGTCCTCGACCAGGATGTCGCACGCCTCCGCCTCGGCCAGCCAATGCTCGGTGCCGCCGAGCGCGCGGCAGAGCCCGCTCACCACCGCCTGCTCGAGAGGCACGCGCGTCGGATCGGCGATCAGACACACGACGTCGGCCATGGCGCGGACTGTCCTCGAACCGCCCCGCCCATGCAAGCGACGGTTGCATGACCGGGCTGTACGTCATCGCCGGCCCGACCGCGAGCGGCAAGTCGGCGCTGGCCCTGCGGCTGGCCGAGAAGGTCGGCGGCATGGTCATCAACGCCGACAGCATGCAGCTGTACCGCGACCTGCGGATCCTGACCGCGCGGCCGACGCCCGAGGACGAGGCGCGCGCGCCCCATCGGCTCTACGGCGTCCTGGATGCCGAGGATCCGGCCTCGGCCGGCCGCTGGCTCGAGCTGGCGGCTGCCGCGCTCGAGGAAGCGCGGGCGGCGCGCCGGCCCGCGATCGTGGTCGGCGGCACCGGACTTTATCTCCATGCCC
>JBOHKK010000316.1:0-7331 GCA_050729115.1 Geminicoccaceae bacterium | reverse complement strand
TGCCCGCGATCTGGGCCGGCTAGACCATTTTCGCCTTGGGTGGACCCGCGGCCCCGGTCCGCTCCCCCTCCCAACCACCCACCGATGGTACCCTTGGGGTGGTTGGGAGGGGGAGCGGGCGGTGCGAGCTGATCGAACAATGCGCTAGCGATCGCGATCCCGGTGATGGGGACGGCCGTGCCCGAAGGGCTTGCCTCGTGGCGGGTGGTGTCGCAGCGCCGGGCCACCGTGCCGACCGGGCCCGCGGACCCACCGTTGGTGATCGCCCCCGTGCCGATGGAAATGCCACGGCTTGGGACGCGATGGCTTGTGCCAGCGCCATCTCGGCGCATGATGGTTGAAGTGTCGGTACCAGGGCTGCGGTCGCAGATGCCGCCTGGGATGATGGCGGTACTGCACCACCTTCGGCGCATCGTGCACGATGATCTTGAGGCCGAGCGAGGACGCGACATGTCGAAGGCCCCAATCGTGGCCGTTGGCCGAGGCCGACGCCGGCATCAGGGCACAGGCGCCAAGGGTCGCCGCGAGCAGCAGCATCTTACGCATGGATCGCCTCCTTGAGCGGTTGCGAAGATGCGATGATCGTGGCCCTCGTCGCTTGAACGGCGCCTGAGCGTGACATTCACACGCCATTCATCGGAGGTGCACTAGTGCTTGCGACCATGCGCCTGCTCGGGCTCGTCGTCCTTTGGTTGGCTCTGGCGGTGGCGTCGGGGCCGGCGTGGGCCGTGCCGCACCGGTCCGGCTCGATCGTCGCGCAGGCGGAGAGCGTGCAGCCGCTCGGCGCGGTCCTGAAGCGGATCGGACAGCGCTATCCGGGTCGGGCGCTGGACGCCCAGCTGAACGAGCGTGAGGACCCCCCGGTGTATCGGGTCAAGTGGCTCGGCGATGACGGCAAGGTCCGCGAGGTGACCGCCGACGCCCGCACCGGCCGGATCCTCGACGTCCGTTGAGCATCGAGCAGCGGAGAGGGCGATGCGTGTTCTGGTGATCGAGGACGATGCCGACCTGGCGAGGCAGATGAAGGACTCCCTGGTCGATGCCGGCTACGCCGTCGACCTGGCGCCCGACGGCGAGGAAGGGCACTACCTCGGCGCCAACGAGCCCTACGACGCCGTGGTGCTCGATCTCGGCCTGCCGGTGATGGACGGGATCACCGTGCTCGAGCGCTGGCGGCGCGAAGGCCGCGGCATGCCGGTGCTGATCCTGACCGCGCGCGATCGTTGGAGCGAGAAGGTCGCCGGGATCGATGCCGGCGCCGACGACTACGTCGCCAAGCCGTTTCGCATGGAGGAGGTGCTGGCGCGGCTGCGGGCGCTGGTCCGGCGCGCCGCCGGCCACGCCACCGCCGAGCTGGTCTGCGGACCGATCCATCTGGACACCCGCTCCGCCCGGGTCAGCGTGCAGGGGCAACCGGTCAGGCTGACCGCGCAGGAATACCGCCTGCTCGCCTACCTGATGCATCATCCCGGCCGGGTGGTCTCGCGCACCGAGCTGACCGAGCACCTCTATGATCAGGATTTCGATCGCGACTCCAACATCATCGAGGTGTTCGTCGGGCGGCTGCGCAAGAAGCTCGGGACCGAGGTGATCGAGACCGTGCGCGGGCTCGGCTACCGGCTGCGGCCGGCCGCAGATGAAGCGTAACTCCCTGGCTTTTCGTCTGGTGGCGAGCGCGGCGGTCTGGTGCGCCATCTGGCTGAGCGCCGGCGGCTACGCGCTGTCCACCCTGTTCGGCCGCACGGTCGAGCGCAATTTCGACGTGCGCCTCGGCGTCCTGCTCGAAGGCCTGGTCGCGGGCAGCGAGCTGGCCGAGGATGGCGCGCTGCAGCTGCGACCGCAGCTGGGCGAACCGCGCTTCGAGCAGCCGCTCTCCGGCTGGTACTGGCAGATCAGCGACGGCGGACGGGTGCTGCGACGCTCGCCGTCGCTGTGGGACGGGGTCCTGCCGACCGCCCCGGCTCCGGAGCGGTCGACCGCGACGGGGGACGTGGTGGGGCCCGAGGGTCAGCCCTTACGACTCCTGGTCCGGCCGATCACCCTGCCCGGGGCGGAGGGGGCCTTCATCTACGCGGTTGCCGGCGACCGCCGCGAGATCCAGGCGGACCGGCAGAGCTTCAATCGTCTCCTGATCTTCGCGCTCGGCGCGCTGTTCGCCGGCGTGGTCGGCGCCGTGCTGGTTCAGGTCCGCTTCGGGCTCGAACCGCTGCGCCGGATGGGGCGGGCGCTGAGCGGCATCCGGGCCGGCAAGGCGGCGCGCCTCGAGGGCGACTTCCCCGCCGAGATCGGGCCTCTGGCAACCGAGCTCAACGCCCTGCTCGATCACAACGAGGCGCTGGTCGAGCGTGCGCGCACCCACGTCGGCAATCTCGCCCATGGCCTGAAGACGCCGCTCAGCGTGCTGACCAACGAGGCGCGCCGCAGCCATGGGCCGCTCGCCGATCTGGTCACCCGCCAGGTCGCCCTGATGCGGCATCAGGTCGACCATCATCTGGCGCGCGCGCGCGCCATCGCCACCGGCACGATCCTCGGCGCCCGCACCGAGGTCCTGCCGGTGCTCGACGATCTCCGGCGCACGCTCGGCCGGATCCATGCCGACAAGGCGCTCGTGATCGAGGTCGCCTGTCCGCCCGAGCTGGCGTTTCGCGGCGCCCGCCAGGATCTGGAGGAGATGCTGGGCAATCTTCTGGACAATGCGTGCAAATGGGCGCGCGCGCGGGTGTCGGTCCGGGTCGAGCCCGCGGGCGAGCAGCTGCAGGTCGCGATCGAGGACGACGGCCCCGGCCTGCCGCCCGCGCGCCGCGCCGAGGTGCTCGAGCGTGGCCGCCGCCTGGACGAGCAGGTGCCGGGCAACGGGCTCGGCCTCGCGATCGTGGCCGACCTCGCCCAGCTCTACCGCGGCCGCCTGGTCCTCGAGGAGGCCGAAGGGGGCGGCCTGCGCGCGCTGCTCACGCTCCCCGCCGCCGCGATCTCCGACCTCCGCCGCGCCTCCTAGTGGTTCGAACCAAACGAAGGAGTTCTTTCGTTTGGTGCCTCGCGAACCACCACATCGATGATTCCAGTGGTCCTTTGGGCGGACCCTATGGGTATCATCTGTCTGATCCAGACCACTAGCTGAACGCCGCCTGAACGCGCGGTTCAGAACGGGTTCAAAGCGGGATCGCTAGCCTCGTGCGCAACCGACGAATGGTCGTGCAGGAGTGATGGTCATGCAGAGCTTGCCCCGTCTCGCCGCGATGGCCCTCGTGGCTCTCGCTCTGGTCGGGTGCGCCAATTCCGACCTCGGGCCCAAGCAGACCGTCGGCACCCTGGTCGGCGCCGGCACCGGTGCCCTGATCGGCACCCAGTTCGGCCGTGGCCGCGGCCAGCTGGTCGCGACCTCGGTCGGCACCCTGCTCGGTGCCTACCTCGGCAACGAGGCCGGCAAGTCGCTCGATCGCGCCGATCGCGTGTACGCGAGCCGCGCCGAGTACGAGGCGCTGGAGTACACCCCCTCGGGCAGCCCGACCCCCTGGCGCAACCCCGATACCGGCCACTACGGCAGCGTCACGCCGGTCGAGACTTACGAGACCGCAGGCGGCACGTACTGCCGGGAGTTCCAGCATCAGGCGCAGATCGGCGGCCGCACCCGCGACGTCCACGGCACCGCGTGTCGCACCCCCGACGGCCAGTGGCAGGCGGTGCGCTGAGCCGCGTCCCGCAGGCCTGCACCACCTGCCCGGCGGTCCCGCGCGCGACGAACAGACACACGACACCGCTGATCCGCCGCCGCCGTTCGGATCGGCCGGCGATTGCCGCCCGATCGCGAAGGCTCACACGTCCAGCTCGTCGACCAGCAGGGCGTGCTCCTGGATGAAGGCGAGGCGGAGCTCGGGGCGGCGGCCCATCAGGCGCTCCACCAGGTCGCCCGCAAGCGCGCCGGTCGCGGGATCGATCTCGACCCGCTCCAGCTTGCGCGTCGCGGGATCCATGGTGGTCTCCTTCAATTGCCGGGCGGCCATCTCGCCCAACCCCTTGAACCGGCTGAGCTCCACCTTCCTGCCGTGGAAGCGCAGGGCGATCAGCCGGTCGCGATCGGCCTCGTCGCGCGCATAGGCGACCTCGCCGCCGACGCTGAGGCGGAACAGGGGCGGCTGCGCGAGATACAGATGGCCGTCCGCGATCAGCTGCGGCATCTCACGGAAGAAGAAGGTCATGAGCAGCGCGGCGATGTGGGCGCCATCGACGTCGGCGTCGGTCATGATGATGACCTTGTCGTAGCGCAGAGCGTCGCCGCGGTAGCTCTTGCCTTGACCGCAGCCGAGCGCGTCGACCAGGTCCGCGAGCTCCTTGTTGCCGCGCAGCTTGTCGGCCGTGGCGCTGACCGCGTTCAGGATCTTGCCGCGCAGCGGCAGGATCGCCTGGGTCTCGCGGAGGCGCGCCTGCTTGGCGGAGCCCCCGGCGGAATCGCCCTCGACCAAGAAGATCTCCGTGCCGGCGCGTCCTGCGATCGAGCAGTCGGCGAGCTTGCCCGGCAGGCGCAGCTTGCGGGTCGCGGTCTTGCGCGCGACCTCCTTGGCGCGCCTGCGGTCGAGGCGCTCCTCGGCGCGCTCCTGCACGTGGTCCAACAACGCCCGCCCGGCATCCGCATGGCCGGTCAGCCAGTGATCGAAATGGTCCTTGAGGCAGGCCTCGATGTGGCGGCCGGCCTCGGGCGCGACCAGCCGGTCCTTGGTCTGCCCCTGGAACTGCGGGTTCTGGATGAACACCGAAAGCAGGGCGCAGGCGCCGCCGAGCAGATCGTCCGCGGTGATCTGGGCGACCTTTTTGGCGCCGGTCAGCTCGCCGTAGGCGCGCAGCGCCCGCACCAGGGCGCTCCGCAGCGCCTGCTCGTGAGAGCCGCCCTGCGGCGTCGGCACCGTGTTGCAGTAGAGGCCGGCGTAGGGCTCCTCGTCCAGCGGCCAGGCGATCGCCCACTCGACCCGGCCGCCGCCGTTGCCGAGCTCGGCGACGCCGACGAACGGCAGCTCGGTGACCGCGGCGCGCCCGGCGAGCGTCGCCTTGAGAAAGTCCTCGAGGCCGGCCGGAAAGTGGAACACCTCGCGCGCCGGCACGTCGGTGCCCGCCACCAGCTCCGGATCGCACTGCCAGCGGATCTCGACGCCGCGGAACAGATACGCCTTGCTGCGCGCCAGGCGATGCACCGCGGCCGCCTTGAACTGCGCGCCCTGGCCGAAGATCTCGGGGTCCGGCCGGACCCGGATCGTGGTGCCCCGGCGGTTCGGGGTCGGACCGACCCGCTCGAGGCGGGTGGCCGGCTCGCCGCGCACGTAGCTCTGGCGCCACAGCTCGCGGTTGCGCGCGACCTCGACCACCAGCTCCTCGGCGAGCGCGTTGACCACGGATAGGCCGACGCCGTGCAGGCCGCCCGCGGTCTGATAGACCTTGGCCCCGAACTTGCCGCCCGAATGCAGCGTGGTCAGGATGACCTCGAGCGCGGACCGGTCGGGGAACTTGGGGTGCGGGTCGATCGGGATGCCGCGGCCGTTGTCGCGCACCGTGAGCGCCCCGTCCGCCTCGAGGCGGACCTCGATCCAGCTGGCGTGGCCGGCGACCGCCTCGTCCATGGCATTGTCGAGGAGCTCGGCCGCCAGGTGATGCAGGGCGCGCTCGTCGGTGCCGCCGATGAACATCCCCGGCCGCCGGCGCACCGGCTCCAGGCCCTCCAGGACCTCGATGTCGGCGGCGGTGTAGTCTTCCGTGGTGGCAGCGCGCTGGGCACGCTGGACAAGGTCGTGCATGGCCGCGTTATATGCCGCGTGCCGTTGAAAATACAAGCACCTTCCACTCCATACGGTAGGGCTCGCAGCACATGCCTCAAGATGTAGTCGGCACCCACGAGGACCGCGGCGAGCCGGCGGTGCGCACGCTGGCGATGCCGGCCGACACCAACCCGGCCGGCGACATCTTCGGCGGCTGGGTGCTGGCGCAGATGGACCTCGCGGCCGGCATCGTCGCGCACCTGCGCGCGCAGAGCCGGGTGGTGACGGCGGCACTCGACGGCATGGCCTTCCACCGCCCGGTCTACGTCGGCGACCTGGTCAGCTGCTATGCCAAGGTGACGCGGATCGGCCGCACCTCGATGACCGTGACGGTCGAGACCTATGCCCGGCGCGGCCGCACCGGCGAGGAGGTCAAGGTCACGGAGGGCCACTTCACGGTGGTCGCGATCGACGAGCAGGGCCGCCCGCGCCCGGTGTCGCGGGACGATCCCGGCTGAGGGATTCCCGGCTGATGCGGCGCTCGCGCGACACCCAGCAAGGAGACGAGCCGTGCGGTTGTATCTGGTGCAGCATGGCGATTGTCGCCGCCCCGCTTCGGAGGTATCGGATGGAACCTGACATCACGCATGCGGACCTCGCTGCCGGCGTCGAGATGGGCAAGCTCAACGACGGCTATTTCTCGGATCCCGTAAAGGCGCAGGCCTTCGTCGACATCGCCATCAAGGAGGTCGTCTTTTGACCTTGGTCGCGAGGTGCGCTACGTCGGTTTCGGTGGCGGCGAGGGCTTGCTCACCAAAGCGGTTGCGGACTACCTCGCGGCGACTGGCCGCCGGATCTCGACTCTCGTGATCGATGCCAATGCCGGATATCTCGCCAAGGCCGCGCAGCTTGGCCTGGAGACCCTCTGCGCCGACCTGGCAGGGGTCACGCTCGCCGATTACGACCTGGTCACCATGCGCTCCGTCAACCACTACAACGACATGGCGACCCAGCAGCGCATCATCGACGCCGCTTTTCGGGCGCTCAAGGCCGGTGGTTACCTGGTCAGTCAGAGCCTGTCGGGTCCGACCGAGCGTTACTGCCGCCTGGCGTCTCAGCTCTCCAAGCTCCCGATCCTGGGCCGGGTCGAGGGCGAGAAGGACGAGCCTCACATCACCTCGGAGACGGAATTCACGACCCTGATGGAGCGCGCCGGCTTCAGTGGGATCCGGGTCCTCGGCTATGCGCCCGCGATCGAGATCGGACCGGAATATTACTGGGCGCGCTTCAACCTGCACAGACGAGAAGCTGCCGAGGCCGCCGACGACGCCACCGCGGTGCGCGCCATCGACGAGCGACACCGCGCTTACGTCCAGCTCGCCAATCGAGCGATTGGCGACTTCCTGCGCGAGGCCTCTCACGACGAGAGCGTTCGGATTCGCCGCACCCGCAGTTCCTATGTCGTGCCCCTCACGTTCCCGATCTTCGTCGGCCGACGCGTCCGTGCCGCCTAGACCATTTTCCTTTTGGGTGGACCCGCGGCCCCGGCCCGCTCCCCCTCCCAACCACCCACCGATGGTACCCTTGGGG
>JBOHKK010000315.1:0-7335 GCA_050729115.1 Geminicoccaceae bacterium | reverse complement strand
GCACCAGGTCGCGCTCAGGCCGGCGCGCAGCAGGAGCGGCACCAGCGTACCCGAGGCGGCGATCCCGAGACCGACGCCGGTGAAGATGGCGCCGCCGGCGAGCCCGCGCCGGGACGCCGGCACGTGCGCCAGCACGATCGGGGCCGCGAGCACCATGAGCGCCCCGCCCGCCACGCCGGCGGCAAAGCGCCAGAGGAAGAACCACGCGAACGGCAGTGGCACGGCGCAGGCGAAGAAGGCCGCGCTCGCCACCGCCATCATGGTGCGCAGCACGGCGGCCGCAGGCGCGTGCGCCGCCATGCGCCGCGCCAGCAGAGCGCCGGCCAGATAGCCGGCGAGATTGGCGGCTCCGAGATAGGCCGCCTCTCCCGGGGCGAACCAGCCCGCGGCGATCAGCGCCGGAATCAGCGGCGTGTACGCGAAGCGGGCGAGGCCGATCCCGACCAGGGTGGCGCACAGCCCGGCGAGCGTCGCCCGCCAGACGCGCACACCGCTGCCGCCGTCGCTGGTCACGATTGCCCGCCGCATCCCGCCCCCGCCGCGCTGAGGAGCGGGAGCCTAGGCCGCCGGCGAGATCGCGAGAAACGGCTTTAGATGATGGAAGCCATCTGCTTTGGAGATAGGAGCGTCATTCGGCGGCGTTGGCCTGGACGGCCGGTCG
Organism: Geminicoccaceae bacterium; assembly: GCA_050729115.1. Taxonomy (GTDB): domain Bacteria; phylum Pseudomonadota; class Alphaproteobacteria; order Geminicoccales; family Geminicoccaceae; genus JBKPNX01. Next base: position 6,674 of record JBOHKK010000315.1, on the reverse strand, counting down.
CGCCTGCTGCAGGAACGCCGCAAGCGCGCTGGACACGAAGGCATCGCGGCGGCGGACGAACAGCGTCTCGACCATGGCCTCGGCGGGCGGCAGCACGTGGACCGCGACCCTGCGCTCGCGCCAGACGGCTTCGATCACGCTCCTCGGCAGGAGGGTCACGCCCAGGCCCGCGGCGACGCAGCCGACGATCGCCTCCAGCGTGCCGAACTCGAGCAGGCGCACGTCGACCACGCCGCGCCTGGCGAGGATGTCCTCGAGTCGCTGGCGATAGGAGCAGCCGGCGCGCAGCACCACGATCCTGAGGTCGCCCGTGGCCAGCACGTCGTCCAGCGAGCCCGCCCGGGCGCTCGTGAGGAGCACCAGCTCTTCCCGGAACATCGGCTCTGCCTCCAGCTCCGGATGGTTCACCGGGCCGCACACGAACGCGCCTTCCAGGCGGCACTCGAGCACCGCCGCGATCAGCTCGCAGGTGGTGCCGGTGCCGAGCACCAGGTCGACCTCGGGATGGGCGGCGGCATAGGCCGCGAGCACCGGCGAGAGACGCAGCGCCGCGGTGGTCTCGAGCGAGCCGATCGCGAGCGCGCCTCGTGGCCGGCCGTCGTCCACGGCCGCCCGGCGCGCCTCCTCCAGCAGACGCTGGACCCGGACGGCATACGGCAGGAGACGACGCCCGGCGGCGGTGAGCGTCACGCCGCGGCTGTGCCGCTGAAACAGCGGCGTGCCGAGGCGCGCCTCGAGGGTCCGGATGCGCGCGGTCACGTTCGACTGCACGGTATGCAGCTCGGCCGCCGCCCGGTTCATGCCGCCGAGCCGCGCCACCGCCTCGAACACCTTCAGATCCGCCGCGTCCATGCCGGCTCCGGTGCGCCACGTGACCCCAGAATATCACGGGCACGCCCGAACTCGAACCCGAGACGTGCGACGTCGACTCGCCCAGTCTCCCGACGTCGCGCCCTGGCGCCTCGGCTTGACGAGGCATCGCGAACCCTTTATGACTACTCTGACCATAAAGATGAGGGTCGCGGATGTCGCGCTGGAGTATCGCAGAGGCCAAGGCTCGATTCAGCGAGGTGATCGAAAAGGCGCTCCGCGAAGGCGCCCAGGAAGTGACGCGCCACGGCAAGCGTACCGCAGTCGTCGTGTCTGCCGCGGAATGGGACCGTAGGTCCAGGCGTAAGGGCAGCCTGGTGGAGCTGCTGAACAGATCGCCGCTCAAGGGGTCCGGCCTGACCATCGAGCGTCCGCACGAGTTGCCGCGCGATGTGGAGCTGTGAGGTTCCTTCTCGATACCAACGTCATTTCCGAATGGGTCAAGCCGAGACCTGAGCGGCGGGTCGTGGCGTGGTTGGATGCTGCGGATCAGGACTGCCTGTATCTGAGCGTTCTGGCCTTTGCCGAAGTGCGCCTCGGCATCGAGCGTCTGCCTGCCGGAGCGAAGCGCAACCGGCTGACCGTCTGGCTCGATCATGACTTGGCCGCGTGGTTCGAGGGGCGGATCATCGGGATCGATCTCGCGATCGCAAGGGCTTGGGCGCAACTGGTCGCGCGTGGTCGCAGCGTCGGCAGGACGCCGCCCATCCTCGATGCCTTCATGGTAGCAACCGCACTGGTCCACGGCATGACCCTGGTCACCCGGGACCGCGGGGCCGCGGCTGGGCTCGAAGCGCCGGTATTCAACCCCTGGGAAGGTTGAGCCTCGAAGGGCTCTTCAGAACGCGCTGTTGAACAGACCGCCGTCCAACAGCAGGTTCTGCCCGGTGATGTAGCCGGCCCGGGCGCTGCACAGGAACGCGCAGGCATCGCCGAACTCGGCCGGATCGCCGACCCGCCCGGCCGGTACGCTGTTCCGGCGCCGCTCGGCCATCTCCTCGACCGCGATGCCGAGGGTTTTTGCGTTGGCCGCGACCCCGGAGCGATAGCGGTCGGTATCGAACAGCCCCGGCATCAGGTTGTTGATCGTGACCCCGGCATGCGCCACCGAGCGGGCGACCCCGGCGAGGAACGACGTCAGGCCGGCGCGGGCGCCGGACGACAGGTCGAGGCCGAGGAACGGCATCTTGACCGAGATCGAGGTGACGTTGACGATCCGGCCGAAGCGGCGCTCGACCATCGCCTCGATGGTCGCCTGAATCAGCTCGATCGGGGTCACCATGTTCCAGGTCACGCCCTTGAGCATGTCCGCGCGCGACAGCTCGCGAAAGTCCTTGAACGGCGGCCCGCCGGCGTTGGTCACCAGGATGTCCGGATCGGGCAGGGCGGCGAGCAGCGCTGTCTGACCCTCCTTGGTGGTCACGTCCGCGGCGACCGGCGTGATCCTGGCGCCGGTCTCCTGCCGGATCTCCTCGGCCGCTCTGCCGAGGCGCGCCTCGTCCATGCCGTTGATCACCACCAGGGCCCCGGCGCGGGCGAGGGAGGTGGCGCAGGCGCGGCCCAGGCCGCGGCTCGAGCCGCACACGATCGCCCGGCGTCCCGCAATTCCCAGATCGAGCATCGCGGTTTCTCCCCGATTTCTGCTTAGATGAGCGCGTTCGGCACTCTGGAGGCCGTCTCGACAATGAGCAGTTACGAGCACTACGACAAGACCTCGGCGCACTACGACCGCACCCGCTGGCCGATCGGAGCCGAGATCATCCTGGGCTGCCTCGCCCAGGGCCCGGTGCCGCTCGCAGAGATGACCCTGCTCGATGCCGGCTGCGGCACCGGCAACTACGCGAAGGCGCTGTTGCCTCATGTCTGGCGGATCGAGGCGCTCGATCGCTCAGCCGGCATGCTCGAGGTGGCCGGAGGCAAGCTCGCCCACGCCATCGAGGCCGGGCGCGTCGCCTTACATCGGGGCGAGATCGATGCCCTGCCGTTTGCCGATGCCGCGATCGATGGCGTCATGGTCAACCAGGTGCTGCACCATCTGCCCGATGACCCGGAGGCCGGCTGGCCCGCGCATCGGCGTGTGCTCGAGGAGCTGGCGCGGGTCCTCAAGCCCGAAGGCGTTCTGGTGATCAACACCTGCTCGGCGCAGCAGGTCGAGCGGGGCTTCTGGATGGTTCACCTGATCCCGGATGCGGGCGCCGAGATCGTCCGCCGCTTGATGCCGCTGGCTGCGCTCGAGGCCGCGCTGATCGAGAGCGGCATCGCGCCGCGCGGCCGCTTCGTACCGGTCGACGCCGTGGTCCAGGGCGCCGACTACTTCGATCCGCGCGGGCCGCTGCGGGCGGCGTGGCGCGCCGGCGATTCGATCTGGGCCCTGGTGGACGAGGCGCGGCTCGCGGAGGTCGAGCGGACGCTCTGGCAGCTCGATGCCAAGGGTGAGCTCGAGGCCTACGTCGCCCGGCACGACGCCATGCGGCCGCAGCTCGGTCAGATCACGTTGCTCTACGGAGTCAAGCGCTGATTCGGGCAAACGCGCCGCGGAGGACCTCGCCTGCGACCGCAGCGATCTCGGCGGCAAGCGGGCGATCCTCGGTGAGGAAGACGGCGTGCTCGCGCACCCTGGCGAGCGCCGCCTCGAGCGGCGCGCTGCTCTGGAGCGGCCGGCGCAGCTCGATGCCCTGGGCGGCGGCGAGCAGCTCGATCGCGACGATGTGCGCGGCATTGTCGGCCATCTCGAGCAGGCGGCGCGCCGCATAGGTCGCCATGCTGACGTGGTCCTCCTGATTGGCCGAGGTCGGCCGGCTGTCGATGCCGACCGGGTGCGCGAGGTGCTGGTTCTCGCTCGCGAGCGCCGCCGCGGCGATCTGCGGCAGCATGAAGCCCGAGTTCAGGCCCGGCTCCGGGGTCAGGAAGGCGGGCAGCTGGCTGAGGTTGGGATCGGTCAAGAGCGCGATCCGCCGCTCTGCCAGCGAGCCGATCTCGGCCAGCGCGAGCGCGATCTGATCGGCGGCGAGCGCCACCGGCTCGCCGTGAAAGTTGCCGCCCGAGAGGATCGCGCCGGCATCGTCGGGTGACTGGGGGGCGAACACCAGCGGATTGTCCGAGACGCCGTTCGCCTCGCGCTCGAGCACCGCCGCGGCGCCGTCCAACAGCTCGAGGCATGCGCCCATGACCTGGGGCTGGCAGCGCAGGCTGTAGGGGTCCTGGACCCGCTCGCATTCGACCAGGTGGGAGGCCCGGATCGCGCTGCCGGCGAGCAGCGCGGCCAGGCGCTTCGCGACCCGGATCTGGGCTGGCTGGCCGCGGACGGCGTTCAGGCGCGGATCGAACGGCACGTCGCTGCCGAGCGCCGCGTCCACGCTCATGGCCCCGGCGAGGAGCGCGGCATCGAACACCGCCTGCGCCCGGAACAGGCCGAGGAGCGCGAGCGCGCTCGAGACCTGGGTGCCGTTCAGCAGAGCGAGACCCTCCTTGGCCGCGAGCGTGAGCGGCTGCTCGCCGATGCGAGCGAGCGCCGTCGCCGCCGGCATCGCGGTGCCACCGAGGCGCACCTCGCCCACGCCGATCAGCGCGCCGGCGAGATGGGCGAGTGGTGCCAGGTCACCCGAGGCGCCGACCGAGCCCTTGGCGGGGATTACGGGCAAGGCGTCGTGCTCGAGCAGCGCCAGGAGCAGCTCGATGGTGCGGCGACGCACGCCGGAATGGCCGAGCGCGAGGCTCGCGGCCTTGAGCGCCAGGACCAGGCGAACAACGGGATCGGGCAGGGCAGGGTCGATGCCGCACATGTGCGAGAGCACCAGGCGCCGCTGCAGCTCCTCGATCTGATCGGGCGCGATCCGGGTGGTCGCGAGCTTGCCGAAGCCGGTGTTGATGCCATAGACCGGCGCCGCGCCCCGCGCCGCCGCCTCGATCACCGCCTGCGCCGCCTCGACCCCCGGCCAGCAGCCCTCGTCCAGCACCACCTTGTGCGCGGAGGTTGCCAGCGAGCGGAGCTGCTCGAAGGTGAGAGCTCCGGGCCGGAGAGCAACAATGGACGGCGGTGTCATGGCAGTCCTATGCCGATGATATCAGGACCGTGGGAACCCGGCGGGTTCGCGCGAGGGCGCTCAGTCGGAGGTCCGCAGTAGCCAGTCCGGCCCCAGTGTCCTCCGCGAGCGCCAAGTACAGGCAATCGGCCACTTTGTGCTGGTGGGAGATCGCCAGAGCGAGGGCGGAGCGAATCACGGTCTCGTCACGATGCAGGCGCAGGGCGCCCCGAGCAACGACGCCGAGTACGAAATCCAGGCCTTGTGCAGCAAGCCCGGCGGTCAGCTCACCCGCCGTCACTTTGCGCCGCAACGCGCCCGCCACTTCTGAGAGCATCAGGCGCGGGGCGATCCAGTCGATCGATTGCGACAGCAGCTTCAGTGCCTCGTCAGCACCTCTCTCTGGAACGACCCAGCGCACCACGACCGACGCATCTATCACCGCCAACCGAAGGTCGCTCTCAGCCCCAGGCATCGCGCTCCTCGCGAATGGTCCGGGCGCTGTCGAGCACCGGGCTGCCGGCCTTGCCGCCTGCGGCCGCGTGCAGCGCCTTCGCCCGCCGCACCAGCTCCTCGCGGTCGGCCGCGACCGAGGCCGCCAGCGTCCGGCGCACCTCTTCCTCGAGCGAGACGCCGTTTGCCTTGGCGCGCGCTTTGAGCGCGCTCGCGATGGCATCGTCGAGATTGCGCACCTTGAGGTCGGCCATCATCGCTTCCCGAGCTGCTCGCCCAAGATAAGCATGACCCCATATGGGGGCAAGCGCCATCCTCACCGCGACGCTGGCCAGTCCGGCCAGACCAGCTCGAAGCGCTCGAGGACGACCCCCATGCGCTCGTCAAACGCGATCCCCCAGCCTGATCACTGGCGCGTGAAACAGCGCCGATGCCCCTCGCGCCACGTCTCGAGCGTGCGGTCGTCCTCGCCCAGGCGAGCAGGGCGCGCCGACGAGCTGCCCGAGCTGCTGGCCAAGCGATGCCGACCGCTGGCGTCAGCACTCTCCGTCAAGAGATCGAGAAAAGCGACGACGGCCGCTACTTTTCCCCGTATACACGGTGCGCCAGCTCTGACACGAGCCCTCGCTTACAGGACAGCTTGCGAGTTTGCCGATGCTAGCGATCCAGCTACCTCCCGAAGTCGAAGAGCGTCTTAGCGCGCTCGCTGAGAGAACCGGCCGGAGCCAGTCGGAACATGCCCACGAGGCGATCCTCGGTTATCTCGAGGATCTCGAGGACGAGCTGATCGCTCTCGAGCGCCTCGCTCGGCCGGAGCGGCGATGGACGCTCGACGAGCTGGAGCAGGAGCTTGATTTGGAGCGTTGAGTGGGACGAGCGCGCGCGAAAGGAACTCCGTCGGCTCGACCCACCTGCTCAGCAGCAAATTCTGTGCGATCTGCGCGAGCGCCTCGCCGGCTCACAGGACCCGCGCCGGTTTGGGCGCACCTTGCGCGGTACGAAGCAAGGCCTCTGGCGCTATCGGATCGGCGCGTATCGCCCTGATCTGCACAATCGAGGACGATCGTTTGATCGTCCCGGTCATAACCGTTGGCCATCGGCGGGATGTCTGCAGGTAAGCCACGCATTGCCGCGGTAGATCGCTTTACCTCGGGATCAAAAGTGCTGCCAGCCTTTCGAGTGCGGCTCGAGCCTCTGGCCGTGGGCGTCGACGGTCTCCAGATCCGAGCCGGCCCGGATGCGGCCGATGCGGGTGAGCGGGAGGTCGAGCCGGCGGGCGAGCGCTTCGATCGCGGCGCGCCGCTCACGGGGCGCCGTGAACAGCAGCTC
>JBOHKK010000314.1:0-7371 GCA_050729115.1 Geminicoccaceae bacterium | reverse complement strand
GCACCGGCCAGAGCGCGCGCGCCGCGGCCGGCGCGCCCAGGCGCGCGGTCGAGAACGACGACGTCGCGCAGTTTTTGATGCGCTTTGCGAATGGCGCGATCGGCACCATCGGCACGAGCCGGATCGGCACCGGGCGCAAGATGGGCCTCACCTACGAGATCCAGGGGCTCGAGGGCGCCTTGTTCTTCACCCAGGAGCGCATGAACGAGCTCAAGCTCTACCGCCACACCGATCGCCCCGGCGATCGCGGCTACAAGACGCTGTTCCTGGCACCCGAGTATCCCGGCTACGCCGCGTTCCACCCGATCCCGGGCAACGCGCTCGGCTACAACGACCAGAAGATCATCGAGGCGCGCGAGCTGATCTGCGCGATCGCGCAGCGCCGCCCGGCGGAGCCCGACTTCGCCTTCGGCCACAAGATCACCCAAGCGATCGACGCCGTCCTCAAGTCGATCGCCGAGCGCCGCTGGGTGACGGTGAACGAGGTGTGAGGACCATCGCTCGCGAGCGGCGACATGAACCCGGGCGCAAATCGCCCGCGCGCATGCCATGTTCGGCGCGATGGACGAATGACGTCGGTGACAGACTGGCGGTAGGGCGCTGGCCATCGCCACGTGCGTTTTGTTCGGAGTCGCGGCATGGCCGAGATCGATCTGGCCTTCCCTCGCTGGTCAGTCGGAGCGCCTGATGCACGATGTCGCCGGGCTGAAGGACGACATGACCGTGGGCATGGCCCGGCTCGATCGCATCGATGCCACCACCCACAGTCTGGTGACCGAGGTGCGCGCGATGCCCAGCCGCCACGATCGGGTCGCCAAGCGGGTCGAGCGCCTGGAGGACGCGAACCGCGACGCGCCGTCCTGACCGCCGCGAAACCGGGCACAGGACCTCGGATCACGAATCCTCCAAACCCGCCGAGCCCGATTTCGCCGTCGGCCACAGGATCACGCTGAACGCGTGAGCCATGCCTGCGGCGCCGGCCCCTGGTGCTGGAGGCACGGGCCGGCCGCGCGGCTTCGCGTGCCGGCGCGCACGGTGCGGGTGCTTGATCGTAACGAACTTTCAGGCCATTGGAGGGCATCATGAACGTCAGACACGCTTCTGCGCTTTCTGGGAACGGCGATGTCGATGCCGACAACATCTAGTGCGCAAACGGAACCTACCTTGTTGTCATGCCCGGACCTGATCCGGGCATCCACCCGCAAAGCAGGCGCTGGCTCCCGAGTGGATTGCCGGGTCAAGCCCGGCAATGACGAGGGCATCAAGCGAATGCGTCAGTGCACCAGAGAGGAACCGATCGGTGGTCATGCGGCGTGGGGGAGCGAGATGACCGAGCTCGATGCCGACTACGTGCCAGCAGGTTGCCACAGCTTCGTCCCTAGCGGGCCGGCTTGGCCCGGTGGCGAGCTGATACCGGGCTCTCGAAGCTCGAACCTTCGTTCACCCGGCTTCATCCTTCTCATTGGGCGCAGCCGACCAGCCAACCCCGCGCGCGCTACCGACCACGCAAATCAGAACTGCGCAGCGCCGGTATGAGCCTTCGAGGGAGCCGGGCGATGTCGAATCCAGCACCGAACAAGAGGCTGCTTCTGGGCTTGACGGCGGTGGTCGCGGTCGGGCTGCTCGGGCTCGGGGCGATCGGCGATCGCCTGTTATCCGCGGGGGCCGCCAACGCCCGCATCGAGATCTGGCACGGCACGCAGCAAAGGGTCGGTCATCTGGGCAAAGGCCAGGCGGATTTCAACTTGATGGGTCGGGTCCAGGATCCGCAGAAGCTGCTCGCTCTACAATACACCCTGAACGACTCGATCCCGGTGGAGCTGAATTTTCGTGCCTATCGCCGCGTGGCGGCGGATGGACATTTCAATGCCGACATTCCGATCGCGGCGCTCGCTCCCGGGCGCAACACGGTCGAGGTCCAGGGGCGCTTCGCCGACGGCAGCGTGGCGCGCCAGACCGTGACGCTCGAGCGCCTGTCCGGCGCAAGCCCGCTCCCGGTCCACATCGATTGGTCGACGGTGGCGGATCCCCAGGACGCCGGGCAGTACGTGGACGGGCATTGGCGCCTCGGCGAGGACGGGCTGCGCCCGGCGCACCTCGGCTACGATCGGCTGTTCCTGATCGGGAACGAGACCTGGCAGGACTACCAGATCACGGCCGTCGTGAAGATCCACGAGGTGGCGCCACAGACCGGCCCCTTGAGCGGCGGCAACGGACTGGGCGTCGTCATGCGCTTCACCGGACACGTGGTCGGCGGTCCGCGTCGCTTCCCGATCGCCCAGCCGAAGTGGGGCTACCAGCCGTTCGGCGCGATCGCCTGGCTGCGCTGGAGGCGAGGCGATGCCGACGGCGCCGCATTCCGACAGTTCCACCCCGGCGACTCCAAAGACACGGCCAACCATGGCAAGGTCGAGGTCCGCTTGGGCGAGACCTACGTCCTGAAGGCGCTCTGCCAGACATTGCCGGACGATGACCAGGGGCGCGGGGTCACCCGGTATGCCTTCAAGCTCTGGCACGCGGCGACCGAGGAGCCGCAGGCTTGGGATTGGGAGCACGTCCAGGCGAGCCGGCATGCCTTGCGCCATGGCGGCGTCGCGCTCCTTGCGCACCATGTCGATGCCAGCTTCGGCGACATATCGATCGTCCCCGTGCCGCCCGCGCCGCCGCCGTCCTAACAAGAAACGAACGACTGATCAGGCTGCCGAGGGCGCTGTCATCCTAGGATCAGTTGCATGCGCTGCGGGTCGAGGCCATCGGTGACAACTAACAAGAAACTTGGACGGAGCGCCCGGCGCCGTCATTGCGAGGAGCGCAGCGACGAAGCCATCCAGAGGCCGCTCCGGGATCGCCACGGGCGCTGCCGCGCCCTCGCGATGACGCTGCCAAGGGGCGTGGCGGTGCCCCCGGTTTCATGCGCCGGGGTCGGCCCGTTGGCGGCAACGGATACCAGGCTCACAACCCCGCGCGCGATGCCGATCCCGAAGGTCAGGACTCGCAGGGTCGGTATCGGGATCGCGCCGGCCGGTTGCGCCTCCGGTGAGCCACCAGGCAAGCCCGAGCCCGATCCCGCCGCCGATGGTGTTGCAGATCGTATCGTCGATCGAAGTGAACCGACTGGCGACGAACAGCTGGGCGACCTCGAACGCGGCGCTCACCGCCACCACGGCCAGCAGGCCGCCGGCAAAGGCGCGGTGGGTTCGCGATCGAATCAAGCATCCCAAAAGGCAGCCCAGCGGAAGATACATCAGGACGTTGAGGATGGCGTCCTGCGGGAGGAACAGCCGAAACGGCACCATGGCCGGCGGATATCCGATCACCCAGCAGGTCGCGGGCACGTCGACGTCGTCGCGCCGGGCGTAGTCGGTCGAGCCTCCCGCAACCGTGATCACCGCCTCTTTGATCTCGCCGAGCCACGGGCGATCGCAGGTCGTCTCGTTGCCGAGCGCGAGCCCGAGGAACGCGTGCCAGCTGCCGAGCACCGATCCAGGCAGCTCGGCGATGAAGGCGCGCTCGCCCTCGACCGCGATCGTGAGCTCGCGCGGCCGGATCTGCAGATCGACCGAAACCCAGCTGCCGCTGCGAAACACGTTCTGGAGCCGGGCGACCGGTTCACCGGCGCGCAGGCCGTTGAGATCGGTCTCCTCGGTACGCAGCCTGACCACCAGGTCGTCGTCTTCCTGGCCGATGGTCAGGTTGCGAAGATGGGCGTCGCGCGACATCGTCAGGATCCGCGCGGGCCCCGACTGCGCCGTCGCCAGGGGCCGAACGAGCAGGGTAACGCCGATGGTCTCGGCATGCTGCGCGGCCTCGAGCCAGGGATGCGGCGGCTCGGCGATGACGATGCCCGCAGCCGGAAACCGCCAGCCCTCGGGCAGTCGCTCGGCATGATTCGCCTGCTGCCTCGGCACCTGCCAATCGAACGGCTCCAGCGACAGGAACGCGTAAAGCCCCAGGGCCGCCACCAGCGTGACCCGGCGGACGGCGGGCCGGGCGCGCCAAGCCGACCGAATGGCACCTCGAAACCCGGAGAACGAATCCTGGCTCGAGCCCGCCGCAAGCTTGTGGGTCATTCCGCGGGTGCCGCTCGCACGACGCAACCTTTTCGCCCATTTCTACGATCTTACTCACGCAGCGGTTGGATACAGCGGCGCCACCGAGGATGCAATGCGCCACCGCCTGGCGCGCCCAGGCTGCCGACGTCGCGCACCTCAGAGCGCGCGGGTCTCGCCGATCCGCATGATCCAGGTCCGGTCGTCGCCGTAACCGGCGGCGCGCGCGGCCGTGCGCAGGCGCTCGGGCGGCTCGAACGGCGGCTCGTCGGTCAGCTGGATGGTGCCCCAGTGCATGGCGACGATGCACCGGGCGTTCAGGTCGCGCGCGATCTGCACGGCCTCCTCGGGATTGACGTGCACCGCCCGCATCAGCAGTTGGGGCTCGTAGGCGCCGATCGGGAGGAGCGTGAGATCGAACGGGCGGCCGTTGCGTCCCAGCTCCGGGAAGATCGGGCCGTAGCCGGTGTCGCCGGCGAAGTGGAGGCGCCTGCGGCTGCTCTGCACGGCATAGCCGGCCCACAAGGTCTGGTTGCGGTCGAACAGGGCGCGCTTGGAGAAATGGATCGCCGGCAGCCCGGTCACCGCGATCCCGGCCACGATCATCTGGTCGTGCCAGTCCACCTCGTGCACGCTCGTGAAGCCGCGGCTGGTGAAGTAATGACCCAGGCGCAGCGGCACGACCACCTGGATCCGGTCCCGGGCGGGCAGGGCCTCGATGGTCGGCAGGTCCAGGTGATCGTAATGGTTGTGCGACAGCAGCAGGATGTCGATGGGCGGCAGCTGCCCTGGAACCAGACCGGGGGGTGCGAAGCGTTCGGGACCGAACGGCGGCAGCGGCGAGGCATGCTCGGACAGGAACGGATCGGTCAGGATGGTGCGGCCGTCGAGCCGGATCAGGAAACTGGCGTGACCGAGCCAGGTCAGGCTGTCGGCGCCGTGGTGCCGGTGCAGGCCAGCCGCGACCTCGTCCGGCGGCAGGACGTGACCGTCCGGCACGACCGGCGGCTCGCGATGACCGAAGCGGCGCAGGAAGAAGCTGCTCCAGTCGCCGAAGTCGCCGCCGCGCGGCGCGCTGCCCGGCGGATTGCGAAAGCCGGCGGCGGTGTGATGCCAGGGTCGCGCGGCGGCCGGCGTGGCGCTGTCCGTGGCGCAGCCGGTGGCGGCAAGCGGCAAAGCCGCCAGACTCCGGTTGAACGCGCGCCGGCTGAGCGCAATTGGCAATGGATGCTCGGCTCGAGGTGTTTCGGACATCCGCTTGACGAATCGTGACCTCCAGTCAACTTAGAGAACGGAGCGGGCCCGCACCAGGCCTTGAATTCGTCACAATCATGGTCTAGCGGTACCACGTCGAGGTCGAACCACATCTGGGAAGTCCGGGTGCGGCAATGAACAGCCAGACGAGCAAGATGACATGAGGGCGAGCGAGCCGCATGGTCTGCCACCGCTCGAGGCCTGTCCGGCGTTGGTGCTGAACGCCGACTATCGGCCGCTCAGCTATTTCCCGCTCTCGACCTGGAACTGGCAAGAGACCGTCAAGGCGATCTTTCTCGATCGGGTGCTGGCGCTGTCGCACTACGACCGGGCGGTGCGCTCGCCGTCTTCGGTGTTGCTGCTGCCGAGCGTGGTCGCGCTCAAGGAGTACATCCCGCAGAACCGGCGCCCGCCGTTCACGCGGTTCAACGTGTTCCTGCGCGATCGCTTCAGCTGCCAGTACTGCGGCGGCCCGAGGTCGGCCTCGGAGCTGACGTTCGATCACGTAGTGCCGCGCTCGCGCGGCGGCCGGACCAGCTGGTCCAACGTGGTCACCGCATGCACCTGCTGCAATCTCACCAAGGGCAGCCGCCTGCCCCAGGAGTGCGGCCTGCATCCGCGGAGCAAACCGCGCGCGCCGACCACCTTCGAGTTGCAGGTGCGCGGCCGGGCCTTCCCGCCCAACTTCCTGCACGAGAGCTGGCGCGACTTCCTGTACTGGGACACCGAGCTCGATCCTTGAGCGGCCGCGGCCGTCCGCCGCCGATTCCCCTTGCCATTCTCGATGCTCAGCCGGACAACGGGCACGAGGCCGTCAACAGGCCTCAGCCACTGCCAGACGGGGGCATGGTCATGGCTGCGCACGCGCTGCTCGCGGCGGTGCTGCTGACCTGGTTGGGCGCGGCATCGCTGGAGCCGGTCCAGGCCCAGGAAATGCGGTTCTTCCGGATCGGCACCGGCGGGGTGGCCGGCACCTACTACCCGATCGGCGGCTTGATCGCCGACATCATCAGCAACCCGCCCGGGGCGCGCCCGTGCGAGCGGGGCGGCAGCTGCGGCGTGCCCGGGCTCGTCGCCATCGCCCAGAGCTCCAATGGCGCGGTCGCCAACGTCGACGCGATCGCATCGGGCGCGCTCGAGAGCGGCTTCGTCCAGTCCGACGTTGCCCATTGGGCCTATACCGGGACCGGCATCTACAAGGGACAGGGCGAGATCGAGAACCTGCGGGCGATCACCAATCTGTATCCCGAGAGCATCCATATCGTCGCCCGCAAGGATGCCGGCATCGGATCGGTCCGCGACCTCGCGGGCAAGCGCGTGTCGCTGGACGAGCCGGGCTCGGGCACCCTGGTCGATGCCCGCATCATCCTCGAGGCGTTCGGCCTGAGCGAGGACGACCTGATCCCGGCGTACGTCAAGCCGAGCCGGGCGATCCCCATGATCGACGAGGGGCAATTGGATGCGTTCTTCATCGTGGCGGGCTACCCGACCGGCTCGGTGCTCGAGCTGTGCGCCACCACCGGCTGCGAGCTGGTCCCGATCGAGGGGCCCGAGGTCGACGCGTTGCTCGAGCGGTCCCCGTTCTTCGCCAGGGACGTGATCCCCGCCGGCACTTACCCGGGGGTCGGCGAGACCAATACCGTCAGCGTGGGCGCCCAGTGGGTGGTCGGCGCCGAGGTCGACGAGGAGCTGGTCTACGGCATCACCAAGGCCCTGTGGCACGAGAACGCCCGCAAGCTGCTGGACGACGGCCACATCAAGGGGCTGGCGATCACGCTCGAGACCGCGCTCGACGGCATCGCCATCCCGCTGCATCCGGGTGCTGCGCGCTACTATCGCGAGGCCGGGCTGCTGCCGTCGGAGCCCGCGGACGCGGGGGAGCCCCGGTCGGCGACCAGCGACGGCCGGGACGCCGGGCTCACGCGTCCGGATACATCCGCCCAGGATTGAGGATGCGCTTGGGATCGAAGCTCGCCTTGATGCGCGCGCTGAGGCGGGCGAGCGCCGGCGCCTGGGGCTGAAACACCGGCACGGCGGCGCGCAGCCCGGGGCTCGCCCGGATCAGCGT
>JBOHKK010000313.1:0-7377 GCA_050729115.1 Geminicoccaceae bacterium | reverse complement strand
CCCCCTCCCAACCGCCCCAAGGGTACCATCGGTGGGTGGTTGGGAGGGGGAGCGGGCCGGGGCCGCGGGTCCACCCAAAAGGAAAATGGTCTAGTTAAGCTACTCTGACGGGTACGGTCGGCGCGTCAGCACCTGGCGCCGGTGGGGCAGCGAGCTCTCGGACCCGGGCACGAGGAGTTCCGGGGCCGTGGCCCGGAACCATTGGTAGCTGGCCATCTCGAGGTGCCGGGCGTGCGCCGCCGGGTCGCGGTAGGCCTCGTAGAACACGAAGCGGGCGGGGTCCTCCGGGTCCTGGCAGACGTCGAACGCGAGGCAGCCGTCCTCCAGCGTGCGCGAGTTGTGGGCATGGCGATCGATCAGCTCGCCGAACGCCTCGACCCGGTCCGGCTTGGCCCGGAACTCGACGATGATCACATAGGCCACGGCAAGCCTCCCTGCGGTGAAGGTGTGCTTCGAGCCTCTGCTCGTGGTACACCGGTTGCGCGATTACAATGGCGGCAATCGTACGATCGTGAAAGAGGAGGTGCGCCGGGCCGGCGCGTCGACGATGAGCACAGAACCCAGCCGCGGTTTCGAGGCGAAGCTTGACGGCATCCTCGCCCGTCACGCCGAGCTCGGCCAGGCGATCGCGGAGGCCCGCGGCGAGAGCTACGCGGCGCTGGCCAAGGAGTACGCCGAGCTCGAGCCGGTCGCAGGCGGTATCCGAGCATGGCGCGCGGCCGCGCAGGAGGCGGCCGGGCTCGAGGAGATGATCGCCGATTCCAAGCTCGATCGCGACATGCGCGCGCTCGCCGAGGACGAGCTGCGCCAGCTGGAGCGGCGACTGCCGGAGCTCGAGCATGCGGTCAAGGTGGCGCTGCTGCCGAGCGACGAGGCCGACGCCAGGGGCGCGATCCTCGAGATCCGCGCCGGGACCGGCGGCGAGGAGGCGGCGTTGTTCGCAGGCGACCTCTATCGCATGTACCAGCGCTACGCCGAGCTGCGCGGCTGGCGGTTCGAGCCGCTCTCGGTCAGCGATACCGGGCGCGGCGGCATCAAGGAGGTGATCGTCGCGATCAAGGGACGCGGCGTGTTTCGCAGGCTCAAGTACGAGGCCGGCGTGCACCGCGTGCAACGGGTGCCGGTGACCGAGGCTTCGGGGCGCATCCACACCTCGGCGGCGACGGTCGCGGTGCTGCCCGAGGCCGAGGACGTGGACGTCAAGATCGACGACAACGAGCTGCGGATCGACGTCTATCGCTCGAGCGGTCCGGGCGGGCAGTCGGTCAACACCACGGACAGCGCCGTGCGCATTACTCACCTGCCGACCGGCATCGTGGTCATCCAGCAGGACGAGAAGTCCCAGCACAAGAACAAGGCGAAGGCGCTGCGCGTGCTGCGCGCCCGCCTGTACGAGCGCGAGCGCGCGGCGCGCGAGGCCGAACGCGCCGCCAGCCGCAAGGGCCAGGTCGGCTCCGGCGACCGCTCGGAGCGGATCCGCACCTACAATTTCCCGCAGAGCCGGTGCACGGACCACCGCATCAATCTGACCCTGTACAAGCTCGATCAGATCCTCGCCGGCGAGGCGCTCGACCAAGTGGTCGACGCCCTGATCGCCGAGGACGAGGCGGCGCGCCTGGCCGAGACGGCCTGATCCGGATCACCCGCCGCCCGGGTGTACCCGGATTTGCTGGCGGGCTCCTTCGCGACACCTGCGAGCGCAGCGCCGGCAGGGCTTGTGCGCGAGGCGCGCGGTGGGCAGATTGCGCGCGCTCAGCGCTGCTCCAAGGGACCGATCATGGCCGAAGACGCGAAGACCCCGCAGCCCGTCCGCCTGGAGGACTACCGGCCACCCGAGTATCTGGTCGACCAGGTCGACCTGGAGTTCCGCCTCGGGCCGGCGGACACCGAGGTCACGGCGCGCCTCGCGCTGCGGCGCAACCCCGCGGCGGGCGCGGGGGCACGTCCCCTGGTCCTCGACGGTCAGGAGCTGGAGCTGCTCGCGCTGAAGCTGGACGGCGAGCCGCTCGGCAGCAACCGCTACCAGGTCGACGCCGACCATCTGATCGTGCCCGACCTCCCGCAGACGTGCGCCCTCGAGAGCACCGTGCGGATCGATCCCGCAGGGAATACCGCGCTCGAGGGCCTGTACCTCTCGAACGGGGTCTTCTGCACGCAATGCGAGCCCGAGGGCTTCCGCAAGATCACCTACTTTTTGGACCGGCCGGACGTCATGGCGCGCTACCGGGTGCGGATCGAGGCCGATCAGGCGGCGCATCCGGTGCTGCTCGCGAACGGCAACCAGATCGATTCCGGCGCGCTGCCGGATGGCCGCCACTTTGCCCTCTTCGAGGATCCCTTCCCCAAGCCCAGCTACCTGTTCGCCCTGGTCGCCGGTCGCCTCGCCAAGCTCGAGGACACCTTCGTCACCCGCTCGGGCCGGAAGGTCACGTTGCAGATCCATACCGAGCCGCGCGAGATCGACAAATGCCACCACGCCATGGCCTCGCTCAAGAAATCGATGAAGTGGGACGAGGATCGCTTCGGTCTCGAATACGATCTGGATCAGTTCATGATCGTCGCCGTGTCCGACTTCAACTTCGGCGCCATGGAGAACAAGGGGCTGAACATCTTCAACACGAAGTACGTCCTGGCGAGGCCGGAGACGGCGACCGATGCCGACTACATGGGCGTGGAGGCGGTGATCGCGCACGAGTACTTCCACAACTGGACCGGCAACCGGGTGACCTGCCGCGACTGGTTCCAGCTCTCCCTCAAGGAAGGCCTGACCGTGTTCCGCGATCAGGAGTTCACCTCGGACCTGCACTCGCGCCCGGTCAAGCGGATCGCGGACGCGCGCCGCCTGCGCGCCACCCAGTTCCTGGAGGACGCGGGGCCCCTTGCCCACCCGGTGCGGCCCGACAGCTACGTCGAGATCAACAACTTCTATACCGCCACGGTGTACGAGAAGGGCGCCGAGGTGATCCGCATGCTGCACACGCTGATCGGCGAGGACGCCTTTCAACGGGGCATGCGGGTCTACTTCGAGCGCCACGACGGCCAGGCGGTGAGGTGCGAGGATTTCGTCGCCGCGATGGCGGCGGCATCCGGGCGCGACCTCGGCCAGTTCCGCCGCTGGTACGGCCAGGCCGGCACGCCGCGTCTCGTCGTCCGCGGCCGTCACGATCCCGCGGCCGGCACCTACACGCTCACGGTCGCGCAATCGACGCCACCGACTCCGGGCCAGCCGGACAAGGAGCCGCTGCATATCCCGCTCGCCATGGGCCTGCTCGATCCCGCGGGCGAGGCGCTGCCGCTGCGCCTCCAAGGCGAAAGCGCGCCCGCCGGCACCTCGCGCGTCCTGGAGCTGAGGGAGCCCGAGCAGCGCTTCGTCTTCACCGGCATTTCCGAGCGGCCGGTGCCGTCGCTGCTGCGCGGCTTCTCGGCGCCGGTGATCCTGGAGAGCGATCTCGGCGACGCCGATCTGCGCTTCCTCATGGCGCACGACCCCGACCCGTTCGTGCGCTGGGAATCCGGCCAGAGCCATGCGCTGAAGCTGATGCTCGGCCTGATTGCGGAGCAGCGCGCCGGGCGCCTGCCGGTCCTCGACGACGGGCTCGCGGATGCGTTCGAGAAGACGCTCGCGGGCGGCGCGGCGGACCATGCGTTCCTCGCCCAAGCGCTGACTTTGCCGTCCGAGACCTACGTCGCCGAGCAGATGGCCGAGATCGACGTCGACGGCATCCACGCGGTGCGGGAGTTCCTGCGCACGGCTCTGGGCGAGCGCCTCGGCGAGCAGTGGTCGAAGGCGTACCGGGCGCTGCAGACGAGCGAGCCGTACCGCTTCGATGCGGCGCAGATCGGCCGGCGCACGCTGAAGAACCTGGCGCTCGGCTATCTGCTGGCGGGCGGCGGCGAGGGGGGGCGGGCGCTGTGCCTTGCCCAGCTCCAGGGCGCCGACAACATGACCGACAGGGTCGCGGCGCTCGACCTGCTCGCCGCGAGCGACTTGCCGGAGCGCGCGCCGGCGCTCGCCGACTTCTACGCCAAGTGGCGAGACGATGCCTTGGTCGTCGACAAGTGGTTCGCGCTCCAGGCCATGGCGCAGCGGCCCGATGCGATCGAGGTGGTGACCGGCCTGCTCGGCCACGAGGCGTTCACGCTCACGAACCCGAACCGCGTACGCTCCCTGATCGGCGCCTTCGCCCATGGCAACCCGACCGGCTTCCACCGCGCCGACGGCGCCGGCTACACTTTCGTTGCGGATCACGTCCTGGCCCTCGACCGCCGCAATCCGCAGGTCGCCTCGCGCCTCGCCCAGCCGCTCGGCCGCTGGCGCCGCTACGACCCCGCCCGCAGCGAGCGCATGCGCGCCCAGCTCGAGCGCATCCTCGCCGCGCCCGGCCTCTCCCGCGACGTTTACGAGATCGCGAGCAAGAGCCTGAGGTGATGCAGCTGCCAAGAAACTTGGGACGCCACGCCCGGCGCCGTCACTACGAGGAGCGCCGCGACGAAGCAATCCAGATGCTCCTGAATCGCCACGGGCGCCGCGCGCCCTCGATATGATGAAGGCGACCGTCGGTTCGGCCCCCGGTTTCATGCGCCGGGGTCCGCGCCATCGGTGGCAACTCACACCGGGAAGTCGAGACCAAGTCCGCCGTCTTGGGTGCCCCGGAGGCAGTTCCGGAATCTTAACGAGCGCGGGCTGCAGGAGTCGCTCGTCCCGTGGGTCGCCGCCGGGACCGCTTGACAGGCTTTTGATGCGGCCCCTAGCCTGTCCGGCAGGGAAGGAACGACGTCAATGGCCGGGCGCCGGATGAGGGGCGTCGGGTTGCGCATACCACGCGTCCTCGGGCGTGGACCCGGGGACCTTCGGCCTGAAGGGAGGCCCACGATGAACATCAACGTCTTGGATCGGCAGGCGCTGCCGAAATTCGCCGCGATCGCCGCGCTGCTGTGCCTGCCGCTCGCCGCGGGCGGCGCGCTCGCGCAGGCGGCGTCCGACTACCCGAACCCGAGCGAGCGGCTCGACTGGACGATCTCCTTCGGCCCGGGCGGCGGCAACGACATCATGTCGCGCACGCTGATCGACATCCTCGACAAGCACGACCTGTACCCCGGCGACATCGTCGCCGAGAACCGCCAGGGCGGCAGCGGCGCCGTGGGCTGGGGCTATCTCTACAACCAGGCCGGCAATCCGTATGCCATCTCCAGCACCAGCGGCAGCTACATCACCACCCCGCTCCAGGCCGACACGCCGTGGGGGCCGACCGACTTCACCCCGATCGCGCTGCTCGCCACCGACGACCTCGTGCTGCTGGTGAACGGCGACTCCGACATCGACAGCTTCGAGGCGTTCATCGAGCGTGCGAAGGCGGACCCGTTCACGATCGGCGGCATCGGCGCGGTGAACGTCGACTTCATCGTGCCGACCCTGCTCGCGGACAAGGCGGGCTTCGAGTTCGACTACGTCTCCTTCAACGCCGCCGGCGAGCTCAATACGGCGCTGTTGTCGAACGCCCTCGATGCGATCGTCTCGAACCCCGGCGAGGTCCTGGGCCTGATCGAATCCGGCGACATGAAGGCGCTCGCCTACAGCGGCCAGAAGACGCCGGCATCGCTCGGCGACATCCCGACCTTCGGCGATGCGGGGTACCCGGTCGGCATCTCGATGCCGCGCGGCCTGATCCTCGCGCCGGACGTGCCTGCGGAAGCCCAAGAGTGGTGGATCGAGACCATGAAGAAGGTGGTCGAGACGCCCGAGTGGCAGCAGTACATCAAGAGCAACAACCTGACCGAGAACATCCGTTACGGCGAGGACTTCCGCGCCTTCCTCGAGGAGACCAGCGGCACCTTCGAGGAGATCCTGCGGGAGCAGGGCGCAATCGACTGATCGGCTCGGTCGGGCCGTGCGGGCGCTGCCCGCGCGGCCCTCCCGAAGAGGCGAGCATGCGACTGGGGTTCACCGCAGCCATCCTTTGCCTGGCGGTGCTCTACACCTATTGGGCATTCGCGGAGCTGAGCTTCCTGTCCTCGACCGGGCGGCTGGGGCCGGGGTTCTTCCCGCGCATCGTCGGTCTCCTTCTGATCGCGGCCTGCCTGCTCACCCTCACCGGCGACCTGAAGGCGCGGCCCGGCGGCGGCGAGGTCTCGGGCTTCTGGAGGATCACTGTGGTCGTCGGCGCCCTCTCCGGCGCCTTCATCCTGCTGTTGGAGATCCTGGGCGGGCCGCTGGCCATGGTCGTCTACCTGCTGGCGACGCTGTCGGTGCTGAACCGCGACAGGACGCTGCAGAACGTCGCCATCAGCGTCGGCTTGCCGCTCGCGCTGTTCCTGTTGTTCGACCGCTGGCTGAACGCATCGATCCCGCCGGATGCCCTCGGGCTGCCGTGGTGAGCGGCGGTCCTCTCTCGCCGGTGTCCAGACCGCGCCGGATCGGGTAGGGGGCCGGGCCGCCCATGGATCTGTTCGCCGATCTCTGGCTCGGGATGTCGGTCGCGCTGACGCCCGCGAACCTCATGTTCCTCATGATCGGCGCCGTGGTCGGCATGGTGGTCGGGATCATCCCCGGCTTCGGGCCGTCCGCCGGCATCGCCATCCTCATGCCGCTCACCTTCGGCATGGACCCGATCGGCGCCGTGGTCATGTTGGCCGCGATCTACTACGCCGCCATGTACGGCGGCACCATCACCTCGATCCTGCTCAACACGCCGGGCGAGTCGGCGACCGTCGCCGCCACCTTCGACGGCTATCCTCTGGCCCGCCAGGGGCGCGCCGGGCCGGCGCTGGTGATGCAGGCGGCGGCCTCGTTCGTCGGCGGCACGGTCGGCGTGATCCTGATCACCCTGCTGGCGCCGCTGTTCAGCCAGCTCGCCCGCGGCTTCGGCCCGCCCGAATACTTCCTGCTCGCCATGATGGGCATGCTGTGCCTGGTGGTCATGGTCGGCAGCGACTGGCGCTACGGCGTCATCTCGGGGCTGATCGGCAAAAAGGTGTCAGGAACCTTTTCGCGGACAAAAAGACAAAAAGGTGTCAGGAACCTTTTCGCGACAAAAAGACAAAAAGGTGTCAGAAAAAGACAAAAAGGTGTCAGGAACCTTTTCGCGAAAAGACAAAAAGGTGTCAGGAACCTTTTCGCGGGTTGCCACGGGCAGTTCGTTGCGGGTCGACGTCGGCGGCTACGTGTGTCACGCGCTCAACCGCGCGAGCCCCGATATTGATCGAACGGTCAAATATCTTGACAATCGATGCTTGATCGTGCCACCATGGCGGCATGCGTGATGCCCGCAGCCTGTCCGACGATGCCCTCGAGACGTTGCGCGAGCGGGCGGTGGCGATGGTTGCGGCGGGCGCGACGCAGGCCGCGGCGGCGCAGGCCTTGGGGGTGCACAAGAACAC
>JBOHKK010000312.1:0-7432 GCA_050729115.1 Geminicoccaceae bacterium | reverse complement strand
GGGCAGCTGATGCAGGAGCTGGCGCGGCATCCGCCGGCGCGCCTTCGGATTCACGCGGCGCCCGATCTGCACGACTATCTGAGCGGGGCGGGCAGCGGCGGCTGGCAGGCCTTTGCCGGTCGCCAGGGCGGCGCGGTCGTGCTCGAGGTCGACCGCTCCCTCGCCCCGGGCAGCCACCGGATCATGGAGGTTTCGTGAGCGATGATACCCGCGAACGGCGGGATTCCGACAAGACCCCGCGCTGCCCGATCTGCGGCCGGCCGCGGGTGCACCGCTACCGGCCGTTCTGCTCGGCGCGCTGCCGCGACGTCGATCTCGGGCGCTGGTTCGGCGAGGTCTACACCGTGCCCGCGGCCGAGCCCGGCTACGACGAGGACGAGGAGGATACCGGTGCCGCTCAAAAGAGGTGAGCATGCGCTGTCCTCGCAAGACGGCCGATGCCGATGCCCGTTGCGAGCTACGCCGAGCGTTCGGTTCGTGTCGGTTGAGAGGCCCAGCAGGCGTTCATGACGCTGCGCGCGCCCGCGCGGCCAGCGTCGTAGTGCGTGCTGGCGGCGAGCCCGCCGTGATCCCACGGCCACAGGGTCGACGGCATTGTGGTGACCTTGGTAGAAAGGTGCCGGCTCGAAAAGCACCCAGAGAGGTCGCGCGCAATCACGTTGGGCTTGACGAATGAATCAGTAAGGAATAAAAGCCTATACACGTGCACGAGCCCTAGCGGATCACAAGGGGCTGAGCGCAAAGCTCTTCTATGTCGATCGTCAGGGTCCGAAGAAGGGCGATGACACGGGAACGCCCGTGAAGGCGGGGCGCACGATCCTCGGTCTCCTTCAGGATGTCCGGAAGAAGCACGGCACGAAGATGAAGCCACACCTGCACATGGAGATCCGCCGCTACGGCGAACTGATCGATCCTGCTGACCTCCTGCCGCTATGGGCAGCGCGGCGCTCCAGGAGCCAATGACGATGGCGGTCAGAGGTTCCAAGATCGGTCCAAGGCTCATCTGGACCAAGGCCAGCTTGATCGCACTGACAGGAATGATGATGGCACCGCCCGTTGCGGTGGCATCCGGTGGAGCAAGCGATGACCCACTCGCAATCGAAGCGCCATGCGCCGGGCCGGCATCGACGCCGGTCTGCGCGATGCGCACGTGGGACCGGTGCTATCAAGAGCGAGACGCTTCTCTATGTGCTCTGATCGGCGTTTCGGGTGTGAGGTTCGAACTCATGGACGCTTACCTGAGCCACTTCCCGGACCGAGGTGATGAGGTCGGAAACGGGCTCG
Organism: Geminicoccaceae bacterium; assembly: GCA_050729115.1. Lineage (GTDB taxonomy): Bacteria > Pseudomonadota > Alphaproteobacteria > Geminicoccales > Geminicoccaceae > JBKPNX01. The sequence continues at coordinate 6,148 of JBOHKK010000312.1, read as the reverse complement.
CAGATGACATCGTAGGCGTTCGCGAGGTCCGCCGGGAGCGCTTCTCGGTTCACGAGGGCAGCCGCTTCGTCATCCAGGACAGCATGATCGGGACGCACGAGGTGATGACGAAGCTCGACATCTGTGGCGATGCGCCCTGTGCGGCCACGGCCAGCTACTTCTTCAGGAGGGCTGACGACCGCTGGGTCCTTGCTTCCTGGATCGATGATGCAGGCATATGTGAAGGCTGGGCTGAGGATGAGTTCCGCGAACTGTTTCCAGAGTGCGGCATGCAGATTCCAGTGCCAACTTGGGGTTACCTGAGCGAGATGAGGTGAGGAGTACGGCGAACTGGTCGGGTGCAGAAGGACCGGCCGTTCTGCTCGGCGCGCTGTCGCGACATCGATCTCGGCCGCTGGTTCGGCGAGATCTATACCTTGCCCGCGGCCGAGCCCGGCTACGACGCGGACGACACGCCGGACACCCGGACCCGGGACGACGGCTGACAGCGCCGACAATCCGCTACTTGCGGGAGCCATCGGCGCCGGCGCCACCCGCATCACTCGGGCCCGGGCTTAGCTCGTGAACGCCTGGATGCCGGTCTGGGCGCGCCCGAGGATCAGCGCATGCACGTCGTGGGTGCCCTCGTAGGTGTTGACCGCCTCGAGGTTCATGACGTGGCGGATCACGTGATACTCGTCGGCGACCCCGTTGCCGCCGTGCATGTCGCGCGCGGTGCGGGCGACCTCGAGCGCCTTGCCGCAGCTGTTGCGCTTGCACAACGAGACCAGCTCCGGCGGCGCCGCGCCCGCGTCCATCAGCCGACCGAGGCGGAGCACGGCCTGGAGCGCGATCGCGATCTCGGTCTGCATGTCGGCGAGCTTCTTCTGGATCAGCTGGTTGGCCGCGAGCGGCCGTCCGAACTGCTTGCGATCGAGCACGTACTGGCGCGCCGCGTGCCAGCAGAACTCGGCGGCGCCGAGCGCCCCGAAGGCGATCCCGAAGCGCGCCTTGTTCAGGCAGCTGAAGGGTCCGCGCAGCCCCTTCACGCCCGGCAGCATGCGCTCCTCGGGCACGAACACGTCGTCCATCAGGACCTGGCCGGTCGCCGAGGCGCGCAGGCTGAACTTGCCCTCGATCTTGGGCGCGGCGAGGCCGCCTGCGCCCTTCTCGATCAGGAAGCCGCGGATCACGTCGTCCTCGGTCTTGGCCCAGACCAGAAACAGATCGGCAATCGGGGCGTTGGTGATCCAGGTCTTGGCGCCGCTCAGCCGGAAGCCGCCCGGCGCCTTGCGCGCCCGCGTGGTCATCGAGCCCGGATCGGAGCCGTGGTCGGGCTCGGTCAGGCCGAAGCAGCCGACGATCTCGCCCCTGGCGAGGCGCGGCAGAAACGCCTCGCGCTGGGCGTCTGAGCCGAACTCGTAGATCGGCGCCATCACCAGCGACGACTGCACGCTGAGCATCGAGCGGTAGCTGGAATCCACCCGTTCGATCTCGCGCGCCACGAGGCCGTAGCTGGTCGGGTTCACGCCGGCGCAGCCGTAGCCGTCGATGGTCGCGCCGAGCAGGCCGAGTTCGCCCATCTCGTCGAAGATGGCCCGGTCGACCAGCTCGTGGCGGTTGGCCTCGAGGATTCGCGGCATCAGGCGCTTTTGCGCGTAGTCCCGGGCGGTGCTCTGGATCAGGCGCTCGTCCTCGGTGAGCTGCTCGTCGAGATGAAACGGATCATCCCACGCGAACTCAACCTTGGCCGGCGCGGGGGGCGCGGCAACCGCCTGTAAGGACGACGACATCGAAGAGTCTCCTGCTCGCTCGGCGCGGCGCGCCAGCCTGGTCTCACCAGCGCAAGAAATAAGCCATGAGTGCTCTCGTCATTGCGAGCGCCCAAAGGGCGCGAAGCAATCCAGGAAATGCGGACTTGTCTGGATCGCCACGACCGCTTCGCGGTCTCGCGATGACGGAAGTACCGCTTCGCGGTCTCGCGATGACGGAAGTACCGCTTCGCGGTCTCGCGATGACGGAAGTATGGAGCACGAACTTGTGACTCCTGCCATTAGAACGAGTTGGCGATGGCCACCAGATGACGCAAGCGCTGCTGGTTCATGGTCCGGATCCTGATCGCATAGCGCTCGCCGGCGCGCTCGACCAGGCGGAACCTCATGTACTGGCGGAGCGGGCCCAGTTCCCATTCGCAGGTCATCTCCCAGGCGTCGCTGCCGGCCCGGTGCGCCGGCTCGCCGCAACCGGCGAGCGGCAGGGTGGCGGCCGAGCCCAGGAACTCGCGCCAGTCCTGAAGCTGCTCGGCCAGCGGGGTGCCGGTGATCGGGCTGTCGGCGCTCTCGGTCAGTTGGTCCAGAGCTCGCTCCGCCGCCGACAGATCGAGCGTGAGCTGCTCGCGCAGCCACGCCGCCGGGTCGTCGACCGGCTCCTCGATCCGGCGCAGCGTGAGCTCGCTCAAGGGGCCGAAGGCGCTGTCGGTGGGCCGGACCACCGCCGCGCCGCCAGAACCGGCGGGGTCGCTCTCGAGCGCGCAGCCGAGCTCGTAGCCCTCCGGCACGAACAGGCGGGCGCACAGGTCACCCGTTGCGCCTGCCGAATCCGCCGCACCGGTCCAGGCCAGGCAGGCCGTCCCGATGACCAAACCGAGCCGAAGGGTCATGGCCCAACCTTACCGGCGGCCGGCCGGCGACCGCAAGCGTGCCGCCGGCCTGATTTCGAATCATGCTGAGGCGCAGCGCTTCTCCGAATGCAGCACCTGGGTCACGGTGACCACCCGCCCGAGTCGCTTGGCCAGGAGCTGCGCGCGCTCCGCGGGCAGACCGGCGATCTGGAAGTCGACCACGAGCTGTCCGGGGTCGCTTTCCAGCGGCGCGCTGTGGCAACGGCTCGGCAGCACGCCGAGCAGGCTCACGGCTTCGAGAATACGGAGCAGGGCGGACGGCTCGGCGACCGAGAAAACCGAGAAGCAGTCAACCCGTTGTGCGGCGAAAGACGACATGACGGCGATCCTCTTCGCGAAGGACGATTCGACGAACCGCGGCATCCCGACCCCGAAACGAGGCCGGGCCGCTAATTCGCGCGCCCTGCAAGCGAAGGTGGATCGTCACCATGAGCAGAACATAGCCCCGTGGCGAGCGCTCATCAAGTGGCCGGCTCGCCACCACCGCCGCCGGTGCCGGTGAGCGGCACGAACGCGACCGGGAACAGATGGCGCTCGTGGGCGGCGCCCTGCGCGTCCTTCTCGACCAGGAGCAGCTCCTGCGACAGCGGATCGCGGCCGAGCGGGATCACCAGCCGGCCGCCCGGCGCCAGCTGATCGAGCAGCGGCTGCGGCATGCTCGGTGCGGCGGCGGTGACCATGATGCCATCGAACGGCGCCCGCTGCGGGCAGCCCGCCGCGCCGTCGCCGACCCGACATTCGATGTTGTCATAGCCGAGAGCGCGAAGCTTGGCCGCGGCCGCGGCCGCCAGATCCTCGACCACCTCGATCGTGACGACTTCGCGCGCCAGCTCGGCCAGGATCGCCGTCTGATAGCCGGAGCCGGTGCCGACCTCGAGCACCCGCGCCTCGGGTCCGAGATGGAGCAGATGGGTCATGACCGCCACGATCAGCGGTTGCGAGATGGTCTGGCCGTGGCCGATCGGCAGCGGCCGGTTGTCGTACGCGCGCGCCCGCAGATCGTCGGGCACGAACGCCTCGCGCGGCACTTTCGCCATGGCGGCCGCGACCCGCGGATCGAGCCGGCGGCCGCCGTCGCCGGTCCCGAACCAGCCGACCTCGCGTTCGATGACCTCGAGCATGGCGCGCCGCTCCGACGGCATGGCGTCGGCGGCGTCAAAGGGCGCGGATTCTTGAGCCATGCTCAGCCCGGTAGCGCGGTGCCGATCAGCTGCCGCAGGTAGTCGAGGCCGATCTGCGAGACCCGATAGCGGCCTTGGTGCTTGAACACCCGCTTGGCCAGAAGGTTCTGTTTGACGCACTGCGAAGGGTTGCCGACCTTGACCCCCTGCTCGGTCAGGAGCGTGTTCGCCTCGCCGGTCCCGAAGCCGTTGTCGGCGCCGTTCTGCTGGGCGAAGTAGCCGGCGACCAGCACGCGGTCGACGTCGGTCGCGGCGCGCGGCAGACGCTGGAGCAGCTCGCCGAAGGTGCCCGCGGTCGACAGGCCATCCCCCTCCGGACTGGCCGCCGCAGGTGCTCGCCGCGCGCTCTCGGGCGTCTCCGTCAGTCGCGCCAGCAGCTGGTCGAGCCGCTCGGCGTAGGCCGCAACGAAACTCTCGCTGCCTTCGACCTCGAACTCACGCTGCGCCAGATTGATGCGCAGTCTCGCCCGCCGTTCGTCCACCGCTTCTCCTTGCCCCACGACCGCGGGTCAATCTAGCGGGGCCGGGCGGGCGCACGCAACTCGCTCACGACGATGCCCGCTCGGGGGCCTCCATCAGGCGCGCGAGAGCGGCCCGGATCGCGGCGGGAATCGGTGCGGATCGCTCTTCGGCGCGATCGACGAAGACATGGACGAAATGGCCGTCCGCGGCCGCTTCCAGCTCGTCGCCGCGAAAGATGCCGATCTCGTAGCGGACGCTCGATCGGCCGAGCCTGGCGACCCGGAGCCCGGCGGTGATCCGATCCGGGTAGCGGATGCCCTGGCGGAACCGGCAGCCGCTCTCGACGCAGAAGGCGACCACCTGATCGTGCCAGGGATCGAGCCCGCCTTCCGCCATCAGGTAGTTGGCAATCGCGGTATCGAAAAAGCTGTAATAGTTGACGTTGTTGACGTGGCCATAGATGTCGTTGTCGAGCCAGCGGGTCGGCATCTCGTGCAGCACGGGGTAGTCGGCGCGCCGCGGCGGTCGTTCCCGGTCCATGGTGCCTCCAGGGTCAGCCAAAGTGGGCTGCGAAACGCTGCTCGATGGCGCCGAGCAGGGCGCGCAAGCCGGTCGCCTCGCCGCCTTTGGGCCGGCCGGGCCGGCTCTCGGCGTTCCAGGCGTAGATGTCCAGGTGCGCCCAGGCCCGGGTCTCCGTGACGAAGCGCTCGAGGAACAGCGCGGCGGTGATCGCGCCGGCGAAGCTGCTCTTGCCGGCATTGTTGAGATCGGCGATCGGGCTGTCGATCAGCTCGCGATAGGGGCCGTGCAGGGGCAGCCGCCAGAGCGGCTCGAACGCTGTCCTGCCGGCCGCGAGCAGGTCGTCGGCGAGGCCGTCGTCCGGCGTGAACAGCGCGGGCAGATCCGGCCCGAGCGCGACCCGCGCGGCGCCGGTCAAGGTGGCGCAGTCGATCAGCAACGCCGGCCGCTCGCCATCCGCCTCGGCGAGCAGATCCGCCAGCACCAGGCGGCCCTCGGCATCGGTATTGCCGATCTCGACCGTGAGCCCCTTGCGGGTGCGCACGACGTCCCCCGGGCGGAAGCTGCTGCCGCTCACGCTGTTCTCGACCGCCCCGATCAGCAGGCGCAGCCGGACGGGGAGCGCGAGCGCCATGACCGCCTGGGCGAGGCCGAGCGTGACCGCGGCGCCGCCCATGTCCTTCTTCATCAGCTGCATGTTGCTCGCGGTCTTGAGGTCGAGGCCGCCGGTATCGAAGCACACGCCCTTGCCGACCAGGGTGAGCCTGGGCGCATCCGCCTCGCCCCAGAGCAGCTCGATCACCCGCGGCGGCCGGGGGCTCGCCTGCCCGACCGCGTAGATGGCCGGATAGTTCTGCTCGAGCAGGGCTTCGCCCTCGAGCGCTCGAAACCCGGCATCTGAGCGCTCGGCGATTTCGGCGGCGGCGTCCGCCAGCTCGGCCGGACCCAGATCGGCGGCCGGCGTGTTGATCAGATCGCGGGCGAGGAAGACCGCTTGCGCGATGGTATTGGCGCGCTCGGTCGCAGGGTCCGCGGTGATCGCCAGGCGCACGCGCTTTGCGTCGTTCTTGCGATAGCGATCGAAGCGGTAGCTGGCCAGCGCCCAGCCGAGCGCCGGGGCCCCAAGCGGCTCGGCGGCGCCCTCCAGGCGCCAGTCGCCGGCCGGCAGGCGGTCGCGCAGGGCGGCGAAGTCCCACGGTTCGGCGGGGTCGCCCGGCACGAGGAGCGCGCCGACCGGGGCACCGTCGGGGCCGGGCAGGAGCGCGCTGCGGCCAGCCTTGGGCTCGAACCCGCTGCCATCCAGCCAGGCGCGCGCGTGCGCGGGCTG
>JBOHKK010000311.1:0-7444 GCA_050729115.1 Geminicoccaceae bacterium | reverse complement strand
CTCGCGCACCGCCCGGGCGGCATCGGCGTTGCCGGCGTGCACCGTCTCGACCGCGCCCTGCTGCCTGGCGGCGGCGAGCTTGCCGCCGTCGATGTCGACGCCGATGACGTTGGCGCCGAGCGCATTCGCGATCTGCACCGCCGACAGGCCGACGCCGCCGCAACCGTGCACCGCCACCCACTCGCCGGGTCGCACCGCTGCCTGGTCGACGATGCCGTGGAACGCGGTCATGAACCGGCAGCCGAGGCTGGCGCCGCCGATGAAGTCGATCGCCTCCGGCAGGGTGACGAGATTGACGTCGGCGTGCGGCACCGCGACGTAGCGGCCGAAGCCGCCCCAATAGGCGAAGCCGATCGCGAAGCCGCTCAGGCACAGGTTCTGCAATCCCTGGCGGCACATCTCGCAGGTGCCCTCGCCCTGGCAGAACGGCACGATCACGCGGTCACCGGGCTCGAAGGCTTTGACCTCGGGGCCGACCTCCTCGATCACGCCGCACATCTCATGCCCGAGGACGTGCGGGAACTCGAACGTGAACCCGAGCCAGTCCCAGTCGCCGACCCAGCCGTGCCAGTCGCTGCGGCACACGCCATTCGCCTCGACGCGCACGATCGCGCCATGGCGCGGGCACGCCGGCTCGGGCACCTCGCGCACCACCAAAGGCGCCCGCACCGCCTCCATCACCGCCGCTCGCATCGCCGCCTCCGTCACTCACCGCGCGCACGAGCTTCGGTCGGCGCGGGTGCGATGTAAACCGGGAAAGATCCGGTTCTGGGCGCCACTGCTCGGGACCACGCTCTCTGCATCCAGCTCAATCCCTCAGCCATGTTCCTCGCGCACCGGCTACCGTGCCGGCGGCGGCAAGGGCGGGACACAGGAGGTCGAGGGCTCGAGACGAGACCGTCGCCCTTGTCCCCGGCTCCGGTTATCAGGAGGCATCGACCGGGAACCCCGAGTGCGCGCCGGTGCAGCGACTCGCCCTGGCCATCAAGGCACGAGCGTCGACCTTTGGCTGACGCGGCTGGCGGCCGATTGGGACCGGCGCGGCGGCGCGCGCGATCTCGAGCCCGCTGCCCCGGGCCGGCAGCCCTCGGTCATGGCCGCGGCTCGTGGCGCCCGGTCCGAAGCTTCGGCACCGTCTAGAGCCAATTCCCGATGAGGTGGACCCGCCGCGGATCGCGACAGCTTCCGCTCATCGGGAGAAAATTGCTCTATTTCAAATGATTAGAGCAGCTTTATCCAGACGACGATCGCCGTTGGCGATCTCGGCCATTCGGATGCTGCTCTAGGGGAGCACTGGCTCAATCGGTCGGTCGTACGGCACCCACCTTCCTTGCGATCGCGCCGGGGCGGCAGGCGCGGTTCGCCGCGCTGTTGGGTTCGTTCGGCGCGAGGCTGCCGCGCGCGCAGACCGGAACGGCGGGCGGCTGGGGTTCGTTCGGTCGTGCGCGCGCCAGCCCTGGCGGCGGGCCGGCTTCGTCCGGGGAAGGCACCGGCTTGGATTCGCCAGGCTTGGCGCAGGCCTCGGGTTCGATCGGATGCTTCGCGCGCGCGGCGCCTTGGGTCGCACCCTGGCCGGGCGCGGGCTCGGCGGCGCCGGCGCGCTGTCGCCTCGACTGGAACACCAGCACCGGGGCGGATGCAGGCCCGGCCGCGCGCACCGGCGTCGCTGCCTCGGCCTGGAGCGCCTTGAGCGTGCGCAGGGCGCGCATGAGCTCGGCCGTCGCCGCGCCGCGATAGCGCAGCAGGGTGTCGAACGACCGGGTGCCGTTGCCGTCGCGGATCAGCGCGAGGCCGCGGGTGCCGGTCGGGATGTGATGCTCCTCGAACAGCTCGACCTCGAGCCGCTCCGCCCGCTCCAGCCGCCAGGCGGCACGCGCGATGCGCTGGGCGAGGATCATCTGGAGCACGCCTTGCGGCGCCAGCTCGGCGATGAGCGCCGCCTCGAGCGCCGCGAACGCGGCGGCATCCTCGTCCGGGAGCACCACGTACTTCTGCGCGCGCAACCCGTGCTTCAGCGCATTCTGCGCGGCGCGCGCCTTGCCTTCGGGGGTCCTCGGCCCGCGCGACCTGGCGCCGTTACGGCGGCTGGCCTCGACGCGAGCATTGCTGGCGGGGATCGCCGCGCGCGGTCGCGCATGGTTGTCGGATTCGGCCGCGCTGGTCCGCGCGGCGGGGTCGTTGGATGCGGCCGCGCTGGTCCGCGCGGGGTCGTTGGATTCGGCCGCGCTGGTCCGCGCGGCGGGGGCGCGTTGGTCGAGCATGGCTGGGTCCCTTGGCTGACGGCCGGCGGCGCGCAGGCCGAATGAGCGGGCGCAGGCTGGCCCGGGAGCGGCAGTCTACCCGATCATAGGAAAAAATTCAAGACCGAGGCGCCGCCGCTGGCGAAACGGGGCCCGTTAACCCGTCGTTAACCTCTGGTTCGTTAATGGTTTCTTCGGGTGGTCCATGGGACCGTGGGAATCCCTGTCGGCGGCGGCCCGGAGGGGCGGAATCGGCCGTGCCGGGCGGGCTTCGAGGGGGTCGGCCAAAAGGCTCTTCACGGTGCCGCCGCCTCTGGCCCGAGCAGCCGTCGCCGGCGGCGGTCGGGAGGGGCGGGGATCGGCCGTGCCGGCCGTGCTGCAAGGGGGTCGGCCAAAAGGCTCTCCACGGTGCCGCCGCCTCTGGCCCGAGCAGCCGTCGCCGGCGCTCATCGGGCGTCTCTCGACACTGACGACACGCCGGCTCAGGTCTTCTCCAAATCCCAGACCAGCACGCCCGGGAGACCGACCCAGGCGGCGCGGTTGGCCTTGGGCAGCCGCGCGGCCGCGGCGGTCATTGCCGCTTCGGGCGTGAGGGGCGGCTCGTGGCAGGTGCGCACGCGCAGCCCGGCTGCCACGAAGGCCTGGCAATACTCGGACGGCAGATGGGGGTGCAGCCGCATGAAGCCGGCGCCGCCGCTCGCGGTCCGGAACTGCGCCTGCCAGCCGAGGAGGACGAGAAACGAGTGGACGTCGCTGATCATCACCCGGCCGCCGGGACGGACCACCCGCGCCAGCTCGGCCATTGCCCGCCCGACCTCGGGCAGGTGCACCAGGGCGAGCGCGCAGACGGCGGCATCGACCGACCCGGACTCGAGCGGCAGCGCCTCGAGATCGCCTTCGCGGAACGCGCTCCGGGGCAGCTTCTCGCGCGCCTTCGCCAGCATCGCCCTCGAGCGGTCGACGCCGATCACCCGATGGCCGCGCTCGGCCAGATACTGACTGTAGCGCCCGGTGCCGCACGCGGCATCGAGCACGACCGAAGTCGGCAACGGATCGAGCAGCATGCGCATCGTCGGATGCTCGATCGGGAACAGGCGCAAGGGCTGGTCATAGGTCTCCGACCAGAGCTCATACCCTTGCCTCAGATCGTATTCGGGCACTTCGAGGGGCGCGGTGAGCTCGGGCTGCTCGTCGAGGCGCTGAAGCAAGTCACGGATCTCGCCCACCCGCGCGCGGCGGGCTTCGGGGTCATCGCCGAACCCCATCCGCAGCAGCGCCAGCCCCTCGGTCCCGAGCAAGAGCTCCCCAAGCGTCGGTTTCCCGCTCATGTGGCCTCACGTGAACTGTCCACGCGTTATTCGTCCGTGAACGCGTCGATGTGAACCACGAGCGAGGCCAGCGCCGTGCCGTCGAGCGCTGCGAGCAGCTTCTCGTCCGCGGTGACCAAGCGGGCGCCGGCCCGCTCGGCGCAGGCCAGATAGAGACAGTCATCGATCGGATGCCGCAGCCGGAGAGCGATGTCGCTGGCGCGGTCGATGAGGGCCCAGCTTCGGTGCAGAACGGCGAAATAGCGCCTCACCGACGCGCAGATGAAGCGCGCCTGGGCGCCGGTGACTTCGCCCCGGATTGCTTTCTTCCAGGCGACATTCCCGACCTCGGCCACGATCAGATCGGGCGCGTGGCGCTCGGGCGCATCAAGGACCCTGAGGGCCTGCTCCCGGCCCGTCTCCCTGACGAACCACTTGATCGCAACGCTCGTGTCGACGACGACCGTCATCGGCCGCGGTCGGCACGTACCAGCTCGGTGCTGTCCGTCTGCGGCACGTCGGGCGTGAGCGCCGCAATCCGATCAGCCAGGTCACGCAGGAACTCCGGCGATCCGCCGACCGCCACGTCGCGCAGGAGCTCACGGACCTCGGCCTCGAGCGACCGGTGATTGCGCCTGGCCCGGGCCTTGAGGGCCCCCACGACGTCGTCCTCGAGGTTACGAATGGTCAGCGTCGCCACGTTCGACCGTCCTCATTGCTCTTTGCCTGCGTTTTGCTAGCATACGGAGACGACCGTGTCGAGCGAGGGCCGCAACGCCTCAAGGGCCGCGGCCAACTCGGGTACCTCATCGAGGCGCTGAAGTAACGCCCGGATCTCGCTCACGCGGGCGCCACGCGGCGGTGGCGTCATCGGCGAATGCCAGCCGAAGCAGCGCCAACCCTCGATCCCGAGGAGCAACTCGCCAAGCGTCGGTTGCGCGCTCATGGGTGTTCCTGACGATCACGCCTGCCGCGCTCCGTCCTTGGGTTCGTCGCCTGGCAGCCAGCATGCCTCGATGTCGTACTCGTCAAAGACCTGCTCCGCGACGGCGTAGGGCGGACCGTTGAACCACGAGGAATCGTCCGGCCGGTCGAGCTTGATGGCGGCGATCGTGCGGGTGCCGACGTCGGTGCAGCGCCAGCGGCCGGTGGCGGTCATGAACTCCAGCCCGATCCGGAAGTCCTGGTGCCGCATCGAACTCTGTCTTTCGTGAATCCGGCGGAGGCTCAGTCGAGGCCACGACCGACCGCAGCCCGCGCTGCCGAGAGGAAGTTCTCGAGTTCCGCAGCAATCCCGCGGATCTCGGTAATCGATGGCGGGCACTCCGCAATCTCGTCGGGCCTTGGATAGCGGAACTGGATGCCCCACTGGGTCAGAGGCCGGCACCGCTCGAGCTCGCGGCGCAGATCAGGCCAATCCCTCAGGCACTGATCGGCAAGGCGCGCCAGATCGTGCGTCTTGGTGAAGCGCCGTGCCCGGACAACGAGCAAGCCTTTGACGATCTTCTCGGCCGCCTGCTGGCAATGGAACGTGCCGCCGGCGTACGATGGCGGTTTGAGCCCGAGCGCCGCCCGGACGAGCCGCAGGTCCTCCGCCGCCACTTCAAACCAGCGCTCGGCTTCCCGCGTCTGCTTGCGCGGATCAGGTGCCCTCATAGACGACGATGCCTTCCTCGGCCGCGCTATGGGCGAGCGACCCGATCACCTCGCGTTGATCTTCGTACACTGAGCGTCGGCAGCGGACGATGTCGACCGCTCCGGAAAAGCCCCTGCGCGCTTCGTAGGGCGCCTGCCATCGCAGTCTGTGATCCGCCACCTGATCGTCGAGCACGACCAACAGGTCGTAGTCGCTGTCCGACCTTGCGTCACCGCGCGCCCGGCTGCCGAACAGGATCACCTTGACCGGATCGAAATACGCGACGACCGAGGCGAGCAGGGCTTTGGGCACCTCGTGGGCGTGTGCCCGTGCGTAGGCTTCCGCCGCGCCAACGTCGGCGACCGTGCACTCGGGATGCTCGCACAAGATCTCGGCAGGCGTCATGCCGGCGGCAAGCCCGTCCACGAGCAGCTCGAGCGACCAGCCGGACTCAATGGTCGCGGATCTGCCCCCAACGACCGCTGCGTTCCGGACCGTCCTCTCGTGAGTCACGGTTGCTTCCCCCGCTCGTGCAGGTAGTAGGCGCGGAGCACCGCGTTGATCCGGGTCTGGTAGCCGCGACCCTTGGTGCGAAACCATTCGAGCACGTCACGGTCGAGCCGCAGCGTCACCTGCTCCTTGGATTGGGGCGGCTCAAGGGTCACGGTATCCTGCCAGCCCTGGTAGGGCTGGGGCGCCTCGGCATCGGCGCGCCGGCGGCGCATAGCCTCCTCCTGGCCCATCGCCCAGTTGGTCCGGCCTTCGCCGCGCCGTCGCTTGGCCTCGACCTCTTCAGCCGTATAGCTGACGATATTCTCGGATTTCCCAGTCATCGGCTCGATATGCGGAGTTGATCCGCCTCCGGTCCCCTCGCTCCGTCCACACCACCAGATAGAACTTGCTGTTCACGATCCCAACCGTGCCCCACCGATCCTCGTTCTGTCGCGGCGAATGATAAGTGAACGTCGGCCGCCCGTCGAAAATCTGCACCATGTCGATGAAATCGACTTCGTGATCTCGAACATTGAGCAGCCGCTTGTTCTCGTCCCACTCGAACCGCATGTCCTAGTGTAGCGACACGCGTAAGTACGTTCAAGGCGAGTGGGTCATCCGGCGGCGGCGAGCTCGCGCTTGACGTCGGCGAGCAGGTGGGCGGCCTCGGAGCCTTGGATCTTGGCGATGTCGTCCTGGTACTTGAGGAGCGTGCCGAGGGTGTCGTTGATGGTCTGCGGGTCGAGCTCCAGGCGATCGAGGGTCATCAGCGCCTGGGTCCAATCCAGCGTCTCGGCGACGCCCGGCAGCTTGAACAGGTCCTCGGCGCGCAGCCGCTGCACGAAGCCGACGATCTGCTGGGAGAGCCGCTCGGGCGCGCCCGGCAGGCGCACGCGGATGATCTCGAGCTCGCGCTCGGCGCTCGGGTAGTCGACCCAGTGGTAGAAGCAGCGGCGCTTGAGCGCGTCGTGGATCTCGCGGGTGCGGTTCGAGGTGATGATCACGATCGGCGGCGCATCGGCCTTGATCGTGCCGATCTCGGGGATGGTGATCTGGAAGTCGGCCAGGACCTCGAGCAGATAGGCCTCGAACGGCTCGTCGGTGCGGTCGAGCTCGTCGATCAGGAGCACCGGCGGCCCGGCGCCGGCTTGCGGCTGGAGCGCCTGGAGCAGCGGGCGGTGGATCAGAAAGCGCGCGGTGAAGATGTCCTGGGCGAGCGCCTCGCGATCGCTCGTGCCCTCCGCCTCGGCCATCCGGATCTCGAGCATCTGGCGGGCGTAGTTCCATTCGTACACCGCCGAGCTGACGTCGAGCCCCTCGTAGCACTGCAGGCGCACCAGGCGGCGATGCAGGACCGCGGCCAGGACCTTGCCGATCTCGGTCTTGCCGACCCCGGCCTCGCCCTCGAGGAACAGCGGCCGGCCGAGCTTGAGCGCGAGATAGAGGGCGGTTGCGAGCGCCCGGTCGGCGACGTAGTTGCCGCGCACCAAAAGCGCCTGGGTGGCGTCGACGGAGGTGATCTCGGTCATCGTGTCTTCGCGATCGGATCGGTGCGCGGATTAGAGAACGGACGCATTCACTTGATTCCCTTTGTCATTGCCGGGCTTGTCCCGGCAACCCACTCTGGAGCCAGCGCCTGCCGTGCGGGTGGATGCCCGGATCAAGTCCGGGCATGACAACAAAGGTACGTTCCGTTTGCGTCACTGCACTAGAGCACACCGCGCGCGCTCTGGCCATGACCTAGCGCGGGCGGGCGCTGCGACCAGATC
>JBOHKK010000310.1:0-7462 GCA_050729115.1 Geminicoccaceae bacterium | reverse complement strand
GCCTCGCCCACGGCGTGCGGCTGCGGCGCGGGGTCGCCGCCGGCGCCCGGCTCGCTTGTGCCGATGTCGAGCTTGACATGGCCGACCAGTTGGTGAAACTGCGGTCGTCTCCAACCTCAGGTTGAACACGACCTTAACCGTTCTTCAACTTTCGTTCGCGACCCTGCCGGGCGTGTCACCAGCGAGGCTTGTCATGGCCCACGAGCAAGAGATCGTTCCGCTGCAGACCCTGCAGGCGCGCGACAAGGCGATCGAGGGACGGTGGCCCGTGCCCTACGCGATCATGTTCATCACCGGGGTCAGCGCGGCCTTGTGGACCTTGATCATCGCGGTGGCGGGCCGGGGCCGCGGGTCCACCCAAGGCGAAAATGCCCTAGCCGCAGCCGGTCGCGCCGGCGATCGCTGGCACCGGAGCGGGAATCCCTGCCGTTATCTTGCGCACCTGAGGCGAAGGCGCCGCCGTGCGCACCCGAGGCGAAGGCGCCGTTTCGGCGCGCCTGCCTTCGGGTTCAGGCGACCGCCGCCCCACCCGAAAATAGCAAGGGCCACTCGGAAGAGCGGCCCTTGCGCCGACAGCCCGCTGCCAGCGGGTATCTACCGCCAAGACAGGACCATTGGTCCTGATCTTCAACTATCTCTCTGCCGGGAGCCACCGCTTCTCAAGCCGCGGCCGAAAAGGCTGACCGCGCGATTCCGACGCGAAGGTCAGGACCTCGTAGGGGCCGACATCAGGCGACCGCCGCCCGTTCGGAGGCCGGCTGCCCGCCGGCCGCGCGGGTGATCTCGTCCATGGTGTCATTGAGGGTCGGGCGGTCCTCGCGGTACAGCAAGCCGAGCGCCGGCGTCGTCACGTCCATGGCCTGGGTCATCGCCTGGATCATGTCGCTCGGATCGTGATTGGCCGGCAGATCCCGGACCGCGAGGTTCAGGTTCTGATACGTCATGCTGGTCTTGTCGAAGGTCACGCAGGGCGAGAGGATGTGCAGATACGAGAAGCCGCGGTGCGCGATCGCCTGCACGATCATGTCGGTGAGGTGATGCGGCTGTCCGGCGTAGGCTTGGCCGGCCCAGCTGGCGCCGTAGGACAACAGCATCATCAGCGGCTTGAGCGGGGCGTCGCGGTTGTCGTACGGGCTGGTCTTGGTCTTGAAGCCCACCACCGAGGTGGGCGAGACCTGTCCCTTGGTCAGGCCGTAGACGCCGTTGTCGAACAGGAGATAGGTGATGTCGACGTTGCGCCGCGCGGCATGCGGGATGTGGCCGCCGCCGATCGCGAAGCCGTCGCCGTCGCCGCCGACCACGATCACGGTCAGCTTCTCGTTGGCGAGCTTGATCCCGGTCGCGACCGGCAAGGTGCGCCCGTGCAGCGTGTGGAAGCCGTAGGTGTCCATGAAGAAGGGGAAGCGCGAGGCGCAGCCGATCCCGGAGACGATCACCACGTCCTTGTGGGCGAGGCCGAGCTGATTGAGCGCGCTGGTCACGCCCTCGGTCATGCTGAAGTAGCCGCACCCGGGGCACCAGGTCGGCAGGGACTTGGACCGGTACGAGAGCCGGCCGGTGCCCTGGATCTCCTTGAGCTTCTCCTCCAGGTAGATCGGCTCGCGCAGCTCGGTCATGGCTCTGTTCCCCAACGTCTCAGGCGACGGCGAGCCGTCGCTTGGCCTCGGTCGGCGCCAGGCGCCGGATCTCGGCCAGGATGTCGTCCACCTGCATCGGTCGGCCGGTCACGCGGTTGAACCGGTGCACCGCGCAGCCCGTGGCGCCGGTAAACAGATGGGCGAACTGGCCCTCGTAGTTGAGCTCGGGCACCAGCACCTCGCGGCAGTCCGCACAGAAGCTCCGGATCGCGGCGACCGGGAGCGGCGAGAGCATCACCACCTTCAGCGCCGCGCAGCGAATGCCTTCGGCGCGTGCCTTGAGCATCGCCTCGAGCGCCTCGCCGACGGTCGAGCCCCAGGCGATCAGGCCGACGTCCACGGCGCCGTCGTCGCCGAACCGCTTGTAGGTCGACAGGTCGGCATGGCGGATCGCCGGCGCCAGCTTCTTGTGCCGCTTCTCGGTCATCAGCTGGTGCACGTCCGGGGTGTCCTTGGGCCGGCCGAGCTCGTTGTGCTCGAGACCGGTGACGGTATGGATGCCGCCCGGCTCGCCCGGGATGGCACGCGGGCTGACCCAGTCGTCGGTGATCGCGAAGCGGGAATAGGGCACGCCCGGCGCGCGCGCCGCCAGCCCCTTGCTCAGGTTCGGCGCGAACCGGGTCTTGCCGACGCCGGTGACGCTTTCCAGCCGATTGGAGAGATACAGATCGAGCAGGACGATGACCGGCGTCTGGTATTTCTCGGCCAGCTCGAACGCCCGGCCGGCGCAGCGATAGCAGCCTTCGACGTTGGTCGGCGCCAGCACGATCCGCCTGGCGTCGCCCGAGCCGCCGAACACCGCGAGATTGAGATCCGACTGCTCGGTCTTGGTCGGCATGCCGGTCGACGGGCCGCCGCGTTGCGACACGAAGATCACCGCGGGCACCTCGGCCATCACGCCGAGCCCGAGCATCTCGGTCATCAGCGCGAGGCCCGGCCCCGAGGTCGCGGTCGCGGCGCGCGCCCCGGCATAGCCCGCGCCGATCGCGGCGCCGATCGCGGCGATCTCGTCCTCGGTCTGCAGGACCCGGCCGCCCTGCTTCGGCAGCCGCGCGGCGAGCATCTCGAGGATCGTGGTCGCAGGCGTGATCGGATAGCCGAAGAAGGTCTCGACCCCGGCCTCGAGGCAGCCTTGGACCACGGCCTGATTGCCGTTCATCATGACGGCGTCGCCGCCCCTCTCCGGCGCCGGACCGAGCTCGTTGAAGTCGAGCCGGAAGGTCGCCTGGCCCTCGGCGTGGCCCGCGTCGAACGCCTTGATGTTGCCCTCGGCGATCGCCGCCGCCTTGCCCGTGAACTTCGAGCCGATGGTGGCGTGGAACGGCTCGCGCGGCATGCCGTAGAGGCCGGCGAGATAGCCGAGCGCCACCATGTTGCGCGACTTCGCGGCACTGGTCGCGCGCTCCGACAGCTCGCGCATCGGCAGACCGTACGGCAGCTGCGACGGCTTGATGTGCCCGGAGATGTGCTGGCCTTCCTTGAGCGTGCTGATCGGGGCGTCGTCGTAGATCAGCGCGCCAAAGGCGCGCACCTCGGGTACGTGCGCGATGGCATGGCCGTCGTTGAGCGACACCAGGACGTCGGATTGCGCCTTGAGCGAGTAGACCTGGGTCGAGGTGATCCGCGAGCAGGCGATGCACTCGCCGAAGCCGCGGATCTCGGCCGGATAGACATCGAACGCGATGACCTTGTACCCGGCCTGCGCCATGGCCTGATTGAGGATGCCGCCGGCGGCGATCGTGCCGTCGCCGGCTGAGCCGCAGATGGCGATCTGGATGTCCGTGTCGCTCATCCGACGTACCTAGTCGTAGTCCCAGAACGACGAGTGTAGCCTGCCTTGCTCGTCCACGGCCAAGGTTTCCTCAATGAACGTCTGGAACGGCTCTTCGCTCCCGGTCATGTTGAGCGCGGCGAGCTCGCCCATCGCCTTGACGTTCTTCCAGCCGTAGTAGAACCGATAAGCGTTCTCGTCGGCGCTCCAGATCTGGCAGACGTCGCCCGCCGCCCAGATGTGGGCATCGGTGGTCTTCAGCTCCGGATTGACCAGCAGCCCCCGCTCGATGTCGACGCCGGAGCCGACCATGAACTCGAGCGACGGCATCAGGCCGAAGAACGGCATGACCACGTCGCCCGCGATCTCACGGCCGTCGGCCAGAGTCACGCACCGCGCCGCGCCGCCGTTGGTGCTGCCTTCGATCCGGTCGATGGCGCCGTTCTCGACCGCCTCGATGCCCGCCCGCGCGAGCGCCGCGAACAGCGGCGGACAGGCGTGCGCCTCGACCCGGTGCGGCCAGAACACCTGCTCGCTGGCGATCAGCACCACCCGATGGCCGGCTGCGGCCATGGCATGAGCCACGTCGAGGCCGAGGATGTCGCCGCCGAGCATGATCACCGTACCGCCTTCGGGCAGGGCGTCCGCGGTGGTGAGCGCGGCGCGGTAGGTGCCGAAGTAGTGGAACAGCGGCGCATACTCGCCAAGACGCGGCGGCAGATAGCCGCCGCCGCCGCTCGCGATCAGCAGCGTGTCGTAGCCGACCTCCTCGCGGTGCGCCAGCGTGAGTACCCGACGCCGCGGATCGACCTGGGTGACCCGGCACTTGCGGCGCACGGTGATCCGTTTCTCCTCGTAGTAGTCGGGCTGATACACCAGATACGCGCGCCAGTCCCGCTTGCCCTGGAACACCTGCGGCAGCTGATAGCGGTCGTAGAACAACAGGCCGCCGATCGAGATGATGGTGATGCGATTGTCGGGATCGCGCTCGCGCAGCAGAGCGGCGGCCTGATTGCCGGCGACGCCGTTGCCGATGATCACATGGTGCCGTTCTGCCGCCATCGCCCCGATAGCCCCAACCGACTCATGGCCCCGAGCGCCTCAGACGTCCTGGTAAAAGATCTCGTTCTTGGTGATCGAGATGCACTTGGTCGGGCAGACCATGTAGCAGGCGCCGCAACGGATGCACTCGTTGTTGTCGATCCAGATCGCGCCGACCTGGTCCCACTGGCTGGTCTCCTCCAGCTCGCCGTAGGTGCCGTCCTCCTTGATCTCGACGCCGCTCACCAGCTTGATGCAGTCGCGCGGCGCGACCTCGATGCAGGCACGGCAGTAGATGCAGTTGTCGGGATCGATCTCGTACTTGTGGTGGCAGAGGTAGCAGCGCTTGGCCTCCTCTACGGCGAGCTCCTGGTCGTAGCCCTTCTCCGCCTCCAGCTCGAGCGTGTCGAAGCGCGACTTCATCGGCTCCATCGGGATGTGCTGCGGCGGGATGAAGTCCCAGGCGCGATCGCGCCTCGGTTCCTCGACCGGCTCGATCTTGACCACCAGCTTGCGCCGCTCGCGGCCCATCAGCCAGGTGTCCATCTGGAGCGCGGTCTTGCGCCCCAGGCCGACCGCCTCGACCACGGTCGAGGCCCCGATCACGAAGTCGCCGGCGGCGAACAGGCCGTCGAGGGAGGTCATGCCGCGCTCGTCGACCTGGACGGCGCCCCAGCGGTCGAGCCCGACCTCGACGTCGAGATAATCGTTCACGGTCTTCTGGCCGATCGCGATGAGCAGGGTGTCGCACGGCTCGACGAACTCGGAGCCCTCGATCGGGATCGCCTGCCGCCTGCCGCCGGCGCGCCAGCCGCCGAGCCGGTTCTGCACGAACGTCACGCCGGTCAGGCGGCCGGCCTCGTCGGTGACCAGCCCCACCGGGGTGCGCAGGCCAAGGATCTTGGTGCCTTCGCGCTTGGCCTCGTGGATCTCCTCCTTGGTCACCGGGATGTATTCCTCGGTCGTGCGCATGTGGATCGTGACGTCCTGGGCGCCCAGGCGGAGCGAGACCCGGGCGCAGTCCAAGGCGGTGAAGCCGGCGCCGACCACGGCCACCCGCTTGCCCACCGTCTTCTTCTCGCCGCGGTGCAGCTCCATCAGGAAGTCCAGGCCGTACTCGGCGTTCGGGATCCGGCGCACCGGGTCCAGGGCGCCGTCGTCGGCGCCGCGCAGCGGCAGCCGGATCGCGGCCATGCAGCCGGTCGCCAGCAGCACGGCATCATAGTCCGCGAGCAGGCCGGACAGGTGGACGTCGCCCTCACCCTTGCCGACCGCGACGCCGGCCCGCAGCTCGACCCCGAGCCGGAGTGCGTTCCGCACCTCGACCGACAGCACGTCGCGCGGCAGGCGGAATTCGGGGATGCCGTAGTACAGCATGCCGCCCGCGATCTTCTCCTGCTCGAAGATGGTGACGTCGTGCCCCAGCATCGACAGATCATGGGCCGCCGCGATGCCGGCGGAGCCGGCGCCGGCGATCGCGATCCGCTTGCCGGACGGCGTGAACAGGTTCTCGGTGATCCGGTGGCCGTCCGGCTTGTGGTCGGCGGCAGCGCGCTTGAGATGGCAGATGTTGACCGGGGCGCCGTTGCCCGGCCAGCCGTGGCGGCACGCGTCCTCGCACGGTCGCGAGCAGATCCGGCCCAGCGTGCCCGGCAGCACGTTGGCGATCCGGTTGAGCTCGTAGGAGCGCCCGTAGCGGTTCTCCAGGATCATCTGGATGTAGGCGGGGACGTTGGTATCCGCCGGACACGCGGTCTGGCAGGGAATGTTCTGGCGCACCCAGCCGACGTCGCGCGGATCGGTCGAGTACCGCACCGGGGTGACCACGCGGCGCCCGTAGGACTGGCGCTCGGAAAAATCCTCGTCCTCGTCCAGGTAGACCTTGCGGATCTGCTGTCCGGTCATTGCGCTCCTCCCGGCCGTCCGAAGCATCGTCGAACTCGGGATGAATGCAGTTGTAGAACGATTTGCGAACGTTGGCCACAGGCTTGGCCCGCTTGCCTGTGTGCCCGCCCCGGCTAGTATCCGCTGGCGATCCAGCAAGGGAGCCATCATGGAGCGGGAGCAGCGCCGACGGATCCGCGAAATCCAAAGGCGGCGCGGGCGCAACGTCAACGAGGCGCCGGAGGTGCGGGATGCCTGGGACCACTGCCGCGCCTTGAGTCTCGCCTACCTCGGTGCCGTGGTCGAGGCGCACGCGGCCGGCGGCGAGGGCGCGGTCCCCGGCTGGGGCAAGTACGCTCATCTCAGCCCGCCGGAGCAGGTCGCCCGCCAGGAGGTCGACTATCACGACTGGGTGAGGCACATGGAGGACACGCCCTGGTTCCCGGGACGGACGCTCGGGCACCCGGGACTCGAGGCTCTCGAAGCGGAGATCTTCGGGGCCTGGAGCGAATACACCTTTCATGTGCGGCTCCAGGGCGAGACGCCGAACTGCGCCGGCTTCGACGTCGAGCGGGCACGTCTGTTCAAGGCCGGCGCCACCGCGGTCGGGTTCGATGACGACGACGGGCTTGCGCAGCTGACCGATGGCGGCATCGACCTCTCGGGCAAGCGGGTGGAGGCGGCGATCCCGCCAGAGGCGCTGCGGGTGCTCGGGCGCGACTGGGCGCTCAAGCACAAGCCGCCGCAGATCGAGCTCCGGACCTGGCTGATCCCCGACTGGGAGTATCCCGGCTACTGGCTGCTGAAGGACAACCAGATGATCTCGGCGGCGGGGCTCGCCGACCTGCTGGCCGGGCGACCGGAGGTGTCGGATCTGCAGCTCCAGGCACTGCGCAACGAGATCTCGATCGAGGAGCTGCGTGCCCGGGAAGCCGCAGGCTCGTGAGCATCACCCGGGCCCGCGCTGGTTGCCGCGCCCGGCCCGATCGCCGCCGAGAACGGCGACGCCGGCCCTGCCCCGGCAGGGTCGGCCACCGTCCCGCTTCAGGCCAGCGCATTTTTCGATCAGCTCGCACCGGCCCGCTCCCCCTCCCAACCACCCACCGATGGTACCCTTGGGGTGGTTGGG
>JBOHKK010000309.1:0-7467 GCA_050729115.1 Geminicoccaceae bacterium | reverse complement strand
ACCATGGCGTGGTCGCCGGGGTGCTGAACCGGGTCGGCACGCTCGGCCCGGCCGCCGGCAAACGCTCGCGCGGCGAGCTGGTGCTCGAGGCGCTCGACCACGCCGATGCCGCCGCGGCCGCGGCGGCGCTCGCCGACCTCGATCCTGACGCCTACCGGCCGTTCAACCTGGTCGTCGCCGATGTCCAGGGCGCGTTCTGGCTGCGCCACGGCGGCGCCCTGCCGGGATTCGCGTTCCGCACCACGAGCGGCGCCTGGCGCGAGGTCCAGCCTCATCAGGTCGCGGGCACGACGCTGGGCCGGACCACGCGCGGCTCCGCGATCGAATGTCATGCCATTGCGGCGGGCGTGTCCATGATCACGGCGCACGATCTGAACGATGAGAGCTCGCCGCGCGTGCGCCACTATCTGCCGCGGTTTCGAAGCGCGCCGCCGCCCGACCCCGCACGCGACGACTGGGCCGCCTGGATCGCGCTGCTCGCCGCGCGCGAGAGCCAGGGCGGCGACCCGCACGGCGCCATGACCGTGGTCACCGATGGAGCCTACGGCACGGTCAGCAGCTGCCTGATCGGGGTCCCCGCCCGGGGCATGCCGGTCATGAAGTTCGCCGACGGCCGCCCCGATGAGGCGCCGTTCGCGCCCGTGGCCTTGCACCGCTTGCGCAGATCCTGATCGCGCCCGGCCACGCCCGAGGAGCGGACCTGCTCGTCCGACTGCGCCCGCGACCCCCGCCAATGCGCGGAGCAGCCCACGAAGCCGCGCTCGAACCTGGCGCAACTCACGGTTCTGAGCACGAGACGCCCGCAGATCCGACCCCGCCGGCGGCGGCTGGCGCCGGCACGGATTCCCACGGTCCCATGGACCCACCGAAGAATCTGTTAACCGATCATGGTTGATCATTGGTTAACGCCAGCCAAATCGGGTCCCGGTTGGGCGGAATCGGGTTGGGGATTCGCGATGTACGGTTGTCGTGGTTCGGATCCCTGCCGTACGTGGTGCGACCCTCGGGCTACCGTCCCGAATCGTGGACCCTCGATTGAGAGCCCGCGGGAGACCCCACGGCGGCCCATGGCGCGCATTGACGAGATCCGAAGCTCGCGTTCGGCGATGCGTGGCGCGCTGCGGGCGGGAGCGACGTCGTTCGGGGGTCGGGCCTCGCTTTGCTCGGGCCGACCTAAGCCGGCTGCGCACGAGACGTCCGCAGATCCGACCACGCCAGAGGCTGCTGGCGCCGGCACGGATTCCCACGGTCCCATGGACCCTCCGAACAAATCTGTTAACCCGCATTGGTCAATGGTTGGTTAACCGCCAGCTGGCTCGCTCGAGAGCAGAGACCGATGGCGAGTCGCCCCGCGTCGAAAGCGCCGAGCGGGGCAGCCCGCCCACGCCGGTCCGCCTGGCCCTGGCGCTCGCCGCGCTGCGCGCGTTCGCTTCAGCCGCGACGAGCACGATCAGGGGTCCGGATCTCGCCGGGCGATACGTCGCATGCTCGTGTCCATGACGATCGCAAGGGCCGGGCGATCATGTCGCGAACGATGCGCCGGGGGTGCCGAGCTGGCACGGCACCCGCTGCCGACGCGGCCTTGAAGATATTCCTAGAACCAGGTATGCTGATGCCGAGCTCCGGAGCGAATCCATGAGTCGGCAAGCGACACGTTGGCGAAAGCAGCATGGGCGCGGATCGCGTCTGCATCCCACATGGCGCCCACGGGTCAGAATCCAATCGAACCCGACCCGGCCCGACATCCGAACGAACTCGAGAATCCAAACGAACCCGAGCCGCCCTGAAATCCGAACGAACCCGCTGGCGCCACCTTCCCGCAGCAGCCTGAAACGACGGTTGCTGATCCAGACGAACCCGAGCCGAAGACAACCCCAACGCAACCCGAGCCGGACCGGAATCCAAAGGAACCCGAGCGCCGCCGGCAAAGCATGCCGGATGGCGGCCGGATACGGCGCGCGCGAGGGGGACTCGAGGCGTGCTCCGGGTCTGCGGCCGGCTACTCCACGGGATGGACCTGGGTGCGGCCGAGGCGGCGCTCGGCGGTGGCCATCGCCGCGCGCTCGGCCTCTTCGCGGGTGCTGCCCTCGGCGCGCGCCAGGCGTGCGCCGGGGCTCACGTTGTCGATCTCGCAGACGAACCGGTCGCCCAGCTTGTAGGACACGATCCCGACCGGCCACCCGGCCAGCTCCTGCCGGCGCCGCTGGTAGTCCTCCGCGCGCATCGCCGTTCCTTCAGCTGCCGCCCTGGGCGCCCCGCTCGACCGGGACCCCGACCAGGTTGCCCCATTCGGTCCACGAGCCGTCGTAGTTCTTCACGTCGTCGTAGCCGAGCAGGTACTTGAGCACGAACCAGGAGTGGCTGGAGCGCTCGCCGATCCGGCAATAGGCGATGATCGGCTTGTCGCCGGTGATGCCCTTGCCGGCGTACAGCTGCTTCAGCTCGTCGTAGGACTTGAAGGTGCCGTCCTCGTTGCACGCCTGACCCCAGGGGATGTTGGCGGCGCCGGGGATGTGGCCGCCGCGCTGGCAGGTCTCGGGCAGCCCCGGCGGGGCCAGGATCTTGCCGGTGAACTCGTCCGGACTGCGCACGTCGACGAAGCCCTTGCTGCGATTGGCGGACGCGTCCATGGCTTCGGCGAGGAAGGTGCGCAGCGACAAATCGGGGCCGGAGGCGCGGTAGCTCGCGCGCGCCACGCTCGGCGCCTCGGTGGTCAGCTCACGGCCCTCCTCGAGCCACTTCTTGCGGCCGCCGTTCATCAGCCGCACGTCCTTGTGACCGTACAGCTTCATCTGCCACAGCGCCCAGGCCGCGAACCAGTTGTTGTTGTCGCCGTAGAGGATCACCGTGGTGTCGTTGCCGACGCCGGACTCGGCCATCAGCTGCTCGAACTGGTCCTTCGGGATCACGTCGCGGCGGACGGTGTCGCACAGCTGGGTCGTCCAGTTCCATGCGATCGCGCCCGGGATGTGGCCCTGCTCGTAGGCCGCGGTGTCGACGTCAACCTCGGCGATCCGGATGCCGGGATCACCCTTGTGCTCCTCGACCCACGCCGTGTCGACCAGCATCTCGGGATGGGCATAGTCGGCCATTGGCTCTCTCCCTTGACAAAAGTGTGGTCCGGCCCGCCACCTCACTCGTCTAGTCGACGCCGCCCTGGGGCGGCAATCGGCCACCAGCGCGGAGATGGAACGGCCCGGGCATCTTCGTCAGTCGTGCCGGCCGCCGACTCTACGCCATAGCGCCGCGCCTGAAAACGACCATCGGCCGGAGTGCGGGTTCCGCCGGTTCCCAACCGTCAGGCGCGGCCCTCCCGATCGGTGAGCGGCGCCCTCGGATCCTCGCGGCCTCCGGAAATGACTTGACCTCTTCCTCGCGTAGTAGTTTATCGGCGCGCCCGCTCGAAAACCAGGGGGTTGTGAATGCAGCGCGGCAGGGTTTGGCGGCTCGGCACGCTCGCCATGGGCCTGGTGGCCGCATCGGGACGGGTGGCCGGCGCCCTGGACGTGCTCGAGCGGGACGGCCTCACGCTCAGCCTCGAGCTCGAGGCCGGCGTCGGCGGCTTCCTGACCAAGAACACCAACTTCGGCGTCGGCCGGATCGATCTGCCGAACGGCGAGGTCTCCGGAGACGCCGAGTGGGGCGAGGGCTACCTGAAGCCTTCGCTCAGCCTGGAGTACGACACCACGAGCGCGGGCGCGCTCTATGGCGGCGTCTCCGGGGTCGGCACGCTCACCGTCGGCGATGGCGACGCCGGCGGCTTCACCGATGGCGGCGACAGGAAGGTCAGCCTGGAGTCCCTTTACGGCGGCTGGCGCTCGGGCGCCTTGCTGGCGGAATCCCTGGGCGAGGACGCGCTCGATCTGTCGGCGGGTCGCCAGGACTTCCACGTCGGCGACGGCTTTCTGATCTGGGACGGCAACTTCGACAACAGGGGCGATGGCGCATACTGGCTCGGCCCGAGGACCGCGTTCGATTTCGCCGGGCTGGCCCGCGTCGACACCAGCCCGCTCGGCGGCCAGCTGTTCTTCCTGCGCGCCGACGGCGATCAGGGTCACACCGAGCTGATCGGGGGCAATCTCGACTACGGCCTGAGCGACGTCGGGCTGGGCGACGACGCCGTGCTCGGCGCCATGTACTTGCAGATCACCGACGTCGATGCGCGATTCCAAGGCGAGATCCCGCGGGACGGCATGCAGCTCGCCACCGTCCGCCTCAACGACGTCCGCGTGCCCGGATTCGAGGACGCCGGCCTGTATGCGCAGTATGCGCGGGAGTTCGGGGACGGCGCCGACGTCGATTTCGAGGCCCAGGCGTTCTACGTCGAGCCGTTCTACAACTTTTCCTGGCTGCCCTGGTCGCCGACCCTTGCCTACCGCTTCGCCTATTTCTCCGGCGACGGCGATCCCGACGACGACGAGCGCAAGGACTTCGATCCGCTGTTCTACGACTACTCGCGCGGCTGGGGGACCTGGACCCAGGGCGAGATCGTCGGCGAGTACCTGCTGTTCAACAGCAATCAGGTGAACCACATGGTGCACCTGTCGGCGACGCCCGCCGAGCCGGTCACCGTCGGCGCGCTGTACTATCATTTCGACCTGGCGGAGAACGACTACTTCGGCACCCCGGTCGACGACAAGGATTTCGCGGACGAGGTCAACCTGTATGTCGACTGGACGGTCAACGACAACCTGCTGATCGGCGCGTTGTCCGGGGTCGCGTGGCCGGACCGGGCCGCAAAGCAGCTGTTCGGGGACGACCCGTTCTATCTCCTGCTGGCCTACGCGATCGTCACCTTCTGAGCGTCGGCGCCGGCCCCTTGGTCAGCCGCCACGTGCCGCCTCATACCGACCCCATGAGGTCGCGACCGATGGGTCCGTGCGTCTCTTCTGTCATGCCCCGGCCTGACCGGAGCATCCAGGCTGGACCCCCGGGTCAAGCCCGCGGGTGACAAGAAGAGCGGTCGATGGGTCAAGTCTTCGTGATCCTGGTATCAGTTGCCCCCCGGCGAGGCCGGCCCGCTGGGAATGAACCCGTGGCAAGCTGCTGGGGCGTCATCGGCGTGGCGATCGGCCATGTCCGCCCGTTTCGTTCTAGCTGTCGCGGGGCACGCCATCCGGGCCGAGGACGATGTCGAACATCGCCCGCTTGGCGCCGCTCTTGGCCTGAGGCTCGAGCCCGGGCGCCGGCTCGAGGCGGACCGTCACCAATGACGCCCGCTCGCCGAGCCGGCGGTAGCTTCCGTCCTCGGCATTGAGCGGGTGGCCGGCGACGTACATCTGCGTGATGAGCGGCTCGAAGGCGGGACCGGTGATCCGGAAATGGATGTGCGGGGTGCGGCCCGGATAGGGTACCGGCGCGATCGTCCGGAAGCGATAGCCGCCGTCGCCGGTGACCGCCGTGGTGCCGAAGCCCTGGAAGTTCGGATCGGCCGGGCCGCGCGGGTCGCGCGGGTGGTGGTAGACGCCAAGCGCGTCGCATTGCCAGATCTCGATGCGGGCACCGCGGGCCGGACGGCCGTCCGGATCCAGCACGCGCCCGCCCAGGTGCAAGATGGTCCCCGCCGCCCGCTCGGGCCGACCGGCGATCTCGACCAGATCGTTGTCGGCATCCAGCGGCAACGTCAGCGGATAGAACGGTCCGGCGCTCTGGGGCGGCGTCGGGAGCAGGGTCGCCGCGCCCGCCGGCAGGGCGCCGAGCCCGGCCAGAGCCGTTGCCGAGATCACGAGATGCCGCCGGGTCGGATGTCGAAGCAAGCTCGCCATGGCCGTCGCCTCCCTTGCCTGCGCCTCGCACCAATATGAGGGCGCGGCACGCGCCGGGCCAGACACCTCCCCGTGAGGCGGCCTAGTGGTTCGAACCCAACGAAGGAGTCCCTTCGCTTGGTGCCTCGCGAACCACTAAACCGGCGATTCCAGTGGTCTTTGCGACCGTGTGGGGATCATCCGTCTGATCCGGACCACTGGCCGCCGCGCCGGCTCGTGGATCACAAGGCCTTGGGCCAGGGCGGCGCGCCGCGGCGCAAGGTATGCCACAGGCCCGCCTCGACCTTGGGGTCCTCGCGCCAGGGGCATGGGGCGCGATTGGCGATGTCGATCAGCACCGGCTCGAGGTCCCACAGGTAATAGCTGCCCAACGGGATGAACTCGCCGGCCGCTTCGATGGCGTAGACCTGCGCCGACAGGCGGATCGGCAGGAGGCCGATCCGGTAAGTCTCGGTGCGCTGATGGATCGCGCGCAGCTCGTCCCAGCCGAGCTCGAGCCGTCGAACCGGCGGGTACGGGCAGGCGCGCCAGCCCGGCGCGGCGACGACGATGCCGTCGGGACCGACCGCGATCCGGGTCGACACGCCGACGTAGCCGATCAGGACGCCGAAGATCCCGCCCGCGACGAGGGACAGCGCGATCAGCGACCTGAGCACCGAGATACCGTCGAAGGTCGTCGGCATGAGCGCGAGCAGCCCGAACGCCACCATGCCAAGGCTCGCAAGGAGCGCGCCGGTAAGGGGAGCGCCGTAGACATCCGGCGCGGCGACGGCCGCAGCGTGCGGCGAAGGAGCAAGTCCCAGCATGGCGGATCCTCCGAACTCTGCCAGGATGCTAGCAGACCACGGTGAACGCCCGGTTATACCGATCCCACAAAGTCCTGACCTACGGGATCGGTAGCGCGCGCGGGGTTGGCTGGTCGACCGCGCGCCCGAGCGCGCGGGGTTGGCTGGTCGGCCGCGCGCCCGAGCGCGCGGGGTTGGTGGGTCGGCCGCGCGCCCCAAAAGAAGGATGATGCCGTGCGAACAAAAGTTCGAGCTTCGTGAGCCCGGTATTGCAGCCCAGGCGGCCTCGATCGGGTCCCGCCTACGGAGCGGCGCATTCGAGGCGGCGCTGGAGCGAGGATTGCGCCGGGGCCGAGCCGGCGGAGCCGGATCACCCGGCGCCGCTGGGTCGGGTCGCGCCGGCGCCGGTCGGGTTCATTTGCGCCGGCACCGGCCGGGAACCTCCAGGATTGCCGCCCGCCTCGGGTTCGTTCGGTCGCACGGGCGCTGGCCCCGCCGAGCGCTGCTCGGGGCCCTGCCACGGCGGTCCCGCGGGGACGGGGTCACCAGGCCTGGAGCAAGGCTTGGGCTCGTTCGGATTCTTTTCGCGCGCGGCGCCTTCGGCCCCTCCGCGATTCGGCCCGATGGCGGTGCCGCGCGTCCGCTTCGGCTCGAAGGTGAGCACCGCGGCAGGCCCGGCCGCGCGCAGCGGCATCGCCGCCTCGGCCTGGAGCGCCTTGAGCGTGCGCAGGGCGCGCATGAGCTCGGCCGAAGCGGCGCCGCGGTAGCGCAGCAGGGTGTCGAACGACCGGGTGCCGTTGCCGTCGCGGATCAGCGCGAGGCCGCGGGTGCCGGTCGGGATGTGATGCTCCTCGAACAGCTCGACCTCGAGCCGCTCCGCCCGCTCCAGCCGCCAGGCGGCGCGCGCGATGCGCTGG
>JBOHKK010000308.1:0-7554 GCA_050729115.1 Geminicoccaceae bacterium | reverse complement strand
AGCTCCTGCTGTTGCTCGACGAGCTGCCGCTCCTCGGCCACCTCGACGTCGTGCCGAAGGCTCTGAGCTTCGGGCCCGGCTACGGGATCCGCGCTTTGCTGTGCGTGCAAGGGCTGTCGCAGCATCGCGCGATCTACGGCGTTCACGGGCGAGACGAAACGATCGTTGGTTCGTGCGACATCAGGGTCTGCTTGGGCGCGAACGACGCGACCGACGCAGCCTACTTCTCGGATCTCGCAGGGAAAGCGACCGTGCATCGAGAGAAGAGGGACTACCGGGGTGCGCGCTTCGACGTGATCCTTGACCAACAGTTCATCCGCTCCGAGGAATCACAACGGCCGCTGATATTCGCCGACGAGATCCTGCGGCTGCCTTTGGACGACGCACTGGTCTTCGCGCGTGGTGCCGCCCCGATCCGCGCCACGCGGGTGAAGTCCTACGAGGATCGAGCGCTCCGGGCTCGCACGATGCTCGACCCTCCGGAGCCTCGCCCCGTGACGTCCGGGCCGCCACCGGGAGAGTCGTCGTTCTGGTCGATTCTCGGCGCCGTCCAGACCCGGGCGGTCAGCGCGGTGTAGCACGCCGATCCGCGCCCAAATCGAGGCATGCGAACTTCTCGACGGCCCCTCTTGTCTTCCGCGCGCAAATCCGCTATGGTGCATGTGCGTGGAACCCTCCAAGCTCTTCGATGAGCTCACGGAACGGCGCCGGCGAGCGTTGCACAACGCTCTCGGCGCCGACATCGCCGGCGCGTTACAGGACCCGGACATCACCGATGTGCTCGTCAACGCCGACGGCCGTCTGCGCCTAGGCACGCTCAGTCGCGGCCGTGTGACCACTGGTGTGTCGCTCGAGCCGCAGGCGATCGAGGCGATGCTGAAGCGCATCGCCGGCGAGCTCGGTCAAGAGCTCGACGCCTCACGGCCGCGGCTTCAGGGCGTGATCCCGCACGACGGAAGCCGGATCCAGGGCGCGATTCCGCCGCTCGTGCCGGCGCCGTGCTTCGCGATCCGCAAGCACCATTCGGGAATCTTCCCATTGAGCGATTACCTCCACGGCGACGAGGGGGATGCGTATCGGACCGCGTTGGATGCGGCGCTGCGCGAGCGGTTGAACATCCTGATCGCTGGAGCCACCGGCTCGGCCAAGACATCCTTCCTGAATTCTGTGCTTCAACGCCTGGTCGAACTCGACGGTGGCGATCAGCGCCTCTACATCGCCGAGGACACGCGGGAGATCCGGTCGCCGCTCACCGACACGGTACAGATCCAGACGGGCGCAGGCGTCACGCTGACCCAGGTGCTGAAAGACGGGCTGCGCTTCTGGCCCGACCGCATCGTCGTCGGCGAGGTGCGGGGACCGGAGTACGCCGGCGACGGCCAGGCGCGCGTGCACCCAGCCTTCGAAATGATCGAGGCGTTCAACACTGGTCACCGCGGGGGGCTCTGCACGCTGCACGCGAACTCCGCCCGCGACGCGCTGGCACGCCTCGAGCAACTCCTGCGGCGCGCCGGCGAGCCGGCCGCGGTCGCGCGTGAGCTCGTGGCCGCCAACATCGATCTTGTGGTGTTCATCCGCCGCGTAGGCAGCGCGGCGTGGTCGGTAACCGAGGTGCTCCGCGTCGTCGACTGCGTCGACGGCGCGTATGTGCTCCAACCTCCCACCCCGGAGAAAGGAGGGTCCCCCTCATGAGGTACGCAGACGTTTCTCTCGTGGCGCGGATAGGCCGGTGGCCGGTCGCCAGCGCCCTTGCGGCAGCGATGGCTGCTCGGCCGGCCCACGCCGGCACCGATGCCCCTTGGGCGCCGGCGATCGACACGATCATGGGTTGGCTCCAAGGGCCGACGGCGATCGCCGTGATCACGATCGCCATTCTGTTCGCCGGCTACGCGCTCCTGTTCAAAGGCGAGCAGGGTAGAGGGTTTCGCACGGCGGGGTTCATCGCGATCGGCATCGCGCTGATCGCTGGCGCCGCGGCGATCGCGGCGGAGATGTACACCGGCGCCGGCGCAACGCTGCGCTGAGGTCGGCGTGACGCATGGAGCTGTCCAGCTCTTCCTCACAGCCGCCTCGCGACCCTGGCGAGCTGCTCGATGGCTGGGACGTGCCGATTCACGCCTCGCTACTCAAGCCGGTGCTCATTTGGGGCGCCGAGTACAAGCTCGTGTACGCCAATCTGCTCGGTACGTTCCTGCTCATGGTGTACGCCAACGCCCTGCTGGATGGGTTCCTCGGCAAGCTCGGGGGAGTCGCCCTCGCGCTGGCGATCGGCGGCGGCATCCATGCGTGGGCCGTCTGGCTGGCGAAGGTCGATCCAGTGGCCCTCAAGGTCTACAACCGGAGTCGCGTCTATCGCGATTACTACCCGCCCATGGCGCACCTCCATCCGCGCACCTGGCGTGACTGGCTAGATCGCTTGCCCTGGCGCCGTGGCCAGCCGATCGACGTTGTCGGGCTCGTGCCCTGGGAGGCGGCCGTCGCGCCGCAGGCCCTGTGGACGAAGCAGGAGACCCTTCTGGCGGCTTGGGAGTACACCGCCCCGGATCTCGAGACGTCGACGCGTGACGAGTTGCAGGCCCTGGCGCACGGTGTTCATGAGGCGCTCAAGCCGCTAGGGAGCGATTGGTGCGTGCACATCGACTCGCTTCGCGTGCCGAGCGTCGCGTATCCGGAAGGCGGGGCCTTCCCGGACCCTGTCAGTAAGGTCCTCGAGGACCTGCGCCGGGAGAGGTACCAGACCGCCGCAGCGCACTACGAGACACGGTATGTGCTCAGCGTTACTTGGGCGCCCCCATCCCGGCGGCAGCAGAAGTTCGCGCAGTTCTTCTACACCTCGCCGGCGCGGCAGCCGGTGAACTGGCAGGGTCTGCTCGGGCGGTTCGAGAAGCAGCTCACTCGAATCGAGGCGAGCCTCGGCTCACGCCTGAGCCTCCGGCGGTTGCGGGTGGACGAGCTGCTATCCCATTGCCACGGGTGTGTGACCGGCAAACACCACCCCCTGCAACTTCCCGGCATCCCCATATACATCTCGCAGGTCTTCAAGGGAGTGGAGATCCACGGAGGGTTCACTCCGCGCGTAGGCGACCAGCACGTGCGCGTCCTGTCGATCGACGGGTTCCCCAGGATGGCGCATCCAGGGATCACCGACTTTCTCCATCAGTTGCCGGTCGCCTACCGGTGGTCGACGCGGTGGCTGCCGAAGGACCGGGCCGAGGGCGAGAAGTTCACCGAGGCGCGGGCTCGGGACTGGTACGGGTCGCGCTTCAACCCGTTTCGCCGCATCGGTGCCCTCAGCCACGATTCGGTCTTCGAGCGGCTCGAAGCCGAGCAGACCGCGAAAGCCGATCGGTTGGCCATGTACCAGGACGCGCTGATGGCGGCTGCGCTTATCAGCGGCGGCGACGCCACGTTGGGCGAGGTGTCGCACACGATCTTGCTCATGGATCCCGACGAGAACGCCGTCGAGCACGCGGCTAACGACGTGATGCGCCGCATCGGCGCGTCCGGCTTCGCGGCCCGTCTCGAGACGGTGAATGCGATGGACGCATGGTGCGGCTCTTGGCCAGGATGGTTCGGCGGAGCAAAGCGGGGCATCGTGCCGAACCTGCGGCGCTTCCCGATGCACGACCTCAATCTCACCCACCTGCTGCCGCTTACGTCGGAATGGAGCGGCCGCAGGACGTCGCCCTGTCCGTACTACCCGCCCGGTAGCCCGCCGAGCTTCATCGCCGCGACGACCGGGGCCACGCCGTTCAGGGCGCATCTCCACGTCGGCGACGTCGGACACGGCCTGATCGTTGGCCCGACCGGCGCGGGCAAGTCGGTGCTGCTCGCCTTCCACGCGCGCTGTCACCGGCGCTTCGAGGGCAGCCAGGTCTTTCTGTTCGACCGTGGCTACTCTTCGCTGCCGCTCACCCAGGCCGTCGGAGGTGATCACTACGACCTCGCCATAGAGCGATCGCACACGGGCCTCGGCTTCGCACCGGTCAGCCACGTCGACGAACCGGGTGAGCGCGCCTGGGCGGCCGGCTGGCTGGCGGCGCTCTTAGAGCTGAACGGCGTACCGGTGGAGCCTGCCGATCTCGAGGACATCCGCGATGCCCTGCGGTTGCTTGGCGGGGCTCCCCCAATCGATCGCACGCTGACCGGGCTTGTCCCACTTCTGCAGCGGAGCAAACTGCGCCAGGCGATCCAGACGTACACGCTCGCGGGCGACTACGGCGGCTTGCTCGACGCTTCTCGCGACAGCCTCGCCGACAGCTCGTTCCAGGTGTTCGAGCTGTCGCAATTGCTGGAAGCGGGCCCGCGGATCGTGGCTCCGTGCCTCGCCTACCTTTTTCACCGCATCAGCGAACGCTTCACAGGGGCACCAACCTTGGTGCTCATCGATGAAGCCTGGGCGTTCCTGATGCACACGCAGTTCGCTGCGCAGATCCGGCAATGGCTCAAAGAGGCGAGGAAGAGGAATGCGGCGGTGATCCTGGCAACGCAGTCACTCACCGATGTCGAGAAGTTCCCGGACGCCCAAGCGATCTTCGAGGCCTGTCCCACGCGCGTGTACCTCCCGAACCCCGAGGCCCTGGCGCCGCGCGGCAGGGAAGGGTACCGGGCACTTGGGTTGAACGACGAAGAGATTCGGCTCATTGGCACGATGACGCCAAAGCGCGACTACTACTGGACGTCGCCCGACGGCCGCCGGCGTTTCGACCTGGAGCTGGGGCCGGAGGAGCTGGCCTTCGTGGGTGTCAGCGACGAGGCTGGTCGGCGCCAGATCGAGCAGTTGGCAACCCGTTGGACCGATCGCTGGCCGGCGGCGTGGCTGCGTGAGCGCGGCCTGTCTGAGAGCGCCGAGCGACTCGAGAAGGAGTTCGAGGCTCAGAATGACCAAGAGGAGATGACGCTATGAAGCACCTCAGCCTGTCGGCCGTGATCGTGGCCGCGTTCGCCTGCCTGATTGCGAGCTCGCCGGCAGCGGCGCAAATCCCTGTCACCGACGTGGCCCACATCGCCGCGACGCAGAACCAGACCTTTCGCGACGAGTTCGAGTGGATCGAGAAGCTTTGGTATCTGTTCGAGAACTACAAGCGCCTCGAGGATGCGTACTTCCGCGACTCGCAGGACATCATCGATGCAGTCAGCGGAGCGCTGCACTATGAGGATTCCCAGACGGTGGCGGGAGAGCATGCCCGGAGGCTCTTCCAGGCCGTATTCGACGACGACCTGACGATCCGGCCATGCCCGGATGGTACGTGGAATGAGCAGCACGTGTTCACCGACGAGTGGCTTCTCGGAGGCGACTTCGACTGCGTGTCAGCCAGCGATTGGGAGGAGTACTGGAGACAGGTGAAACACGACACCTTTTACGGGGTGCTCGATGGGACGTGGCACGTCCGCGAGGACATCTGGAGGGCCGGTCCAGAGCTAGACGAGTTGCGTCAGCAGCTGGTTGGCGCCACTGGCAATGCCCAGACGCTCCAGGCGATCGGGGCGATCGCCGCGGCGCAGCTTGAGGAGACGCGGCGGCTCAACGACCAGCTGATCTTGCTGACGCAACTCCAAGTCTCAGAGGCGAGCTATCGTCAAACCGCCGAGAACGCTGCAGCCAACACCGCGCACGAGCTGGTCTATTGGGACGGTTGGGACGAGCCGCTGCCGTACGGAACCTTCCCTCCTATGCCGCGGCTCGGGGAGAGCAGCGCAAGCGAGAACTGAAGGCGATCCGATGAACGGCAATCCGACCCGCTGGCGCCACCACCTACCGCTCGTGGCGGTGAGCGTGATGCTCTTCGTGCTGCCGCAGGCGGCCGCGGCGCAGCCGACGGGCGACTACGACGCGATCGATCTCATCTTCGCGACGTTCGTCGTCCAAAGCATGGTGTGGATCGTCAACATCGGTCCCTACGTGCTGCGGCTGTTCGCGATCCTGGCGGGCCTCGAGCTGCTCTGGACGGCCTACGAGACGCTGTTCCGCCGGCACCTATCGACGGGTGACGCGATGTACGTGTTCGCGCGCCGGCTGTTCGTCCTGCTGGTGCTTTTCGGCATCCTGCAGTGGTCGATTCCGGGACAGGCGAGCGATGAAGGAGTCTTCTTCGTCGCCAACGAGTTGCGCGACCTCGGGAGCGCCGTAGCGCTGACCGACGAGTTGCACCCGGTCGACACGCTGCACTCGATGCTCGTACTCGCCAAGGCCTACGCCGACAAGATGGGGCTGTACATGCTCCAGTTGTCAATCACCGGGCCGCTCGCCGGCTTGCTGCCGGTCTTCGCGACTTTCAGCATGGTCCTGCTCTGGCTCGCGCCGCTCATCTTCCTGATTGTTTACCTCTACGTTTGGGTCGAGCAGGTGATCCTCGTGTCGGGGGGTGTCCTGATGCTGGGTTTCATGGGGTCCCGGTTGACGCTCCCGTGGGCGGAAACCTACCCCACGATCCTGCTGCGGAACGCGCTCCGTTTCCTCTTGCTCTACCTCTTCATGGACATCACGAACCAGGTCCTCCTCGTGCTCACCGAGCACGTGTCATCGCTCGGCACCGTGGCCTGGCCGTCCAACGTCTTCGAATTCTTCGTGATCGTGCCCGTAGCCATGTTCGGCTACGTGCTGATTCTCGCGGCGGTGCTGAAGGCTGTTCCCGCCGCGCTGCTGTCGCCGCTCAACAGCCTGTCACTACGCCCGCTCTTCGACTAATGGCTACCGTGGAACCGATCCGCCCCATGCCTGATCAAGAGATCTCTCCCGACGAGGAACGCCGCTACCTGCTCGCCCGCCAGGAATGGGATGACCGCTACGACCAGCTCGCCCGGGGTCGGCGCGCGTGGCGCTTCACAACCATCATTCTCCTGATCGGCTACGTGGTCCTCGCCGTCGGGTTCGTGACGGTGTCGCTACAGGTGCGCACCGTGCCCTTCCTCGTCACCGAGAACTCGCTAGGCGAGCTGACGACTGTCCGCGGCACGCGGCTCCTCACGGACCTCACGCCAGAGAACTACCGTGCAGAGCTGTCGCGCTTCATCCGTACGGCGCGCGCGGTGAGCACGGACGCGGACGCCCAAGCACAGTACATCGACCAGGCCTACGCCTTCCTCTCCCAAGGGGTGGCCAGCCACCTCGATCGCTACTATCGCGCGAACAACCCCTACAAGCTGAGCGAACGCGTGACGCGCGCCGCGCGCGTCCAGTCGGTCTTGCAGCTGTCAGAGCGGACCTGGCAGATCCGGTGGTTCGAAGACCGTAAGACGCTCTCCGGAGACGTCGTGGAAACAGAGCCCTGGATCGCCACGGTCCAGGTGAAGTTGGAACCCCGCCGGAATCCGGATATCGCGATGCTGAACCCGTCGGGGCTCACCATCACGGCCCTCGACTGGTCGGCCGAACTAGGAGGAACCGAACAATGACCCGAAACCAGGCAACTATCACCCCGGCCCTGTTGGCGCTGCTGCTTGCCCTCGTCGTCGGCGCTCCGGCAGCCCGTGCCCTCGTCGTCGGCACGCCAGATGCGCCGGCTCCGGGCCCCGAACCTGAAGGCCCACCGGCCCAGCACCTGGTCGACGTCG
>JBOHKK010000307.1:0-7588 GCA_050729115.1 Geminicoccaceae bacterium | reverse complement strand
GGCGGGCACGTCGCGAGCACGGTCCAACTCCGGCTGCAGGAAGGCGGCGCGCGGACCGTGGCGGGCGCGCCGATCTTTCTGGGCGACCGCGCCGTCGGTCTGGTCGCCGATCCGAGCCGCGCGCCGACGCGCAGGGTCATCGGCATCCCCGAGGTCACGGAACTGCTCGAATCGGAGGCTCTCGCCGGCCTCCGCTGATCCCGGGCTCACAAAGTCCGTTCGCCCGCCATCATGCTTCTTCTTGGGGCGCGCGGCCGACCAACCCCGCGCGCTGGGGCGCGCGGCCGCCTGCCTGGCTCCCGTGGCTGGCTCAAAGGGCGACCTCGCTGGTCGGTGCGGAGCGGCACGCCAAGCCCGCGCGCGATACCGATCTTGAAGGTCAGCGCTTTGTGGGATCGGTATAAGGCCAGGCTCGTCAGAACGACTGGGCCATTCCGAACGGCTTTTGCGCTACGCTTGGCCGGCACGGGATGGGGGTGCGACGATGGAGCTGCACGATGTCGTCGAAACCTCGCGGCGGGTCGCCGCGACCGGCGCGCGAGGTGCCAAGATCGAGCTGCTGGCCGCCCTCCTCGGCCGCTGCCCGCCGGCCTGGATCGATGCCGCAGTCGGCGTGCTCGCAGGCGCCCCGCGTCAGGGCAAGATCGGCATCGGCCATGCCAGCCTGCGCGCAGCCCGCACCGCGCCGCCGGCCGCCGCACCCTCGCTCACCCTCGCCGACCTCGACGCGTCTTTGGATCGGCTCGTCGCGATCCGCGGCAAGGGGACCGCCGTCGAGCGCGCCCGGGTGCTGCGTGAGCTGTTCACCCGCGCGACCGCCGACGAGCAGGATTTCGTGGTGCGCCTGCTGCTCGGCGAGTTGCGCCAGGGGGCGCTCGAAGGCCTGATGGTCGAGGCGGTCGCCCGCGCCTCGGCCCTGCCGGTCGGCGACGTCCGGCGGGCGGTGATGATGGCCGGTGACGTCGGGGTGGTCGCCAAGGCCGCGCTCGGCGAAGGACGGACCGGCCTGGACCGCTTCAGGGTCCAGCTGTTTCGGCCGATCAAGCCGATGCTCGCCCAGCCCGCGGACGACATCGAGGATGCGCTCCGCACGCTCGGTCGCGCGGCGCTGGAGTACAAGCTGGATGGCGCCCGCATCCAGGCCCACAAGGCAGGGGGCGAGGTGCGCGTGTTCAGCCGCCGCCTCAACGACGTGAGCGCGGCCGTGCCGGAGATCGTCCAGGCGGTGCAGGGCCTGCCCGCGCGCGAGGCGATCCTGGACGGCGAGGCCATCGCGCTCCGTCAGGGCGGCCGCCCGCAGCCGTTCCAGATCACCATGCGCCGCTTCGGGCGCAAGCTCGACGTCGCGGCGATGCGCGATACCCTGCCGCTCGACTCGTTCTTCTTCGATGCGCTCGCGCTGGACGGGGCGGATCTGATCGACCTCCCGGCCAAGGAGCGCTTTGCCGCCCTCGAGGGTGCGGTGCCGGCGGCTCTGCGGGTCCCGCGGAGGGTCACCGATCGGGTCGACGAGGCCGCGGCGTTCGTGGCGCAGGCACAGGCCGCAGGCCACGAAGGCGTCATGGCCAAGGCGCTGCACGCCCCGTACGAGGCCGGCGCCCGCGGTAGGAGCTGGCTCAAGGTCAAGGCCGCGACCACCCTCGATCTGGTGGTCCTCGCGGCGGAGTGGGGCAACGGCCGGCGCCAGGGCTGGCTGTCGAACCTGCACCTCGGCGCCCGCGATCCCGCCGGCGGCTTCGTCATGCTCGGCAAGACCTTCAAGGGTCTGACCGACGAGACGCTCGCCTGGCAGACCGGGCAGTTCCTCGCCCGCGAGGTCGCGCGCGACCGCCACACCGTCTACGTGCGCCCCGAGCTGGTGGTCGAGATCGCGTTCAACGACCTCCAGGCGAGCCCCCACTATCCGGGCGGCCTCGCGCTCCGCTTCGCCCGGGTCAAGGGCTACCGGCCCGACAAGGGCCCCGACGACGCCGACACCATCGACACCGTGCGCGCGCTCTACCAGCGCCAGGCCGGCGCCGGCGGCGATGCCGCGTGAGCCAGCGCGTCGCGCCGAGCCATGCCGAGGTTCGCGAGGCGGACTGCCCGAAAGGGGGTGGTGCCCAGGGGCGGAATCGAACCACCGACACGCGGATTTTCAGTCCGCTGCTCTACCGACTGAGCTACCTGGGCGCCCGGAGGCGGACAGGTATATAGAGGTGCTACTGGGGCCTGTCCAGACGCTCCCCCTGTCCGGAAGGCATCGTCCGCGGCGGCAGGGCGGTTGCTGCCGTATGCCGCAACGCTGGGTTGACCTGGAGCACCGGCTCGTCGATGGTGGCGCTCGCTGCCATCGGATGCGAGCAGGCTTTGCGTGAGATGCCTGGATGGTGGCCGGCCGGCGCGCGCGCCGCCGTATGCTGCCGTGATCAGGGAAGGAACGCCATGCCGCCGCCGTCCGTCACCCTGAACTGCCGTCTGCTGTGCGCCTGCGGCTGCGCCTATTACATCGATCCGATCACCGGGCGCTACGCGCCGCCGCCCTCGAGCCGTGATCGGTCCAGTCCGGTCGTGGGCTACGAGGCTACGCCGACGCCGTTCGAGGGTGGCCCCGACCAGATCGATGCCGTCCTGGTCGGCGAGAACCCCGACGGCATCATCGTCGCCTGCCGCGGCACCCTGCCGCCCTCGCTCCACTCGACCGCCAGCATGCTCGACTGGCTGGACGATTTCACCTGCGAGCCCGAGAGCGCTCCCGGTCTGCCGGGCAAGGTGCACACCGGCTTCTACGATGCGGTGCACGCCCTGATCGGGCCGGTGATCGATCACGTGAAGCAGCTGAATCCGACCCATACGAAGCAAGTGTACGTCACCGGCCACAGCAAGGGCGGGGCGATGGCCTCGATCGCCGCCTATCTGATGCACGCCAGCCAGATCCCGATCGCGCAGGTGGTGACCTTCGCCTCGCCCAAGCCCGGCGACAGCGCCTTCCAGGCGAGCTACCAGCAGGTCATCGGCAATCAGCTCCGCTACGAGAACTACGACGACCTGGTGCCGCTCCTGCCGCCCTCCGACGACTTCATCGAGCTGCTCGCGGACCTGCCCGAGATCGGCAAGCTGTTCAAAAAATGCGAGAACTGGGATTATCAGCCGGTCGGTACGCTTGCCTACATCGAACGCCCCAAGCGCGACTACCGGGTGATCGGCGACGAGCCGCTCTTGATGACGGAGCGTTTGTGGCACCTCGCCGGGGAAATCGTCGAGGATCTGCGCCACGACGATTTCTCCTCGTTCGCCGAGGCCCACACCCTCGCCTGCGGCTACGGCTACATA
Source organism: Geminicoccaceae bacterium (assembly GCA_050729115.1). Classification (GTDB taxonomy): domain Bacteria; phylum Pseudomonadota; class Alphaproteobacteria; order Geminicoccales; family Geminicoccaceae; genus JBKPNX01. The sequence continues at coordinate 4,276 of JBOHKK010000307.1, read as the reverse complement.
AGCGGGACCTGTCCGGCGAGCGTATGCCGCGACGCCCCGGCCACACCGGCCTCCTGATACCGGCCCTCTTGAAGTCCTGACCTTTGGGGGCGCGCCGGCCGGGCGTACGCCGCGCTCAGACCAGCGTCGGATCGACCTGAAGGATCAGCTTGCCGGTATTGGCATTCGCGGCCATCAGCTCGTGCGCCCGGCGCGCCTGCTCGAGCGGCAGCACCTCGTGGATCACCGGCTCGAGCTCGCCGGTCTCGAAGCGCTGGAGCACCTGGTCGCGGAACGCCTGGGTGATCCTCGCCTTCTCCTCGACCGGCCGGGCGCGCAGCACCGAGCCGACGATCCGCTGGCGCTTGACCATGAGACGGCCGATGTTGAGCTCGGCCTTCGGCCCGCCGAGCAGGCCGATGATCACGAGCCGGCCGTAGAGCGCGAGGCAGGCGAGGTTCGGCTCCAGATACGCGGCGCCGATGTGATCCAGAATGACGTCGGTGCCCCGTTTTTCGGTGATCTCGCGCACGCGCGTCGAGAAATCCTCGTCCTTGTAGAGGATCGCATGATCGGCACCGAGGCCCCGGCACGCCTCCGCCTTGTCCTTGCTGCCGACGGTCACGATGACGGTTGCGGGCCCGAGCGCCTTCGCCAGCTGGATCGCGGCCGTGCCCACGCCGGAGGCGCCGCCGTGCACCAGGAGCGTCTCGCCGCCTTGCAGCCCCGCCTCGCGAAAGACGTTGAGCCAGGCGGTGATCCAGACCTCGGTGATCGCGGCCGCGCGCACCAGGTCGAGATCGCCCGGTACCGGCAAGAGCGTGCTCGCGGGTGCCGTGGCGTACTCGGCGTAGCCGCCCCCGCCGACCAGGGTCATGACGCGATCGCCCGCCTGCCAGCCGGCAACGCCCGCACCGAGCGCCTCGATCACGCCGGCGACCTCGAGCCCGAGGATCTCGCTCTCGCCCGGCGGCGGCGGATAATTGCCGGTGCGCTGCTGGGTATCCGCGCGATTGACGCTGGTCGCCCCGACCCTGATCAGAACCTGCCCGGGGCCGGGGCTCGGGCGCGGCGCCTCGCCGATCCGCAGCACCTCGGGCCCGCCGAAGCCGTCCATCACCACCGCGCGCATGGTTGCCTCCGCCATGGCGTCCCCCTCACACGCAACGGCCGCCGTCGACCTCCAGGGCGACGCCGGTCAGGAACTCGGCCTCGTCCGAGGCCAGGAACAGCGCCGCCGCGGCGACGTCCTTGGGCAGGCTCATGCGCCCGAGCGGGATGCTGGCGACGAACCGCGCGCGCAGCTCCGGGCTGTCGCCGCCCATGAACTCGGCGGTGAGCCCGGTCTCGCCGATCACCGGGCAGATCGCATTGACCCGGATCCTGTCGGGGGCCAGCTCGACCGCCATGGCCTTGCTGATCACGACCACCGCGCCCTTGGTGCCGTTGTACCAGGTGAGGCCCGGGCGCGGGCGCAGCCCGGCGGTCGACGCGATGTTGACGAAGCAGCCGCCGCCCTGCGCGCGGAACACCGGGACCGCGGCGCGCGCGCTCCAGTAGATCGATTTGACGTTGACCGCGAACACCCGGTCGTAAGTCGCCTCGTCGACCTCGAGCATCGGCTGGTTGCGATGGGTAATGCCGGCGTTGTTGACCACGATGTCGAGCCGGCCGAAGGCGTCCAGGCATTCCTGCACCATGCGCTCGAAGTCCGGCCCGCTCGCGACGTCGGCGACCGCGGCTTGCGCCGCGCTCCCGATCTCGCCTGCCACCCGTTCGGCGCGGGCGCGGTCGATGTCGGCGACCAGCACCTTGGCGCCCTCCGCCGCATAGAGCCTGGCGATGCCTTCGCCGAAGCCGAACCCGCCGCCCGTGACCAGCGCCACCTTGTCCTGCAGTCGCATCCTTGGTCCTCCCTGCCCAGGCTGCCGATACAACCCGCGGCGGCCTGCCGGGTCAAGCGCGCGGCGCCGCGGCACTCTCCCGGCGGGCGGCCGCCCGATCCTGCGTCGGGGAGCCCGGTCGGCGCGCGTAGCTGTCTAGGGCATTTTCGGTTCAGTTGAGATCGGCGCCAGCCCACGCCCCCTCCGGGCCACCCACAGCGTACCATGGGATCGGGTGGCCGGGAGGGGGAGCGGGCTGGGTCCGCCCAAAGGAAGAACGCGCTAGGGGGACGGCAGGTAGCGCGGCCGCGTCCGGGCGACGCTCTCGTCGGTCGAGAAGTCGAACGCGTCCGTCACCTCGTAGACGCCGCGCACCGCCGTCGACTCGATCACGTCGTCGATCCGATCGTGGCGGGCCGCCTCCTGCCGGGCGACCCGTGCCAGCTCGCGATCGAGGCTGTCGCGATCGGGGAGGTCGAGGAAGGCGTAGGTCAGGACCTCGCTCGAATCGTTCGCGTTCCGGCCGAGGAACGGACCCTGCACCGGGAATCCGAAGCCTTTGTCGGGGTACCACGCCCGGATGAAATCCTCGTAGGTCCTGCCGGGCCTGAGCCGCCGTACGAACACCGTGACGAACATGGGGCCTCCTTTTGACGGGAGCGTTGAGGGCCGGCTGCGACTGGTCTCGATCAATCTCCAGACCTCGTTCCTGGCCCCACCTTTCGGCTACGCGCTCTTCTACCTCAAGGGAATAGCGCCGCCCGAGGTGGCCATGGCGCACATCTACCGGAGCATTTTGCCCTTCGTGCTGCTGCAGGTCGCCGATCGAGGCGCTACGAAGCGGCATACGTGATGCGCGAAGGCAGGATCCGCGGGAACCCGGTGATGCCGGCACATCACGCAGCCGCGCGCGACCCCCGGCCCGTTAACAACATCTTAGCAGGCATCTGCTTCAATTTGCGGGCGGGTCCCACGACCCTCGGCGGTCGCGGCGGCGCATGAGCCGCACGAGGAGCTTGATGGATGCACGTCGTCGCGCTGTGCTCGCAGAAGGGCGGATCGGGCAAGACCACGCTCGCGGGCCATCTGGCGGTCCAGGCGGAGCTCGCGGGGATGGGCCCGGTGGCGCTGGTCGACACCGACCCCCAGGGCTCGCTCGCGGCCTGGTGGAACGCCCGCCGGAGCGCGACGCCGGCGTTCGCAGCGACCACGCTCGCCCAGCTGCCGGCGGACATCGAACGACTGCGGCTCGAGGACTGCAAGCTCGTTGTCATCGACACCCCGCCGGCGATCAACATGGCGATCCAGCGGGTGATCAACGTCGCCGAGCTGGTGATCATTCCGACCCGACCAAGTCCCCACGACCTGCGGGCGGTGGCCGGCACCGTCGAAATGGCCGAACGCGCCCAGTGCCGCCTCGTGTTCGTCCTCAACGCGGTCAATCTGCGCGCCAAGATCACCTCGGATGCCGTGGTCGCGCTGTCCCAGCACGGCACCGTCGCGCCGGTGTTCATCCAGCAGCGGACCGACTTCGCCACCTCGATGATCGATGGCCGCACGGTCTGCGAGCTCGAGCCCGGAGGTCGCTCGGCCGCGGAGATCGTCCGCTTGTGGGACTACGTGGCCGGCCAGCTGCAAAGGCAGGAGCGTCAGCGCGTCTTCCAGCAACCCGTCGCGCTCGGTTTCGGGCGACGCGTCAGCCTGTTGGGAGATCATGACCATGGCTGAACCGGCCAGGCTCACCAGTGCGCTCCTGGCCCGCAAGGGTCAGGCCTTGCCGACCGGCGGCTTCGCCCAGGCCAAGCTCGCGCTGATTCCGTCCCAACCCACGGCCGCCAAGCGCAACCGGCAATGCTGCGACACGCTCTCGTCGTCGGAGCGCCCGGCCGCCCCGGTCCGGCGCTCGGGTCGGCGGCCCGGTGCGGGCGCGGGCGATCGCGTGGCGTTCACGGTGCGCCTCGATCACGAGCGCCATACCCGCCTCAAGATCCTCGCGGCGCGGCGCGGCCGGTCCGGCCAGGAGATGCTGCTCAGAGCGCTCGACGCCTATCTCGAGGCGTGCGCCATCGACTGCCCCTGCCTGCGCGGCGCCACGACGCCCAAGGTCAAATAGCGGTCCCGCGACGTCCTGACTGGCGCCGTCGCGCCCGCCCCCTGCGGCTGGATGCCACCGGTCCGCCGCGCACCAAAGGAAGCCGATTCGACCCGAGACCTGCGGGCATCCGGGCGATTCCCCGCCGCCCATCTCGAACGCACCCCGTGGTGCAAGGTCTTGGCGAGGGCAGGAGCGTCTCGCTCTCGAGGAGGACGGCGCCGCCCCCGCCGGCGCCGATGCGCTAGCGCGTTCTTCGTTTGGGCGGACCCAGCCCACGCCCCCTCCCGACCACCCAATCCCATGGTACGCTGTGGGTGGC
>JBOHKK010000306.1:0-7590 GCA_050729115.1 Geminicoccaceae bacterium | reverse complement strand
GATCGATCCCGATCAGCAGCTCCAGCGGCACGCCGGCGACCTCGGCGACCGGGCGCAGCTGCTGCGCCTGCGCTTCCCAGACGAAGGCGTCGGCGGCGTCGAGATCGACGTCCGGCAAGGTCGGCGGCGCCAGACGCTCGATCGCGGTGACGAGACGCAGCAACAGGGCGGGGAGATCGGAGGACATCACCGGTCGCGGCTCTTGAGCTGCTCGAGATAGCGAAGCGGCAGGTAGCCTCTTGCGGCCGAGGGATCAAGGCGCCCATCGTTCTGCCGGGCCTCCGGCACCGCCGCCTCGGCCAGCAACCACTCACGGAACCGCCGGATCTTCGGGCGGTCGGCGGTCGCCTCGGGGCAGACGAGATAGTAGGCGAGCTCATAGGGGATGCTGACATCGAACGGCTGCACGAGGCGCCCCGCCGCCAGATCGCCCGCCGCCAGCGCGCTCCGCGCGAGCGCGACGCCCTGGCTCTCGGCCGCGGCCTGCACGACGATGGCGCCGTCGGTGAAGATCGGCCCGCGCTGCGCATCGACGCTCTCGACCCGGGCGAGCTCCAGCCAGAGCTGCCACCCGGTGTAGTCGTCCTCGTGCAGCAGGACGTGGTGGCGGAGATCCTCCGGCTCGCGCAGCGGATGGCTGCCCTCGAGCAGCGCCGGCGCGCACACCGGCATCAGCGCCTCGCCGAACAGCCGGTCGACCCGCAGCCCCGGATAGCTCCCACGCCCCATGCGGATGCCCACGTCGACGTCCTCGCGCGCGAAATCCACGAGATGCGAGGAGGTGCTGATCCTGAGGTCGATGTCCGGGTGGACCACCCGAAAACGCCCGAGGCGCGGCACCAGCCACTTGGCCGCGAACGACGGCAACACGCTGACCGTCAATGTGCCGCTCGCGCTCACCGCCGCGAGCTGCTCGGTCGCGGCGTCGATCCGATCGAAAGCATCGCGCACCGCCGGCAGATAGCGCTGCGCCTCCTCGGTCAGCACCAGCCCACGCGGCAAACGTCGGAACAGCTTGACCCCGAGCCGCTCCTCGAGCCCGCGGATCTGATGGCTGATCGCGGTCTGGGTGACGTGCAGTTCGCCGGCGGCGCGGGTGAAGCTCAGGTGGCGCGCCGCCGCTTCGAAGGCGCGGAGCGCCGAAAGGGGCGGCAGACGGCGGGTCATCGGGGCTCCCCAGGCATGAGATCCATTCATGTTCTCCATGAGAAACGATCGTTCGTCAAACGCTTCGGCAGGACGTATCTCAACGGCAGGACAAGCGAAGTAACATGAGGAGGGTTCATATGACCAGCCTACGCCTGGGCGCTTCCTATGCGACCCTTGCCGGCGGGACGAGCATCCATCGGCCGGCCGGCAGTGCGCTTTGGACCCAGGTCGTCGAGGTGCTGCTCACCTGGGTCGAGCGGACACGGCAACGCCGCCAGCTGGGGCAGCTCAGCGCGCACATGCTGAAGGACATCGGGCTCAGCCGCGCCGACGTCGAGATCGAGATGTCCAAGCCCTTCTGGCGCGCCTGAGGTGGCGGACCAAGCCGAGGCTCGCACTGGCGCCTGCCTGTGCGGCGCGGTTCGCTTCAGCGTGCGCGGCCCGCTGCGGGGCATCCTCCTTTGCCACTGCGGCCAGTGCCGCCGCGTGCATGGCCATCTTGGCGCCTATACCTCGGCCGCGCGCGCCGACGTGAGCCTGGAGGACAGCGGCACGCTCCGCTGGTACGCCACCTCCGCGCGCGGCCGGCGCGGGTTCTGCGGCGCCTGCGGCTCGAGCCTGTTCTTCGAGCCGACCGGCGAGGAGCGTCTGGCGATCGTCGCGGGCAGCCTCGACCAGCCGAGCGGGCTCGAGATCATCGGCCACGAGTACGTCGCCGACAAAGCCGATTACGTGCGGATCGACGACGACCTGCCGGCTTTTCCCGGCGATTTCGGCGTCAAGGGCGAGGAGAGGACGTGAATCCCTCCGGCTGCTCGCGCCTGGGCAACGAGCGCCGGCAGCGCGCTCATCCGAACATCGGCAGCGGCGCGAAATCCTCGCCGAGCAGGCCTTGGGTGTCGGGGTAGCCGAGCCAGCCCTCGGTGACCGTCGCGTAGACCCGGCGAAAGTCGGTGGTGTGGCGCAGGTTGTCGCCCTCGGTCAGCGCAGTGAGGCTCGGGACCAGGCCGTAGTGGCCGCCCTTGACCGGCTTCCCGATCACGAACATCAGGCCCGCGGTGCCGTGGTCGGTGCCGAGGCTGGTGTTCTCCGGCACCCGGCGCCCGAACTCCGAGAACACCAGCACGACCACGTCGTCGGCGCGCCCGATCCGTTCCATGTCGGCCATGAAGGCGAAGATGGCATCGGCGGTGTAGGTGAGCAGGCGCTGGTGCAGGTTGCTCTGGTGCACGTGAGTGTCGAACGCGTTGTCGCGAAACGAGGTGTAGTAGAGCCGCGCCGGCAGGTCGGCCGCGATCAGCGCCGCAATCTTGGGCAGATCGAGGGGCACGAGGCCGTAGTCGATCGGCGTCTGATAGCTGGCGCAGGCCTCGCGCACCAGGGCGGAGGCGTCGAGCGCGCTCTGGGCGATGCCTTGCAGGAAGCGCCGCGCGAGGTTGGCGTCGGCGGCGTCGCCCACGTGCGTGAGCATCGCGTGCTCCTCGGCGAACCCGCTGCGCCGGAACTTTTCCGGGTCGTCGAACACCACGGGCACGTGATCGCGGCTCTTCACCGCGAGCGACTGGGTGGCGGCGATGTTGACGATGAACGCGGGCGCGCCGCCCGGCTGCATGCCGTCGGCGAGCCGGCCGACCCAGCCGTACTCGGCGCCGCTGTTCGGCGCCGCGGTGTGCCAGTACGCCATCGAGGTGAAATGCGAGAACGACGGGTTGTCGTAGCCGCAGCCGTGCACGATCGCGAGGTCGCCCGCCTGCCACAGCCGCTCGAACCCGACCATGCCGGCATTGAAGGCGAAGTGGTGATCGATCCTGCGCAGCCCGTCCGGCCTCAGGCCGATGGTGGGACGCTGCCGGTAGTAGGCGTCGTCGCCGTACGGCACCAGGGTGTTGAGGCCGTCGTTGCCGCCCGACATCTCGAACACCACGAGGATCCGGTTCTCGAGCGCGCGCGGCGGCGCCACCGCCTGGGCGATCCGGCCGAACACCGAGTGCGCCGGGATGCCGCCGAGCGCGCACAGCGCCGCGGCGCCGGACAGGCCGGCCCGGGTCAGCTCCCGCCGGGTGATGCCGCGCTCGCGAAGGAACTTCCGGTTCATGGCCTTTGCCTCTCTTGTGAAGGGCGCGCGCCTCAGCCGAGCTGATACTCCGGCTGGCTCATGATCAGATGCACCAGCATCCGGAGCGGATCCTCGAGATAGCTGTCGGCGCGCACGACGTCCGAGGTGCCGAGCTCCTGATCGAGGAAGTCGATCAGCATCTGGCGCTCGACCTTCCCGATCGGCACGCTCATGAAGCGCAGGAGGAAATAATCGACCACCTGGGCGGTCGTGGTCAGCCCTTCGGCGCGCACCATCGCCGCGAGGTCGATCTCGGCGGCGGCGCGCGGGATCGGCTTGACCCTGGCGATCGCCATCTGCCAGCCGCGATAGGAGCCGTAGCGGGTGTTGAAGTCCTCGTCGCGGTCGGCGAGCATGTTGGACTCCGCCATCATGCCCCCGCCCCCACCGTTGCCGCCGTCCATGCCGTCGGGCACCGTCGCGCTGGTGATGTCGTGGCCGTGGCGGATCCGCTCGTGCACCGCGAGGATGGTCGGATCGGGCGCGTGGCGGTCGTGGGCCACGAAGGCGATGTCCGGGAACAGCACCTCGAGGGCGAAGTTGCCGCGCTCGAGCAGGAGGCCCGGCGTGATCCAGCTGCGCCCCTGTGCCCAGCCGGCCACGGTCGGCGGCCAGAACAGCGCCTGGCCCATCGCCGCGGTCGCCTCGTTGAGGTCGGGAATGCCGGGAATCGCGCCGGCGCCCAGCTTCTTGTAGGTCGAGACCACGAGCTGCGCCGGGCTCTTGATGTGGGTGCCCATCGAGGCCCGGCTGTAGAAGTCCCGCGACAGGAACATGGTCCGCAGCAGCGGCTTCAGCTGGTAGTCGGCCGCGCGCAAGATGGCGCCGAGCTCGACCTGCAATGAGCGGTCGAGATCCTCGCGGACCAGGTACCGGAAAAGCTTGCCGGCGATGAAGTCGGCGGTCGCCGGCTGCGCCATGATGATGTCGATCACCTCCACGCCATCGAAGTCGCCGGTCTGCCCGAGCACGGTCTTGGCGCCGTCGTCGTGCTGCTCGGCGTGGACCACGAAGGTCAGGTCGTCGGCGTTCCAGCCGGTGAACGCGCGCGCCGCCTCGCGGATGTCGGCCTCGCCGTAGTTGCCCACGCCCATGGTGAACAGCTCCATGATCTCGCGGGCGAAGTTCTCGTTCGGCGCGCCCTTCACGTTGACCCCGGCATCCAGGTAGTAAAGCATCGCCGGGTCCTGCGCGATGGCGACCACGAGCTCGCGGAAATCGCCGGTGGCGTGGCGGCGGAAGGTCCGGTTCTGGCGCAGCATCTTCCTGAAATCGCGGACCTTGTCCTCGCTGGTCGCGAAGTGGCCGTGCCAGAACAGGGTCATCTTCTCCTCGAGCGGGCGCTCCGTTTTGAGCATGCGATCCGCCCACCAGTACGCGACCCGGCGGGTCTCGAGCATGCTCGCGCGCAGCCAGTAGAAGAACTTGTTGACGACCGGCTGCAGGGGCCGGTTGCCCGCGGGCTTGACCTTGACCCCCAGCGCCTCGCCGGTCTCTTTCGCTAGCTCGGTGGTCGCCGGCCGGCTCGGCGGAAAGTCCACCAGCCCGGGATCGTGGATGTCGGAAGGATCGAACGGCGGCAGGTGATCGTTGGCGATCGCCTCGTAGTCGACCAGATGGCTGATCGCCGCTTGTGGGCTCATCGCCGCGAGCGCCGCGATCTCCTCGGGCGTGCCGCCGAAGCCCGCGCGCTCGAGCAGATGCGCCGCGCGATCGTAGCTCCACTCGTCCGCTGAGATCGGCGCGAGATCGCCCTGCCACGCCGCCGGCCCGGGACCCTTGATCACCTCCTCGCCGGCCGCCGCCGCGCCCGCCCGAAGGGCCAGGACCAGGACCACGAACCCACAACCCGCGCGCGCCAAACGCCCCCGACCCGACATGCGCGATCCTCCCTACGACCCGCCGCATCATCGACCCCCGCGCCCAACCGGTCAACCATGGCGCGGGTGGCCTGGGGTGGCCTGGAAGGACGCTCGGGGAATGCATGGCTGTTTGGCGGCGATCTGGGACTACCGGCCGTGGCGGGCCAGAAAGTCCGCGGGTCGAAGCATCCGGATCGGGCCGTAGCGCGGCCTGGAGAAGTGCCGGATGTTGCCCGTGATCAGGACCTCGGCTTGGGCGGCCAGCGTCGTGGCGAGGTAGATCTCGTCGTCCGGGTCGTTGAGGCCGAAGGAGCGCTTTGCGGGCGCGACGATCAACGCCACCTGCTCCAGCAGGTCGGCGATCGCGAGCATGGTTCGGTGATATATTTGGTGTTTCGGCCGGGCGCCGACGAACGGTACTCCTCGATGATCGGCGCCGAAAGCACGGCTTGGTGATGCCGCACGACTTCCAGGAGCACCGCCCGGCACACGCCGTCGGTGCGCGCCGCGGCGATGACGACGTTGCAGTCGAGGAGGACCCTCACTTGCGGCGGCGGTAGCGGCGCGCGGCGGCCACGTCAGCGATCGATGCCTCGAGAATGGCCTCTTCCGCCCTGCCCTCGTCCTGGGGCGCGACCGGCGCGGCGCGCAGGACCTGCTCGAGCTGGCCGGCGCCGTGGTGTTCTACGGCGCCTTCATCTTCAACCGGGCGCTCACGATTACCGCCGAACGGACCAAGGACGGCACCTCGCTCGCCGCCAGCACGCCGGCACGGGACCCCGACGCAAACGCGCGGTGACTGGCCTTGTCGGCGTCCATCAGGGGGCGCTGCGATCGGTGGCGCCGCGACGGCCTTGACAGGCCAGGTCGGATGCCGGGCAATGCCGCCCTGCGCGCGGGCGCCCGACGCGTGAATTGCCGCCGACCCGGCGGGAGGGTCCATCAACGGGAGGGTGCATGAAGAAGCTCATCAACGCGGTCGACGATGTCTTGAGCGAGAGCCTCGAAGGCTTCGCGCGCGCCCATCACGATCTGGTCCGGGTGTCGCATGCGCCGGCCTACGTGGCGCGCGCCCACGCGCCGGTCCGAGGCAAGGTCGCGCTGATCTCGGGCGGCGGCTCGGGACACGAGCCGCTCCACGCCGGGTTCGTCGGCTACGGCATGCTCGATGCCGCCTGCCCGGGCCAGGTGTTCACCTCGCCCACGCCCGATCAGATGCTCGCGGCGGCCGGCGCGGTCGACGGCGGCGCCGGCGCTCTGTTCATCGTCAAGAACTACGCCGGCGACGTCATGAACTTCGAGATGGCCGCCGAGATGCTGACGGGCGAGCGGGCGAGCGTGCTCACCGACGACGACGTCGCCGTCGAGGACTCGACTTACACCACGGGCCGCCGCGGGGTCGCGGGCACGGTGGTGGTCGAGAAGATCGTCGGCGCGGCGGCCGAGGACGGCGCCGACCTCGCGGCCTGCAAGGCGCTCGGCGATCGGGTCAATGCGGCCACCGGATCGATGGGCGTCGCGCTCACCAGCTGCACCGTGCCGGCCGCCGGCGGCCCGACCTTCCAGATCGGCGACGACGAGATGGAGATGGGCGTCGGCATCCATGGCGAGCCCGGGCGCAAGCGGGTGAAGCTCGCCGCGGCCGATGCCATCGCCGAGGAGATGATCGGCGCCATCTGCCACGCGCTGGGGCCCAGGTCCGGCGCGCGGGTCCTCCTGTTCGTCAACGGCTTCGGCGCGACGCCGCTGATGGAGCTGTACCTCATGTATCACGCCGCCGCGCGGCTGTGCGCCGATCGCGGCCTGAGCATCGCCCGCTCGCTGGTGGGCAACTACACCACCTCGCTCGACATGGCGGGCTGCTCGCTGACCCTGACCCGGCTCGACGACCAGCTGATCGAGCTGTGGGACGCGCCGGTGCACACGCCCGCGCTGCGCTGGGGCCGCTGAGCTGGGGCTCTGATGCAGACGGAAGATTTTCCAACCTGCCCTGCCCGGACTTGATCCACGGCTGTCCGGTTGAGCGAGAGAGGTGAAGCGGCAGGGAACCGCGTGCCACTTTTGGTTGTCATTGCCGAACATCCTTGGGCTCGACCTGAGGACCGACGATCTGAAGATGCACCACGCCAAGAAGGTCAAGGCCTGGGTGCACCGCCACCGGCACGCGATCGAGCCGTTCTTCCTCCCGGCCTACGCGCCGGAGCACAAATCCCGACCAAGACCTCAACCATGATCTCAAGCAGCAACTGCGGCACCGCCCCCGAGGCCGGCTCCAAGGCCGCGCTGGCCCCGAGCAGGCGTGCCGTGTTGCACGCGATCCAGCGCTCACCCGCACGCATCCGCGCCACTTCCGGCCCGACCCCGTCCAATACGCCGCCTGATCTGTCAGGTCCGATGCTGGGGACCTGATACCAGGAACACGAAGTCTTGACCCATCGACCGCTCTTCTTGTCACCCCCGGGC
>JBOHKK010000305.1:0-7602 GCA_050729115.1 Geminicoccaceae bacterium | reverse complement strand
ACCCGCCGCGGATCGCGACATCTTCCGCTCATCGGGGAAAAATTGCTCTATTCCAAATGATTGGAGCAGCTTTATCCGGACGACGATCGCCGTTGGCGATCTCATCCATTCGGATGCTGCTCTAGCGCTGCTGGCGTTCGACATCGTGGAGGCGATCCTTTCAGGGCGGACGCATCAGGTGCTGATGCTGGAGGAGCTGGACCGGCCGCTGTCGGTGAGCTCGAGCGACAGCGCCAACCTCTACCAGTGAACTTTGGCGCCACGGCCGTAGACCAACAACATGATGGTTATGACGGCGCCATAGATGATCTGCTTGCCCGCTTCCTCTATCTGCATGATCGAGAGCATGCTCGCGAGCAGCGTGAGCAAGATGACCCCGGCGACGGTTCCAAGGTAGCTGCCGCGGCCACCGAGGATGTCCGTCCCTCCGAGCGGCGCGGCGCCGGCGATCGGCGAGCGGAAGGTGGCGATGCGCGCCCCGAACAGGGAGCCCAGATACACGGTCTTGAGATCGGGACCGCCGAAGGTGACGCTCGCGAGGTTGCCGAGCGTCCGGTGCCGGCCGCCATCGATGTCGGCGCGGCTGAGAGCATTCAGGGCGTAGTGATGCTCGGCGCGCGCGACCGCCTCGGGATCGGCATCCTCGAGCACGATCCTCTGCGTGCCGTCGGGGGCGAGCCGGAGCAGGCGGTTGCTGACCACGCTCGCGATCCAGATGCCGCCTTCGGCATCGAACTCGAAGCCGTCCGGAAACGTGCCTTCGCCGAACTCGGCCACCGTCTCGCGCGGCCCGAGATCGCCGCGCTCGCGAATCGCAAAGCGGCTGAGACGCCGCGCGATGGTCTCGTTGACGTAGAGCCAGCGACCGGAGGGATCGACCTTGGTCTCGTTGGCGAACCCCAGACCGTCGGCGACGATGCGCACGTCCGTCTTGTCCTTGAGGACGATATAGCCGTCCGCGACGTCGTGCCGGAAGGCATGCTCGCGCGGCACGTGGCGGGTGCTGACCGAGACCCACAGCCGCACCTCGCCGCCCTCCTGCTCGGCATGGACGAAGTTGGTCGGCGGCAGAACCATGCCCTTGACCGCGACCACCTCGGGGATCAGCTCGCCGTCCGGCATGAGCCGCCAGGCGCCGCCCATATGGCCGATGTTCGCGACCGCGAAGCTGCGATCCGGCAGCAGCGAGAAGCCGTTCGGCAGAAACCCGTCGACCCCCTGGCCGGCGAGGAGCTTCTGCCGCCCGTCCGGCAGCAGGTGGACGATCCCGCCACGCCGGTCCGAGACGTAGACGTCACCGGTCGCGGTCGTGACGACGCATTCCGGCCGGGCCAGATCGCGGCCGACGAACTCCAGGTCCGAGACGGTGACCTTGAACGGCGTCATCTGACTTCCTGGTGCGCCCTCCGCATGCTCCCACGAACGGCGACGCGCTTCAACTCGCCCCGCGCGCCCGCCGTCTGCGATCGACCTGTCACAGATCCAGGCTGAGCTGGCGCGGCGCCGTCGGCGCCAGACCGAAGTTCGAGACTGACAGGCCGAGCAGGCGGACGGGGCGGCGCGGCGGCTCCGGGTTGTGCAGGAGCCAGGCGGCGAGCGCGACCAGCTCGTCGGCGCTGTGGACCCAGTCTGCCAGGGTGTGCTGGCGGGTGGTGACGGTGAAATCGTGGTGCTTGATCTTGAGGGTGACGGTCCGACCGAAGCTGTCCGCCGCGGTCATGCGTTCGGCGACCTGCTCGGCGATTGGCCGCAGCCGCTCGAGCATCAGGTCCGGATCGCCCAGGTCGCGATCGAACGTGCGCTCGGCGCCGATCGACTTGTACGGCCGGTCCGGTTGGACCGCGCGCTCGTCCTGCCCCCGCACGATCCGGAAGTAGTGGCGGCCGACCTTGCCGAAGCGGCGCACCAGCTCGTCCTCGGAGCGGGCGCCGAGGTCGGCGCCGTCGTGGATGCCGAGCGCTTTCATCTTGTCTGCGGTCTTGGGGCCGATGCCGAAGAAGCGCTCGATCGGCAGTCCCGCGATGAACGCTGCGGCCTGCTCCGGGCGGATCACCGTCAGGCCGTCCGGCTTGCGCAGATCCGAGGCGACCTTGGCGAGGAACTTGTTGAACGACACGCCCGCCGACGCGGTGAGCTCGGTCGTTTCCTTGATCTCGCGTTTGATCGCGGCCGCGATCGCGGTAGCCGTGGCTGGTCCGCGCTTCGGCGCGGTCACGTCGAGGTAAGCCTCATCCAGCGAGAGCGGCTCGACCAGGTCGGTGTAGGACCGGAAGATCGCACGGATCTGCCCGCTCGCCGCCTGGTAGGCGTCGAAGCGGGTGCGCACGAAGATCAGCTCGGGGCACAGGCGCCGCGCCTGGAACGCGGGCATCGCCGAGCGCACGCCATACGCTCTTGCCTCGTAGCTCGCCGCCATGACCACGCCGCGCGGTCCGCCGCCGCCGACCGCGACCGGCTTGCCGCGCAGCTCCGGATCGTCCCGCTGCTCGACCGCGGCGTAGAACGCGTCCATGTCGACGTGGATGATCTTGCGCATCCGAGGCGCTTTCGACGCCGCCGCCCGCCGCGATCATACGTGCTCCTTGTTGTCGTACAGCTTGAGCACGGCGATGCCGTCGAGCTCGCCGTGTCCCTTCGAGACCAGGGTGCGGAACAGATTGGCCGCCTGGCTCGCCATCGGGGTCGGCACGCCCAGCTGCCTGGCCAGGCCGTGGACCATGTCCAGGTCCTTGAGCGCCTGGAAGGCGTAGCCGGCGGGCGCGAAATCGCGCGCGACCAAGCGCGGATAGAGGCGCTGCAGCAGGTTGCTGCCGGCGTAGCCGGCGCCGAGCGCCGTCGGGATTCTGGCGGCGTCGACGCCGCCCGCCTCCGCGAGCGCCAGCGCCTCGGCGAGCACGCAGTAGTTGGACAGGACCAGCACCTGATTGACCATCTTGGTGACCTGCCCGGCGCCGAGCGGGCCCATGTGCGTGCAGGTGCCGAGCTTGGCCAGGACCGGCTCGACGGCCGCGACGTCCGCGTCCGCGCCCCCGGCCATGATCGCGAGCGTGCCGGCTGCCGCCGCGGGCGGGCCGCCCGAGACCGGAGCATCGACCCAGCGCATGCCGGTTGCCGCCTCCAGGCGAGCGGCGAACTCCCGCGTCGCTTCCGCCTCGGTCGTCGAATGATCGACCAGCACCTTGTCCGCGGCGGCGCCTTCTGCGATGCCGTTCGGGCCGAACACCGCCGCCGCGAGATCGTCTTTGGTCATGACGCAGGTGTGGACGATCCGGCTCGCGCGCGCGACCTCGGCGGCGGATTGGGCCGGGCGTACGCCATGGGCCTCGGCGCGCGCGATCTGGTCGGCCACGACATCGTACCCAGTCACCTGATGGCCGGTCGCGACCAGCCGCCTCGTGAACGCCTGGCCCATCAGGCCGAGGCCGATGAACCCCAGATCCGGTGTGCCTCGTGCCATGGTCTGCCGATCCCTGCGCTCGTGATCACCCGCGCCCGCAGTCGTAGGTCATAAGCGCCGGCGCCGGCGGCGCCAAGGCATCGACCCCTCGGCCGCCGATCAGGGGTTGGCGCACTGCGTCTGCCGTTACTTGGTCGAGATCGCTTGGCATGAGGGAACGGCCGTCCGGGCCCGCGAACATCGGCCTGAACGGCTCCTCAGCATTGCTTTCCTGCATGCCCATTCGCGACAATTGAGCCAAGAGACTCCAAGCTGTCGCAACCTCCGCATTGCCTTCGGCTTCGGCCTTCTTGGCTCTGTCAAGGAAGACATTTGCGTAGTTCCAACACATTGGCTTCTCGCTTTCGGCCAACGCGTCATCGACCTCGAGCGCCAGAAGCAGCTCAGAGGTAGTCGATAAGGAAAATGATCCGTCACTCATAGGTCAGTCTTGTTCCTCTTTCGCACGCCGGCTGCGGATTCCCGCGCCTCATCATCGGTACCCGATTCGTGTGGAGGACCACATCGGAAGGGATCGTAGCGACTGGGAAACCACTTGTCGGCGTGAGGGTGCGGGAGCATGCCAATGCGGGGCCCGGCGGGCGCTGCGCAGGCTAGTTTGACGCGGCGCGCGTGCTCGCGGGCGGCGCTGATCCCGCTAAAGGTACTTGGTGATGAGCGAGAAGATCACGATCTGCACGCCGAGCAGACCGATGATCTTCCAGGTGAACCGCGCCTCGAACTCGGCAATCCGCCTCTCGAACCCCGCCAAGCGCATGTCGAGGTAATCGCGCGTAACCAAGCCGGCCGCCGGATCGTCGATTTCCTCGCCGAGCGCTTCGGCCATTCGGCCGTAGTCGCCCGCGGACTCAGTCCATTTGCGCGCCAGTCGAGCGGTGTTCATCCACTCCAACTCCTTTCGACCACCCCAAACTTAGTAACGAAGCCGCTGGATCGCAAATGCGCCGGGGTGTCGAGCGGGCCCAGGGTGGCAGCCCGTCCCTCGGCGCGGACGGAATCCGCGCTGCGGCCGCGCGCCCCGTTGACGCGGGCGGTGGGGAGGCTAGTTTGACGCGGCGTGCGTGGAGGCGCGCCCAAGAGGGAAGCACCGAGGACATGCGTTACGAGGCTCCAAAGACATTCGAATCGGCGGTGGCGCTGCTCGCCGCCGCAAGCGGCGAGGCGCGCGTGCTCGCGGGCGGCACCGATCTTCTGGTGCAGCTGCGCTCGGGCATGATCGAGCCCGAGCTCGTGGTCGACGTCAAGCGCATCCCACGAGTGCATGAGATCACTGAAGAGGATGGCGGCTTTCGCATTGGCGCCGCGGTCTCCGGGGCGGAGCTGGGCGAGCATCCCCTGGTGAAGAGGATGTGGCCGGGCGTGGTCGAGGCGGTCGAGCTGATCGGCTCGACCCAGATCCAGGGGCGCGCCACCATGGTCGGCAACCTGTGCAACGCCTCGCCGGCCGCCGACAGCGTGCCGGCGCTGATCGCCGCCGGCGCGACCGTGCGGATCGTCGGCCCGGGCGGACAGCGTGAGCTGCCGGTCGAGGCGATGTGCATCGCGCCCGGGAAGACGGCGCTCAAGAAGGGCGAGATCGTCGCCTCGGTGTTCCTGCCGGCGCGGCCGCCGCGGACGGGCGACGCATACCTGCGCTTCATCCCGCGCACCGAGATGGACATCGCGGTGGTCGGCGCCGGGATCTGCCTCTCTTTGGACGAGCGCGGGACCTGCACCGCGGCGCGGGTCGGGCTCGGCGCGGTGGCGGCGCGGCCGCTGCTGGTGGCCGAGGCCGCCGAGGCGCTGATCGGCACGAGGGTCGACGACGCCGCGCTGGAGCGTCTGGCGCAAGCCGCCTCGGCCGCCTGTCGGCCGATCGACGACAAGCGCGGCACCATCGAATATCGGACCAAGGTCGCTGGCGTGCTGGCGCGCCGCGCGGCCGAGATCGCGCTCACGCGCGCGAGGGAGAGCTGATGGCGAAGTGTCACGTCACCACCACCGTGAATGGCGATGCGGTGGAGTTCTTGTGCGAGCCCGATGAGACCCTGCTGGATGTGCTCCGCGACCGCCTCCATCTGACCGGGAGCAAGGAAGGCTGCGCGTCCGGCGACTGCGGCGCCTGCAGCGTCATGCTCGACGACCGTCTGGTGTGCGCCTGCCTGGTGCTCGGCGCCGAGGCCGAGGGCAGGTCGGTCGAGACCATCGAGGGCATGGCGGATGGCGAGGCGCTGCATCCGCTGCAGCGGAAGTTCCTCGAGCACGCGGCGCTGCAATGCGGGGTGTGCACGCCCGGGTTCCTGATCGCGGCCAAGGCGCTCTTGGACCGGCACCCGGACCCGAGCGAGACCGAGGTGCGCTACTGGCTCGCCGGCAACCTCTGCCGGTGCACGGGCTACGACAAGATCGTCCGGGCCGTGCTCGATACCGCCGCCGAGATGAGGAGCTGATCATGGCAACCGTGCTCAAGACCGACCGTCCCGAGACCGCGCCCCCGGCGAGCGGACTGAAATGGATCGGCACGCGGCCGCTGCGGCCCGACGGCGTCGACAAGGTCACCGGCCGCGCCCGCTTCGGCGCCGACGTGGCGCTGCCCGGCATGCTGGTCGGCAAGGTGCTGCGCAGCCCGCACCCCCACGCCCGGATCACCTCGATCGACACCTCCAGGGCCGCGGCGCTGCCGGGGGTGAAGGCGGTGATCACCCGCGACGACTTTGCGGACCTGCCCTCGGAGTTCGTGCCGGCGGGCGAGATGCTGGTCAACTACCGCGACATGGTGCGCAACGTCATGGCGCGCGAGAAGGCGCTGTACGAGGGTCACGCGGTGGCCGCGGTCGCCGCGACCGACGCCAAGACCGCCAAAGAGGCGCTCAAGCTGATCGAGGTCGCGTACGAGCCGCTGCCGCACGTGATCGACGTCGTCATGGCGATGAAGGACGACGCGCCGATCCTGCACGAGGACCTGTTCACCGCCGGCATCGAGCCGGCGCCCGACAAGCCGTCGAACGTCTCCAAGCGGGTCGAGTTCGCGCTCGGCGACGTGGCCAAGGGGTTCGCGCAGGCGGATCTGATCGTCGAGCGCGCGTTCGACACCAAGCCCGTGCATCAGGGCTACATCGAGCCGCACGCCTGCGTCGCGAGCGTCTCCCAGGACGGCCAGGGGGAGCTCTGGTGCACCACCCAGGGCCACTTCCTGGTCCGCTCCCACTGCGCCAAGCTGCTCGGCATGGACGTCTCGAAGATCCGGGTCAGCGCGACCGAGATCGGGGGCGGCTTCGGCGGCAAGACGGTGGTCTATCTCGAGCCCTTGGCCATGGCGCTGTCGAAGAAGGCGCGCAAGCCGGTCAAGATGGTGATGAGCCGCGAGGAGGTGTTCCGTGCCACCGGCCCGACCTCCGGCGCCAACGTCTGGGTCAAGATCGGCGTCACCAAGGACGGCCGGATCACCGCCGCCGAGGCGGTCCTCAAGTACCAGGCGGGCGCCTTCCAGGGCGGTCCGATCCAGCCGGGCGCGATGAGCGCGTTCGCCCCCTACGATCTCGAGCACGTCAAGGTGGTCGGCTACGACGTGGTGACCAACCGGCCGAAGGTGGCAGCGTATCGGGCGCCGGGCGCGCCGATTTCCGAGTATGCGGTCGAATGCGTGATCGACGAGATCGCGAAGAGGCTCGGCCTCGACCCGGTCGACTTTCGCCTGAAGAATGCCGCCAAGGAGGGCACGCGTGCCGCCTACGGGCCGAAGTTCGGTCCGATCGGCCTGATCGACACCCTGAAGGCGGTCAAGGCGCACGAGCACTACCTTGCGCCGCTCGGGCCGAACCAGGGGCGCGGGGTCGCGTCCGGCTTCTGGTTCAACATCGGCGGCGACACCTCCTGCGCGATCAACCTGAATGAGGACGGCACGGTGACGCTGGTCGCGGGCACGCCCGACATCGGCGGCCTGCGCGCCTCGATCGCGCTGATGGCGGCGGAGGAGCTCGGGATCGACTACGACAAGGTGCGCCCGATCATCGGCGACACCAGCGCGCTCGGCTACAACTTCCTGACCGGCGGCAGCCGCTCGACCTTCTCGAACGGCGTCGCGGTCAAGGCGGCGGCGCAGGCGCTGATCAAGGAGGCCTGCGCGCGCGCCGCCAGGATCTGGGAGGTGCCGGAGGACGCCGTGA
>JBOHKK010000304.1:0-7619 GCA_050729115.1 Geminicoccaceae bacterium | reverse complement strand
ATGGTACCCTTGGGGTGGTTGGGAGGGGGAGCGGGCCGGTGCCGCGGGCCGGTGCGACCTGATCGAAAAATGCGCTAGTGCACTGACGCATTCGCTTGATTCCCTTGTCATTGCCGGGCTTGACCCGGCAAGCCACTCTGGAGCCAGCGGCTGCCTTGTGGGTGGATGCGCGGATCAAGTCCGGGCACGACAAACAAAGGTACGTTCCGTTTGCGTCGGTGCGCTAGTCCCGCACCTCGTAAACGAAGAGCGTCGATTCGTCGTCCTGCGGCATGAAATAGCAGCGGAAGGCAGCTTGCCCGGCCTCGCAGGCGACCGGATTGTTGGTCATCGCCAGATCGGGCGTCACCCAGAGCGGCACCGGGACCTGGTGGACCGGGCGATGGTCAGCGAGATCGACCAGCTCGAGGCCGCCGAGCGCGACCGTACCTGCTCCGGTCACCTCGTACTTGCTCAGCCCGCTGCAGAGCATCTGGCTGGCGCCGGCGTAGTGGCAGTCCTGATAGTCGATGTAGTGGCTGGGGTTGAGTGCCCGGATCTTCTCGGGATCGACGTCGGGCTCGGCCGGCGCCAGCTGCTCGTTCAAGGGCCAGGCATAGAAGCGGCGCGAGCCCCAGCTGACGCCGTGCAACGTGTTCGTCTCGGTGTCGTGCACGACGCCGCCGATGTGGTCGCGAAACCGGAGCACTTCCTCGGCCTCCAGGGTGTCCGGGTCGACCCGGTAGATGATCGAGGCGCTGTTCGGGCGGTACTCGGCGACCGGGACCCAGAGCCATCGGCCGTCGTAGTCGATGCCGCCCGGGTGGTAGATGTCGCCCTCGCCGAGCGTGCCGCTGGCGATCAGAGCGCCGTCGGCACCCATCTTGAACAGGTGGCCGACCCCTTTGCCCGGCGTCCGGTCGTAGCCGGCTTGGGGCTCCGGGAACCTCTGCGTCGGCTCGACGATCTCCACCGACGATACGAAGAACGCGTCGCCGATCTTGACCATGCCCTGAGGATGGTGGGTGTCGAAGCCGACCTTCACCTGATCCACCTCGGTCCATTCGGACGACTTGGTCAGCGACTTGAAGCGGTCGGCGAGCTCGTCGCCGCGCGCGCCGGCGGCAACGATCAAGGCGGTCGCGCCGCATGCCGCGGCCACGAGCACGCGGGCATTCCTGGTCCGCATCGCGGATGCCCTCCCGTTCACTTGCCCTCGCACCGCATCGTAGGACCGTGCGACGGGGCGAACAACCCGCAATTGCGCGGCAACCCTGGCGCCAGGCTCCGAGGCATCGGGAGCGAAGGAGGCGGGCTCGTGTGAACGCGCTTGCCCCACGCGCTCGGTCGGCCTTGCGGGTGGAGCCGGCGCGGGGCCGATCGCTCGGTCGATCGGCTGGGGGGTTATGGCGAGGGCTGGCCGCGCAGGCGGAGCACCGCGCGCTCGTCGATCGGCCAGTGGAGGAGCGCGGCGATCAGGCCGAGCGCGATCGAGAGCCACCAGATCAGGTCGTAGCTGCCGTAGGCGTCGTACAGGTAGCCGCCGAGCCAGATGCCGAGGAAGCTGCCGATCTGGTGGCTGAGGAACACGATCCCGAACAGGGTCGCCATGTAGCGCGGCCCGAAGATCTGCGCCACCAGCCCCGAGGTGAGCGGCACGGTGCTGAGCCACAAGAGACCGATCGCCGCCGCGAACAGGAGCGCGGAGCCGAGCGACAGCGGCACCGTGATGAACAGGAGGATCACCACCGAGCGCGCCAGATAGAGGAAGCTCAGGCAGTACTTCTTGCTGAGGCGGCCGCCGAGCACGCCGGCCGTGTACGA
Organism: Geminicoccaceae bacterium; assembly: GCA_050729115.1. Lineage (GTDB taxonomy): Bacteria > Pseudomonadota > Alphaproteobacteria > Geminicoccales > Geminicoccaceae > JBKPNX01. The sequence goes on along the minus strand of JBOHKK010000304.1, from coordinate 5,816 downwards.
GCCGATCACGTTGAACAGGCCGATCAGGGCGAGGCACCAGGCCGCGGTCTCGGTCGAGATCCCGCCGTCCGCCAGATAAGCCGGAAGATGCACCGCGATGAACGCGACGTGCCAGCCGCATACGAAGAACCCGGCGGTGAGATAGAGAAACCCGGCGTGATGGCCCGCCTCGGCGAGCGCCTGGCGGATGGTCTGCTCGTCCTGGCCGGAGCTCTCGACCCGGCCGCGCAGGCCGCCCGCCGCGAGCACCATGGCAGCGGCGCCGAAGGCGAGCAGCACGAGCGCGGTCTGCCAGCCGTAGGCGGCAAGGAACCCCTGGCCGATCGGCGGCAGGAGGAACTGGCCAAGGGAGCCCACGGCCGTGGTGATGCCGAGCGCCACCGACCGGCGCTCGGCCGGGACGCTGCGGCCGACCGCGGCCAGGATCACGCCGAAGCCGGTCCCGCTCAAGCCCAGCCCGATCAGGACCCCGGCGCTGAAGTACAGCTCCGGCGGGCTGCTGGTGGTCGACATCAGATAGACGCCGAGCACGTAGAGCACGCCGCCGCCGACCACGGTGCGGGCGGTGCCCCACTTGTCCGCGAGCGCGCCGACGAACGGCTGCGAGATGCCCCAGAGCAGGTTCTGGAGCGCCATCGCCAGCGCGAACGCCTCGCGGCCCCAGCCGAGGTCCAGGCTCATCGGCTGCAGGAACAGGCCGAAGCTCGAGCGGATGCCGAACGACAGCAGCAGGATGAACGCGCCGCTTGCGATGGCGATCACGGCGGTGCGGGACAGCGCCTGGCTCACTGCTCTCTTCTCCGCCGCATCCGCGCGGCTCCGGCAGCATCGTCGAACGCGCCCGCGCGCCGGTCAAGCGCGCTTGCCGCATATCACCTTTGCGTCGGTCTCGGGCCTCCCTCGCCACGACGGCGCCGCGCCGGCCGTTTTGGATCGCCGCCTTGTCCCGGGGCGGCAGCATCCGGTTGCCGCATCGCGGGAATCCGACTAGCTTGCCGCGCGTCTTAGCGAGGGAGGGAAAACATGGCCAAGTGCGCCTTCATCGGTCTCGGCATCATGGGCTATCCGATGGCCGGGCATCTCCAGGCCAAGGGCCACGACGTGCGCGTCTACAACCGGACCACGGCGAAGGCGGAAGCTTGGGCCAGGCAGCACGGCGGGCGGACCGCGGCGACCCCGCGCGCGGCCGCAGACGGCGCCGAGCTCGTGCTCATGTGCGTCGGCAACGACGACGACATCCGTAGCGTCGCGCATGGCGACGACGGCGCGCTCGCCGGCCTCGGCCAGGGCTGCGTCCTGGTCGACCACACCACCGCGTCCGCCGACATCGCGCGCGAGCTCGAGGCGGCGGCCAAGGACCAGGGCAAGCAGTTCGTCGACGCTCCGGTCTCGGGCGGCCAGGCGGGCGCCGAGAACGGGACGCTCACCATCATGTGCGGCGGCGAGCAGGCGGCGTTCGAGCGCGCGCGGCCGGTCATGGAGGCCTACGGGCGCGCGGTCACGCTCATGGGCCCGGCGGGCGCCGGGCAGCTCACCAAGATGGTCAACCAGATCTGCATCGCCGGGCTGGTGCAGGGCCTCGCCGAGGCGCTCAACTTCGGCATGCGCGCCGGCCTCGACATGGACCAGGTGATCGCGGTGATCTCCAAGGGTGCGGCGCAGTCCTGGCAGATGGACAACCGCGCCCCCACCATGGTCCAGGGCAAGTTCGACTTCGGCTTTCCGGTCATGTGGATGCGCAAGGATCTCAAGATCTGCCTGGAGGAGGCGAATCGCAACGGCGCGCTCCTGCCGACCATCGCCCTGATCGACCAGTGCTACCACCAGGTGATCAAGGCGGGCGGCGCCCGCTGGGACACCTCGAGCCTGATCCACAACCTCCAGCTGCTCGACTGACGGGCAGAAGCTCGGCCTCGGGCGGCTGCCGTTTCGGGATGCCATTGCGGAACCAGCGGCCCCGCCACAGATATTGAGGAGCGATGGTCGACAGTGACCCTTGCGCTGGCCTTCGGCGGCAGCTTCTGGTGCATGAGCGCAAGCTTCGAGAGTTTCGTGCCAATCCGTACGCCCATGATAGCTCGGGTTTGCTCGCAGGGAGCGCGCCGGATCGCCGCGAGAAGATCATTCAGGGCCGGATCAGCAAGCTCCAACGCCAGGTCGACAACTTCAGAAGGCAACTCGAGGAATGCGAACGGCAGTGCCGAGGCCAGTGATGGAGATCGATCTCGTCAAACTGAAAGCGGTGGTCGACCGGCTCCTCGACCACATCATCGAAACGCGAGGCGTGCGAACGGTTGCCCTCCAGGACCGATACTATTGGGAAGTCCCTGCCCCTGCCCGGTACAGGACGGAGATTGATCCTGGCGCGCTCGACGTCGGCAACCTCGCAGACGATTGGGCGTTTGTGTCGCGCCTGCTCCAGGAGGAGAATCAGCCGGTGGCCTACCAGCTGACCGAGCTGGCCCCCCTGCTCGCATACATCGGCGAGGCGCTCGCGAGGGATTTGGGCAAGCGGGGAGGCTGACCCGGCCGGCTCACCGTGCCTGCAGATCGAAGAGCTGCATTGCAGTGGGGTGCTTCTGGCGGTCACCTGAGCGGGACCTTGAGAAACGCCTGACGGGTAGTTATAACAGACGTTATAATACCCAGCGCTGGAGCGGCGCATGAAGGTCAAGGTGACGACCGTCGGCAGCTCTGCGGGTGTGGTGCTGCCCAAGGAGGTGCTGGCCAAGCTCAGGGTGCGAAAGGGCGATACCCTGTACCTCAGCGAGACTCCCGACGGCATCGAGCTGTCGCCCTACGATCCGGAGTTCGAACGGGAGATCGAGACGGCGCGCATCGTGATGCGCCGTTATCGGAACGCGCTCCGCAAGCTGGCCAAGTGACCAAGCTGGCCAAGTGACCAAGCTGGCCAAGTGACCAAGCTGGCCAAGTGACCAAGCTGGCCAAGTGACCTGGCGTTGGCTCTCGAGGCGCGCCGCGCTCGCCATCCATGCCGAGCAGATCGCCGAGCACGGCGGTGCGCCGGGCGTGCGCGACGAGGAGCTTCTCGACTCCGCCCTGGCCCGCCCACGCCAACGGGCTGCGTGTTCCGAGCCCGATACCGCCGATCTCGCCGCCGCTTACGCCTTCGGTATCGTGCGCAACCACCCGTTCGTGGACGGCAACAAACGGACCGGCTTCGTCGTCGCAGCCACCTTTGTCCTGCTCAACGGCTGCGAGATGGACGCTTGGGAACGCGACATCGCAACCACCTTTGGGCGACTCGCGGACGGCGCGCTCAGCGAGGAGCAGCTCGCCGACTGGTTCCGCCGCAACTCGTTCTTCGCGTGAGATGACACGGCTGCGGCCGGGTAACCAAGTCGTGTCACGCCTGCCCAATTCTCGGGCACGGGTGCCAGCAGGCGTTCATCCGAGCGGTTGCAGGAACGACGCTCACAGCCGTCAATGTGAGGCACCGCGGTGAGGAAAGGCCGCGCCGGGAGTCCGGTCGCGCAGGCATCCGCCAAAAAAAGGGCGGCTGATGGCAGCCGCCCCGAGGGAGGGAGGCGAGCGGTGGGGCGGCCGGGGAAACGGCGGCCGCCCGGAGTTGGGGGTCTGCCGTCCCGGACGGTCGACCAGGGCGGCCGATCGCCCGAGCGGGGCGCCGGTCGCTCGCGTTCGGAGCGCCCCGCGGACCCCGGGCCGATCAGATGTCGTAGTACAGCACGAACTCGTAGGGGTGCGGGCGCAGGCGGATCTCGTCGACCTCCTTCGCGCGCTTGTAGGCGAGGTAATTGTCGATGAAGTCCTGGGTGAACACGTCGCCCTCGGTCAAGAAGTCGTGGTCGGCCTCGAGCGCGGCCAGCGCCTCGCCGAGCGAGCCCGGGACGGTCGGGATCTCGGCCAGCTCCTCGGGCGGCAGGTCGTAGATGTTCTTGTCGACCGGGTCGCCCGGATCGATCCGGTTGCGGATGCCGTCGAGCCCGGCCATGAGCATGGCCGCAAACGCCAGGTACGGGTTGCACGACGGGTCGGGGCAGCGGAACTCGGCGCGCTTGGCCTTGGGGCTGTCCGAGTACATCGGGATGCGCACCGCAGCCGAGCGGTTGCGCAGCGACCAGGCGAGGTTGACCGGGGCCTCGAAGCCCGGCACCAGGCGGTGGTAGGAGTTGGTGGTCGGCGCCGCGAACGCGAGCAGCGCCGGGGCGTGCCTGAGCAGGCCGCCGACATAGTGGCGGGCGGTCTGGCTGAGGCCGCCGTAGCCGCCGGGATCGCCGAAGGTCGGGCTGTCGCCGTCCCAGATCGACTGATGCACGTGCATGCCCGAGCCGTTGTCGCCGAACAGGGGCTTGGGCATGAAGGTCGCGGTCTTGCCGTGGGCGCGCGCGACGTTCTTGACCACGTACTTGTACTTGATCAGCTTGTCGGCCATCGCCACCAGGGTGTCGAACTTCATGTCGATCTCGCCCTGGCCGGCGGTCGCGACCTCGTGGTGGTGGCACTCCACCGTGATCCCGATCCGCTCCATGGTCAGGACCATCTCGGAGCGCAGGTCGTGCAGCGTGTCCGAGGGCGGCACCGGGAAGTAGCCCTCCTTGGGGCGGATCTTGTGGGCGAGGTTGGGGCCCTCGTCCTCGGCCATGTTCCAGTGGCCCTCGACCGAATCGACGAAGTAGGTGCCGAAGTGCACGTCCTGGCCGTAGCGGACGTCGTCGAACACGAAGAACTCGGCCTCCGGCCCGAAGAACGCGCGGGTGCCGATCCCGGTCGCGTTCAGGTGCTCCTCGGCCTTGCGGGCGACGCCGCGCGGGTCGCGCGCGTAGTACTCCTTGGTCACCGGGTCGCGCACGTCGCAGATCAGGACCAGGGTCCTATGCGCGCAGAACGGGTCGATGAACGCGGTCTTCTCGTCCGGCATCAGCAGCATGTCGGAGGCGTGGATCTCCTGGAAGCCGCGGATCGAGGAGCCGTCGAAGCCGAGGCCCTCGTCGACCGCCTCGACGTCGATCGCGCCGGCCGGGAACGAGGTGTGCTGCCACATTCCGGGCAGGTCGGTGAAGCGCAGGTCGACCATTTCGACCCCGTTGTCCTTGATCGCCTTGATCACGTCTTCGGGGGTCGTGCATCCCAGCATCATGGGTGAAGATCCTTTCGTGTCTGGTCTCGTCTGGTCGGGGTGTGGTCAGGTCCGGCCCTGGTCACGCCCGCTCCTGGTCACGCCCGCTCCTGGTCACGCCCGCTCCTGGTCACGCCCGCTCCTGGTCACGCCCGCTCCTGGTCACGCCCGCTCCTGGTCACGCCCGCTCCTGGTCGCGTCCGGGGCACCGCGGTACCGGTGATCAGCGTGCCGGGCGCTCACAAGGCATCGGCGCCGCGCTCGCCGGTGCGGATCCGCAGGACGTCCTCGAGCGGGTAGATGAAGATCTTGCCGTCGCCGATGCGGTCGGTCTTGGCGGCGTGCTGGATCGCCTCGACCGCGCGATCGACCAGGCCGTCGTCGAGGACCACCTCGATCTTGACCTTGGGCAGGAAGTCGACCACGTACTCGGCGCCGCGGTATAGCTCGGTATGCCCCTTCTGCCGCCCGAAGCCCTTGACCTCGGTCACGGTCATGCCCTGGAGACCGACCTCCTGAAGGGCTTCCTTGACCTCGTCGAGCTTGAACGGCTTGATGATCGCCTCGATCTTCTTCATCGGTTCCCGACCTTCCTTCTCCAGGGGGTTGGCCTTCTCCAGGGGGTTGGCCTTCTCCAGGGGGTTGGCCTTCTCCAGGGGGTGAGCGGACCTGCCAAAGCTGAGCGGACGGGTGCCTTCATGTTTGGCGGACGCGTGCC
>JBOHKK010000303.1:0-7647 GCA_050729115.1 Geminicoccaceae bacterium | reverse complement strand
AACCCCGCGCGCTCGGGCGCGCGGCCGCCCAGCCAACCCCGCGCGCGCGGCCGATCCCGAAGGTCAGGATCCCGTGGGTTGGCATGAGGCTCACCGGGTGGCGCGGGCGCACACCGCCGCGACCACCCGGCAGGCGTAAGCCATGTCCTCGGGCGTCAGCGTCGGATGCACCAGGAGCATCAGGCTGGTCGCGCCCAGGGCCCGCGCCACGGGCCGGGGTCGCTGCGGCCCCAGACCGCGGTCGGCAAACGCGCGCTCCCGATAGATCTCCGAGCACGCTCCGGTGAAGCAGGGCACGCCGCGCTCAGCGATCGCGGCCATGATGCGATCCCGGGTCCAGCCCCGCGCCAGCCGCTCCGGTCGGACGAACGCGTACAACTTGTACCAGGCGTGGCTGACATGCGCCGGCGTTTCGGGGACCCGCAGCAGAGGCACGGCCCGCAGACCTGCGGCGAGGATGGCGGCGTTGCGCCGCCTTGTGCTCAGCCACGCCGGCAGGCGCTCGAGCTGCCGGCGCCCGATCGCCGCCTGAACCTCGGTCATCCGCCAGTTGGTGCCCAGGGACTCGTGCAGCCAGCGAAAGCCCGGCGGGTGCGCACGATGGTAGACGGCATCGTAGCTCTTGCCGTGGTCCTTGTATGACCAGGCGGCGCGCCAGAGCGCCTCGTCATCGGTGGTCAGCATGCCGCCTTCGCCACCGGTGGTCATGATCTTGTCCTGGCAGAACGAGAAGGCCGCGAGGTCGCCGAAGCTGCCGACCGGCCGGCCTCGGTAGCGGGCGCCGTGCGCCTGGGCGCCGTCCTCGATCAGCTTGAGCCCGTGCGTGCGCGCGAGCTCCAGCAGGCCGTCCATCTCGCACGGCCAGCCCGCGAGGTGCACGGCGATGATCGCCTTGGTCCGGCGCGACAGCACCGCGCGCACCGTCGCCGGAGTGAGGTTCTGGCTGTCCGGATCGACGTCGGCGAACACCGGCCGCGCGCCCCGCAGCGCGACCGTGCCGGCGGACGCGATGAAGCTCCGCGGCGTGACCACGACCTCGTCGCCAGGACCAATGCCGAGCACGTGCAAGGCGAGCTCCAGCGCGACCGTGCCGTTGGCGAGCGCGATCGCGTAGGCGGCGCCGCACGCCCGCGCGAACTCGCGCTCGAAGGCCCGCCCCTCGTCACCGGTCCAGTAGTTGACCTTGCCCGAACGCAGGACCGCCGCCGCGGCAGCGATCTGCTCGTCATCGAAGTGCGGCCATTGCTGCCAGCGATCCGATGCCCGGACGTCCGCCGGGTCTTGGCGCGGAGGCGCTTCAGCGATGATTGCGGTCATCGATGCAGCCATGTCGTGCCAACAGATCGTCGACGGCGAGCTGATCGAGGCTGGTCACGGTCGCATCCGCCTCGTCGAGCGGTGAAGCAGCGGCGGCACGCGCGTGCTGCCCTTGCGGGTGGCACACCCGCAGCGTCCGCCAGCCGAGCGCCTTGGGCGCGCGGAAGTCCTTGGCCGGATTGTCGCCGATGTAGATGCAGCGCTCGGGAGCAGCGCCGAGAGCCTCCTGGATGTGCAGGAAGCCTTTGGGGCTGGGCTTCCAGTGCTCGCGGCCCCACCGGTCCGTGCACACGATCGGCCGGCACCAGGGCTCGAGCTCCAGCGCGCTGATCTTGCGCCGCTGGGTCTCATGAAAACCGTCGGTCAGGACGGCGAGCCGGCAGCGGCCGCCCAGACGGCCGAGGAGATCGGCGGCCGCCGGCTCGAGGCGGATCGTCGGCAGATGCTCCCGGTACACCCGAACCAGGCGGCGGATGAGGGCGCCGTCGGGAGCGACGCCGAGGCGCGGCAGGACCCGGTCGAAGATGTCGCCGCGCCGGCCCGCCTCGAACAGTCGCCAGGCGCACGCCTCGAAGCCGCGGACCCCCCGCTCGGTCGCCAGCCAGGCGCCGACGGCGGCAAAGCCACTGCGGACGAAGTCGCGCTCCAGATAGAGCGTGTCATCGAGATCGAAGGTGACCACCCAGGTCATCGGTCGCGCGACCCGTCGCGGAAGACGGCCTGGTCGTAACGCAGCATCAAAATGCCGTCCTGCCAGTCGTTGTGGGCGCTGAGCGGGCGCCCCGTGATCTCCTCGAGCAACCACTGGGCAAAGCGCGCGCCGGCCCGATGGGCGAGCGGGTAGCCGCCGCCGAAGCGGGCGTTGATCTCGAACACCGCCGCGGCGCCGCCATCGTCGACGATCGCCTGGAAGCACAGCGCGCCGCGCGCGCCGTCCAGCGCCGCGCCCAGCATCGCCGCGATCCGCTCGAGCTCGGCGTGCCGCCGGGTGAGGCCTTTGGCGACTTCGCCTGCGCGCACCGCGCAGCGCAGGTGCGGGATCGCACAGCGCAGGCAGCCCGTGCGGTCGAAGAACAGGTTGACCGTGTACTCATCGCCCCGCAGGAGCTGTTGGACCATCGGATCGGCGCCGGGCGCGAGCGCCGCCAGCTCCTCGGGCGAGGGCACGACCCGAACCCCGATCGAGCTGGAACCGGAGCGCGGCTTGACGAGCAGCGGAAAGGTCCAGTCCTGCGGTGCGGCCACGACCTCGGCAAGCGGCGCGCTCCTCGGCGCCGGAATGCCATTGTGAGCTAGAAATTGCGCGGTGCGCAGCTTGTCCCGCGCCATTTCCACGACCGCCGGCTCCGATACCGCGATCCGGGTGCCCAGCGCGCCAAAGCGCTCGGCGTGCCGGCTCAAGACCGCCAGCTCCGGATCGATCGTCGGCACCAGCAGATCGACGCCGTGCTCGGCGCAGATGCCAAGGAGGACCTCGGCGAACTCGGGGTGAGCGCACCGCGGCACCGGCAGCGCCAGATCCGCCACCTGACAGGCGGCGGACATCGCCGGCTCCAGATCGAGGGCGATCACGCGCGCCTCGATGCCGAGCGCCGCCGCGCTGTCCCGAAAGCACTGGATCAGCTCGACCCGGCGGCCGGCCGAGGAGAACAGGATGGTACGCTCGGGGGTCAATGGTGCCGCTCCGGCGAGCCGGGCCGAGGGCGGCCGCCGGCCCGTGCCGGACCGGGGGACCCGCGGGCGAGCCGCTCAGACCGGACCGCCACGACCGGTGTCCTCGTCGAAGCGCGGCATGGTGGCGTGGCCGCGGGCGCTGATGCCCTCGCGCCTCAGGACCTTGACCAGGGTCATCAGAAGGATCTTGAGATCCAGCCCGAGCGACCAGTGGTCGACGTACCAGACGTCGAGCGCGAGGCGCCGCTCCCAGGTCGTGGCATTGCGCCCGTGCACCGCCGCCCAGCCGGTGATGCCGGGGCGAACCTCGTGCCGGCGGCCCTGCTCGGCGGAGTAGTGGCCGAGGTAGTCGAGGAGCAGCGGGCGCGGCCCGACCAGACTCATGTCGCCGCAGAGCACGTTGATCAGCTCCGGGAGCTCGTCGAGGCTGCTCGCGCGCAGCCAATGGCCGAACCGGGTCAGCCGCTCGCCGTCGGAGCGCAGCGCGCCCTCGGCGTCGCGCGCGTCGGTCATCGTGCGGAACTTCAACAGCTCGAAGGGGCCGCCGTGGAGGCCGGCCCGAACCTGACGGAACAGCACCGGCGCCCCCATCGAGCACCACACCGCCAGAGCGATGAGGAGCAGGATCGGGCCGAGCACGGCGAGGCCGACCGTGGCGCCGAGCACGTCCATCGCGCGCTTGGCCGGGGAGTGCAGCGCGCTCATGTCAGCACCAGCATCCCGGCATCGACCCGGGCCCTCGCGCCGCAGGCCCGGGTGCGGCGGCGCCAGGGCCGCTGCGACCTTGGCGTCCCCGGCCGGGCGCGCATCCGATCGCCGAATGCCCGGCGCAAAGCGCGTCGAACGGCTCGCCGCGAGCATCGATCGATGAAGACGCACAGCTTTTGAGGACCACCACCTTCGTCCGTATCCGAGCCGTCTTTGGAGCCTGCGCGGCCCCGTTCGCGGTGATGTTCCTCGATGCCGGTTAATGGGCTTCTAAAGGCCGAGCGCCGTTGCGCAGGTTGCTTCTTCCCGAGCGGCCGTGGCCGGCTCGGGCCACGCCGCAGGCACCGTCCGCGCGGTCTCCAGCCAGCGTTCCCGCCAGGCCTGGAACATCAAGAGGTTCCAGATCTGGCTGCTCCAGTTGCGTGAGCCGGACAGATGCTCCTGCCACCTGCGACGGACCGGGGCGGCGTGCAGGAAGCCGTCCTCGACCAGACGACGCTCGTCGAGCAGGGCCTCGGCCCACTCGCGCAACGGACCGCGCAACCAGTCGGCCAGCGGAATCGCGAAGCCCTGCTTCGGTCGCTCCGCCAGCTCCACCGGCAGATAGCGATTGAACAGCTGCCGCAGCAGCCACTTGCCGGACCCCGCCCGCAGCTTCGCCTCGGAGGGCAGCTGCCAGGCGAACTCGACGACCCGATGGTCGAGCAGCGGCACGCGGGCTTCCAGGCTGACCGCCATGCTGGCGCGGTCGAGCTTCACGAGAATGTCGTCGGGCAGATAGGTCACCGTGTCGTAATACATCATGCGGTCGGTATATTCGGCCAGGCGCGGCTGGCGCGCCGGATCGGTGAACGCGGTGGGCGGCTCCTCGGCATCGACGACCAGCGCGCAGGGATCATGGTCGGCGCTGATCAACGCGCGGTACAGCTGATCGGGATCGTCGATCCGCAACAGCGCCGCCAGCTTGTGGACGCGATCACCCGACCAGTGGCCACGCAGGCCGGTCGGCGCCGGCACCGGCCCCAGACGCAGGACGCGGTCCCAGGCACGCGCGGGCAGGGCCTGCGCCAGCGCCGCGGCGCCGTGGCGCAGGCCCTGCGGAACCCGGGCCGCCTGGCGGCGGAGACTCGCCGCCAGCAGATAGCGGCCGTAGCCTCCGAACAGCTCGTCGCCGCCATCCCCCGACAGGGACACGGTCACGTGCTGCCGCGCCAGGCGGGCGACGTGGAAGGTCGGGATCTGCGAGGGATCCGACATCGGCTCGTCGAACATCTCCGGCAGCTCGGGGATGATCGCCCGCGCCTCGTCGGGCGTCAGGTAGAGCTCGGTATGGTCGGTGCCGAGGTGGCGGGCGACGCGCCGGGCATGCTCCGCCTCGTCGAACGCGTCCTCGAGAAACCCGATGGTGAAGGTCTTGACCGGCCGCGCCGTGTGTTTTTGCATCAGCGCGACGACGAGCGACGAGTCGATGCCGCCGGACAGGAACGCGCCGAGCGGGACGTCGGCGATCATGCAATCTCCGACCGCCTGACTGAGGAGATCATCCAGGCGGTCCAACGCAGCGCCGCTGGTCAAGGCGGTGGCGGCCACGCGCTCCCGCTCGGCGATCGCCCGGGCACACCAGTGGCGCTCGATCCGGGCGACCAGATCCAGCTCCGGCAGGCGGCCCCGTGCGAGATCGAGGGACAGGTGGCAGCCCGCCGGCAGCTTGTGGACGCCGCGCCAGATGGTGTGCGGCGACGGCACGTACTGATGGCGCAGGAACAAGGCGAGCGCGCCCCGATCCACCTCGGGCTCGAAGTCGGGATGGGCGGCGAACGCCTTGAGCTCCGAGGCGAAGGCGAAGGTCGCACCGATACGGCCGAAATAGAGTGGCTTCTGGCCCAGGTGGTCGCGCGCCAGCGTGAGCGTGCCGGTGTGCCGGTCCCACAGCGCAAACCCGAACATGCCGACCAGCCGCTCGAGGGTCGACGCCAGGCCCCATTGCTCGACCGCCGCGAGCAGGACCTCGGTATCGGAGTGTCCGCGCAGCCTGGCTCCGAGGGTCACGAGCTCGCGTCTCAGGTGCGGAAAGTTGTAGATCTCGCCGTTGAACACGATGCCGTAGCGGCCACTCGCCGAGACCATCGGCTGCTGGCCGTTGGCCGAGAGGTCGATGATCGCGAGGCGCCGATGCGCGAGCGCCAACCCCGCTTCGGCGTCGATCCAGGCGCCGCTGCCGTCCGGCCCGCGATGGCGCAGAGCCTCGCCCATGCGGCCGACCACCGCGCGCAGGGTGGCCGGCGCGAACCGGTGATCCGGGTCAAACAGCCCGACGATGCCGCACATGCGCTATCTCGCCGCCCCATGAGCGCCGGCTCCGGGCATGGGACGCGCCGACCTGGAGATGGAGGCTTTCGTACTGGCGGACGATCTCGTGAATCGAGAAGTGCTGGACGATCCGCGCCCGCCCTGCCTGCCCCAGCTGACGACGCGCGTCGCTGCCGAGATCGATCAGGCGAGCCAGCGCGTTCGCCAGCGCCTCGCTTTGCCGCGGCGGCACGATGATGCCATGCGGGCCGAGCACCCATGTGCAATCACCGACATCGGTCGCGACGCACGGCACGCCGCTCGCCATCGCCTCCCCCAGCACGTTGGGGAAACCCTCGCCCCAGGCGGACGCCAGCGCCATGAGATCAAGGCCTGCGACCAGCGCCGGGACGTCACCGCGCCCGCCGAGCAACGACACCCGGGACCCGAGGCCGAGCGTGCCGATCAGCTCGTTCAGCTCGCGATTGGCCGCGTCCACGCCGCTGCCGATCAACACCAGATGGACGTCGCGGCCGCGCGCCTGCAGCAAGCCGGCGGCGTGCACCAGATTGCCGTGGTCCTTCATCGGATGGTGGCGCGCGATCATGCCGATGACCGTCCGGGCCGGATCGATCCCCAGTTCCTGACAGAGCCGGGCTCTGGCGTGCGGTTGCGGCCTCAGGCGCGCCGTGTCGAAGCCGTTCGGGATCACCACGGTGCGGCTGGCCTCGAACCCGAGCGCCTGGTGCTGGGCGGCGCTGACGCGCGAATTGTAGATGATCGCCCGGGGCAGCCGGGAAATCCGGGCAGACAGCCGGATGATCAGTCGGGTGAGCGGCTTCTCCAGCATCAGGTCGTGCACGGAATGGCGGACGTTCCAGAGCACCGGCGGGCGCTGCGGCCGCGACCAGCTGCCGACGGTCGCGGCCAGGTTGCCGTGGTACATCCAGCCCTGGATGAGCTCCGGGTCGGCGGCGCGCACGGTCCGATACAAGCGCCAGACGCTGGCGAGGGTGGGATGGCGCCGTGGCATCTCGAGGGTCGAGATCGGGATCCGCAGCGCCGCGACCTGCGGCGCCAGCGTCCCGCAGGGAGCGGCGTCCGGGTCCATCAAGGATAATACCGCCGGCTCGAACTGCTCGCGCGTCCCCGCTTCCAGAAGTCGAAGGAGCATGTTCTCGGCGCCGCCGACCTCGAGGCCCGTGATCGCATGCAGAACCTTCATCGCCATGGATTCTTCGCCTGAGTTGGAGAGCCGATCGGAGCGCCCGAATACCTATCACATCAGGGCGGCGCCGGCGGTCGACGGCCTCGGGTCCGCACACCGGAGTGCGTATGATCGGTAACCCTGCGCAGCCGCGGCGGGCTCGCGGGCAGGCCTCGATCGAGTTGCCTGATCTCGCGGCGCCGGCGCTCTGGAAAGAAACTTGGGACGCCACGCTTTGCCCCGTCATTGCGAGGCGCGCAGCGACGACGCCATCCAGAGGCCGCTCCTGGAGCGCAACGGGCGCTGGCGCGCCCTCGCGATGTCGCGGCGCCGGCGCGTGGCGGTCCGGCAACCCGGTTGCATGCGCCGGGGTCCGGTCGGTTGGCAACTCACACCGGGCCGGCTGCGGTCGGCGCGGGCACCCCCTGCTCGCCGCGCAGGCGGCCAAGAAC
>JBOHKK010000302.1:0-7805 GCA_050729115.1 Geminicoccaceae bacterium | reverse complement strand
GGTAGCTGAACAGGCTCTCCGTCCGAACATCGTCGCCCCGCATCGCCAAACCCCGCATCTGGTAGTCAACGCAATCTATCCTACCAGATTAGCCCCACTCGACCACCCTTTTTCCGCAGCCTGCTAGTGGAGCGGAATTCGGTGCTTACCAGTGTGTCGCTGCCCAAGAACTCGCCATCTGCTGCAACTGCTCCACTTGATCGCGTGGAAGGCGTGCCAGAAGTTGATCACGTTGTTTTATGTACATTGACTGGTTCGGGTCGTCACTCTTCTCGGCTGCCGACGCGGCGAGTACCATCCAGACGAGTCCGGTCTGAGTGTCCCTCGGAACACCCTCCCCGTAAAGATACATCGCCGCGAGATTGCCGCACGCCTGAGCGATCCCGTTCTCTGCCGCCTTCTCATACCAAGTCACGGCTGTCGCCTTGTCCTGGGGCACTCCCGCCTCCCCGGCATCGTACATCAGCGCAAGGCTGAGCATGGCGCCGCCGTGACCGCTGTCGGCGGCACTCTTGTACCAGAGTACGGCCTGTTGGACATCTGGCGGCACACCGTCGCCGCGCCGGTAGATATGACCGAGGTTGAACTGAGCTTCCGCATGCCCCTGGCCCGCCGCCCGCTCAAGCCAGAGCTTGGCCTTCGCCCAGTCCTGAGCGAGATCGGTGCCGCTCTTGTAGAGAAGGCCAAGGCTGTACTGCGCCTCCGGCAGATTGCCTTCGGCTGCCGCCCGCAACCAGTACATCGCCTGTTCAGGGCTCGCCGTAGTGCCTTGGCCTGACCCGTACAGGGCGAAAAGCATTAGCTGCGCATCAGGATATCCTTGACCGGCTGCGCGCTTCAGCCATTCGAGCGCGGTCGGGAAGTCCTGAGGCCCGCCTCTTCCCTCGATCAGCATGTGGCCGAGCTTGGCCTGCGCCTGCGGCTCGCCTGCCTCCGCGGCAGCTCTGTAATATTCACGGGCTTTCATATCGTCCTTCGCGACGCCCAGACCCTCGCTGTGCATGTCCCCGAGCATCGACTGCGCTCGGACGTCGCCCTCCTCGGCCAGCGGATCAAGAAGGTCGAGCGCTTTCGCGAATTCGCCGGCGTCGTAGGCGGCAATGGCGGTGTTCCAGTCCGCGAGCGAGGCTGGTGGCGCGAGCAGACCCATAGTTGCCGAAATTACCGAGGCCGCCAACATCGCACGAACCGAACGCAACAGCGCAGCCCTTGATTCAGGGCGACGTCGCATCCGATCCGGCATCTTCGCACAGCCGAACTTTGTCGCATCCTTGTCGGGTTTCTCGTGCATGGGGCTCACCCTACCTTGTCCGGCGGGCACGTCGGGAGACGATTCTCGGTCGCCACATACTGTCTCCACTCCTCGTCGCTCAAGCTCTTACGGCGCAACCGCGAGCAGGCCTCGTCGATCAGATCCTCGGGGCGCCACAGCCACAGCCGCGCCTTACGGTCGCTCCTACCGCCGGCGGACAGCACGTACTTGCCGTCCGGACTGAACTCCGCATCCGTCACATCAGCATCGTGCTCGAACTGCGCGACGATAGCGCCGGTGGTAGCGTTCCAGACTCGAACCGTGCGGTCGTCGCTGGCGGTCACGACGAATCTGCCGGTAAGGTCAAAGGCCGCGCTTGCGACCTCCCCCTCATGCTCAAGCGTACGATTGAGGCGGCCCCCCGTCACGTCCAAGACGGCCACATTGCTGTGCTGGTCGCCCATGATCACCGCCACTTGGGTTCCCGAGCCATCGAAGCTCAAGGCCCCGACTTCTCCGACTAGCGCGATTGGTGGGCTCTCCCTTTGCTCTGCCCAGCGCCAAATCCTGACACCCTCCCCTGTGACTGCCGTGGCGACGCAACAACCGTCTGGCGCCACGGCCACGGCCTCAATGGCCCTGCCAAGTGGCTCGTGGGTCGCGACCTTGGTGTCATCTTTGAAGACAACCATTCTGTTGTCATTCGTCACGCTGACGACGAATTGCCAGTCCGCGCTCATCGCCGACAGACGCGTATTCTCGCTTAGCGGCAGTGCCGCAATTCTCTCTCCCTCGCGCAGATCCCAGATTTCACTCTGATTGACGAGCAGCCGGCTTCCATCTGAGCTCAAGGCGACGCTGAACGTTCCGGAAGGTGGTCTCGGCACAGGAATTTTCCGGATCTCCTTTCCTTCGGGCATGCCCCAGATCCGCACAGTTCCATCCTGGGCCAAGCCGTCCTGGCCGACGGTTGCAGCGCTTTGACCATTGCCGCTAAATGCGACATCGCTGATCGCATCCGGATGGGGCAGAGCAACGACCTGCCGGTGACCTTCAGCCTCCCAGGTCCTACGGGTGCCGGGTCCCCAGCCGGTCACCAAGCGCCCATCGGGCGAGAAGGAAAGCTCATGGATCTCGCCTTCAATGTCCTCTAGGAGCCTGAGCACCTCCCGGCTCCGGCTGCCGTACCAGTCCCATACGCGGGCGGTACGATCGCGACTTGTGGTTGCAAGGCGGCTGCCATTGTGGCTCAAGACGACGGTCTCAATGCCGTTATCGTGGTGTACTGCGTCGAAGCTCCGACAGCTTGTATGACCATAGAGATACTCCTTGTTCAGTGTGCCGTTGCCACTCGGCTTGAAGTAGATGCCTGCACGATTGCAACTCGGAAGGTCGTAGGCCCTTCCGACCCATTCTGGGCTAGCAAGGGCAAAAACCTTCCCGTCCCCGCTGAACGCGGCATCCCAGTGCCGCTCTTCAAACAGGAGCGGCTCTTTCGAGCCCGTGTCGAAGAGCGTGGCCAAGTAGGGATTGCCTGGCGTGATCATGGACAAGTATTGGCCCTTCGGGCCGTACTCGAACTTGACAAGCGCCTGCATCGGCATGGTCAGCGCAGGAAGGCCTGGCGTGCGGAAGAATTCCGCTCTTTCGCGATTCCAAGCCACCAGCTCAGCCGCACCTGGAGCGATCGCCACGAACGACATCTCCGCAGCGTTCGGAAAGTTGGCAATTTCATCGAAAGTTGGTGCGTGCCAAAGCCAAAGGCGCGTCATTCTGTCAGCTCCGACGGATGCGAGAAAGCTCCCGTCACGACTGTAGGCAATGTCGCGCACACCCTCGTGCTGGAGGACCTTCAACTTACCATGAGAGCCTAGATCCCACTCGGTAGCCACACCCTTGTGCAGCGCTATCAAGTGATGGTTGGTCGGGCTAAACGTGAGCTTCTCAACACTGCCGGTCGGTAGTTCCGACACGCTGCGGCCGGTACTGGTCTCCCAGACTCGGGTGATGCCGTCGCTGCCCAGCGCTGCCAGATAGCTGCCGTCGGGGCTAAACGTCCCCTCCCTTGTCTCGCCGCCCAAGGCAGGATCCATGTCGGCCACGCGTTTGGGGAGCAGCGCGAGCACCCGACGGATCGCCCGATCGGTCTCGAGTGACGGGGCTCTCTTCATGCCCTCGACAGCAAGAAGGCCAGCGGTAGTCAGCAACGTGCCCTTTAGCTCGACCAAGACCTCGGCCCGAGCCGCAAGGCCGCGGGAAGTAGCGGCATTCTGCTGGGCGACCGCCTCATTTCTTTGAAGAAAGTAATTCCACGCCGCAATCCCAGCGCCGACTGCCAACAGGAGGATGATGCTGACGACACCACGGATCGCCCGCCATGTCCGCCGGTGCTCCCTGACGTCGTCGCCGGCGATTGCGTCCTTGTCTTTGCCGTGCATCTCGGCCGCGATCGTCGCGATGACATCGGCAAACCGCGGGTTCGACATGACGAGCTGAAGATTAGGCTTGTCAATCCAAGTAAGATCGACGTAGAGGGGCTCGGTGTCGAGTCGTTCGAGCAATGGCGCGGGCAGGGCACTGGTGTGCGCAGCATCGAATCGCTTTGATTGGTCGTCCCACACGAGGCTCCCGCCGGTCTGCACGACAATGAGGCCAACGGTTCCGCGCCTGTGGAGCCAATGCTCTACCTCTCGCCGGACCCCCTTTGAGGATGCTGCTTCTGGCGAGGCCATGAGCAAGAAGAACCGGGACGCGTCGAGCGCTTGAGCAATCGTACCCCAAAGGTCCGGTCGGGCCGACAGGTTGGTCTCATCGCGGTAGAGCTGGACCGCGCGCGGCTTCCAGAAAGGCTTCGCGAAACGATGCAAAGCCTTTTGGATGGCGCGAGCGATCGCACTTTCCCGCTCGGAGTGACGATAGGATATGAAGCCGTCATACTTGTACAATCCGCGGAACGCCTCCGCCTCGGCGTGACTCGTAGTCGGCATCCTGTCCATGGCACCAGAACCCCCAGGGCAACAGATCGATAGCTCGCGCGCGGCCCGCCGGGCTCAGCCGTTCCGCTCGCCATTTGACGTCTTATCCGGCATTCCCCGGATGCGGTTGTCCGAGACAGCATCGACCTGAGGCCGGAGCCTTGTCTGTGAGATATCTCACACCAACGATCTTTTCCGGCAAAGCCGCTCGGCCGAGGGGTGCTCTTGAGCTCGGGAAGCGGTCGGCTAGATTGGGTAACGGGCCGGCGGCCACGGGCTACGGGCCGTTACTCCATCTAGCCTCCGTTTGGCCGGCGGAGCCGGCCTTTCAGATGATCGGCGAGGCGGAGCGCGAGTGCCACGATCGTGAGCGTCGGATTGGCGTAGCCCGCGGTCGGAAACACCGAGCTGCCCGCGACGTAGAGGTTCGCGAGGCCATGGACCCGGCAGTCCGGATCGACCACGCCTTGCTTCGGCTCCAGGTGCATCCGGGTGGTGCCGATGTGATGCTTGCCGCCCATCATCGAGGTGGGCCAGCCCGTCTCGTCCTCCGACGGATCGTCGATCAGGGTGCCGAGACCCCGGTCTTGAACCACGGCCTGCAGGGCCGCGCGCAGGCGATCGAGGCCGCGCCGGTCGTCCGGGTTCAAGCGCCAGTCGACCCGAACCCGCGGCATCCCGAGCTCGTCGCGCTGGTCCGACAGCGTCACCCTGCTGACCCGCCGCGGCGTCGCCTCGGGGATGATCCGAAGCGCCAGGCATCGCTTCGGCCTGACCAGGTCGGCGGCGCGGCGGGCAAGCGTGATCCCGACGTCCCGGTACCCGAGGGCGACGTTCCTCAGATGGCGGCCGATCTGCTTGTCGGGGACCTTGTCCGTCAGAACCTCGCGCAGATGCGCGAACGACTTGCCGCCGGGGCTGAAGTACTCGGGCGCCGTCTCTGAATGGAAGCGGCGGATGAAATAGGCGGAGCAGCCGTTCAGCCGTTCCCGGCGCAGGACGCTCTCGGCCAGCGCATACCCGAGATGCGCCCGCTGCTCCCACCCGACCCGCTTGAAGGTCTCGATGACGTGCAGGCCACGGTCATGGCCAGGGTCCGGCACGAGGTAACCGGTCGTGAGGTACGGATGGTCCATGAAGAAGCGGCCCACGAGATCGTGCTGGTTGCCGAGCCCGGCCGGGGCGTGCCGGTTGGAAGCGAGCAGGAGACGGGCGTTCTCGATCCCGCCGCCGGCGAGGACGACGGCGGCGGCGCGGACCCGGAAGGCGCGCCCGGCGAAGGTTCGGACCGCGACCGCGCGCACCTCGCGACAATCGGCTTCCGGCTCGATCTCGACCGCGTTGGCATTGAGCAGGACCTCGACGTTCGCGGCCGTCTCGAGCTCGCTCCGGTACGCTTGGCCGAAGTCGGTCGGATGTCCGAACTGGAACACGATCGGTTCGAGATCGTCGCCGTCGAGCGGCAGCGCCGGCGCTCCGTCCAGCCAGGCGGCGGGCTCGAAGTCGTCGGTGCCGAGGTGGCACACGGTCTGCGCGCGCCGGTACCAGGGCTCGAGGTGAGCGCGGCCGAACGGCCAGCCGCTGAACGGCACCCAGTCCCGGGCCTCGAAGTCGATGGCGTCGAGCGGCCGGCACTGGCCGGGCCAGCGGGTGGTCGAGCCGCCGAACATCCGGAACCGCGAGTGCGCGGTCGCGTAGTTGGGAACCCCGACGTTCTCGCCGACGTAGAGGCGCTGCGGTCTCCGGGCGAACTCGAGCCCGCCGCTCTCGAGCAGCACGATCCTGAGCGGCCCGCCGACGAACTCCCGCGCCAGCGCGATTCCGGCAGCCCCGCCGCCGACGATGCACAGATCGGCCACGATCTCGGCTCCTGCCTCGATCCTGCGCGCGTCAGTCAAGCTCATGTCACATCCTATGGCATCGAGGGGCGAAGGCTGCCACCGGCCGCAATCCTGAAACCGAACCCACCGCCCCGCAAGCGCAGTCGCGGCGACCGGCGAGGGAGTTGCGCAGGTAGCAAGAGCATGGTTCAGAATGCCTCGCATCTTTGCAGGCGATGGCTGGTGGGGATATTTGAGGGCGCCGCAGGGGATGCTCCAACCCCCAGACAAAACCCGGACATCAGCGCCGTTTCTTGAAATTCCATCACGACGCGACCGCCGACGTTGACGCGGAAGCCGGCTGCGATTGGCATTGCAAGACCCAGCCTGAACTACTAAACTGGGTCGTGAATAATCGACGATGGAGGCGTTCATGTGGGCGTACGTTATTGGCCTCGGCGCGTTGGGCGCAGCGATAGGTTACCTGATACCTCTCAGTCAGTCTCCGGTACTCGGCACGCTCCTGCCGTTGATCTTCGGTCTCGCCGGCGGTGCCGCAAGCATCTATTCGATGAGATCAGACGTCACGAGTCCGGTGGCAAGGCGTAAGCTAACACTCCTCGGCAGCTCGCTTGCTGCTTTCTGCATAGCCTTAATCGCCACAATCGCAGTTTCCATCCGGGTGCGCGATGCGGACCGACCGCAGCATGCAGCAATCGACTTTGCGTCCATTGAACCGCACGAAGCACTCGAACTCGCCGCTTTGCGAGAGCGTCTGCGGCTTCTCCGGCTTGACAGCATCGAGCAGAGCACCGTCCTGGCCAACGCCGTAAACTTGATACGTCAGCGCGACGAACAAATGGCCCAGGCAGTTGAAGTAAAAGACAAGTCAGCTAAGACGTTCAGACAGGAAACGTTAGCTAAGGTCGCCACGTTGATCAATGAATTGGCGCCGAATTTCAGGCTCCCGGCAGGCGTCGAAGCGGAGGAGCAAGAGGTAGAGGCGATCCAAACGCTAGAAGTGCTAGTGAACGCGTTGGGTCCAGCCCTGCAAGATTACGTCAACCGCGTCGCCAAAGGTGAGGAGCTGCCCGAGGACGGAGTGTCACGCGGACTTGAGGTGCTTGCCGGAGTACTAGATACTACTATTGGATCCGGGAGTAGCGCGCCGTACGATTCTCTGCTAATCCTAAGCACCAATCCAGAGAACTTGTTACGGTTGTATGCACTTCGCTCTGCCATTTCGGATTTTAGTAGCCTATCAAATCTGGATCAGCAAGCCAACCTAAGCTTGGAAACTTTTATGCTCCAGATCACCGGCCAGGATGAGTTTATACGGCTCCTTCTTGGTCAAGAACAGCAGATGGCCGGCCCTCCGGTCTTCGAAGGGTTCATAGCTCAAAATCAATATCCTCCTCGTGACTTTAGACTTGGGGTGGGTGCGAGTTGAGATAGCGGCCTGAGCAGGGTTCAGGATCTTTCGGACGCTTGCCGGCGGTCAGGTTGGGCGGTATACACCTCGCTTGGCGCATACGAGGCGCAAGTGCGAATCAGGCCTCGAGCTGTCGAGCCCGCCCGACATTCGACTGTTGGACCACGCTTTCCTCACCTGGAACTCTCAAGCCGTTGGATTTATTAATCTCCCATAAATATACCTGACATTTGGATGGACATGTGCTAGGCCTAGGGCATGCAAGCGCGGGACTTTCGCAGCATCGGCAGGGCGGCACAGGAGGCGCTGCGGCGGCGCGCGATCGT
>JBOHKK010000301.1:0-7805 GCA_050729115.1 Geminicoccaceae bacterium | reverse complement strand
CGGCGGCGGCATCCGGCACCCGCGCCTCGGGCGGCACCGCGGCGCGCCGGGTCATCCGGTAGACCGTGAACAGCACGAAGGCGACGTGGGTGAGGGCGGTGTACAGAAACAGGCCGGCGGCACCGATCAGGTCGATCGCAAACGCGCCGAGCACCGGGCCGATCGAGGCGCCGATCGCCCAGGTGAGCAGCAGGCCGCTGCTCGCCTCGACGAACTCCTCGCGGCCGACGAAGTCGTTGGTGTGCGCGACGCACAGCGAATATTGCGAATAGATCGCGCCGCCGAACAAGGTGGCCGCCGCGATCAAAAGCCACGGCGGCAAGGCGATGCCGACGTCGATCCCCAGCACCTGGCCGCTCTGGCGCGCCTCGCCGAGCAGCGCCAGAAGCACGCCCATGACCGCGGCGAAGCCACCGACCGCGATGATGATCTTGCGCCGATCGGTGCGATCCGAGAACCGGCCGAGCGGCAGCTGCGCAAGCGCGCCGCCGATCAGCGCCGCGCTCATGAACAGCGCAATGCCGGTGATCGAGAGGCCGACCTCCTTGGCGAAGACCACCCCGAGACCGCCGAACGCGCCGTTCGACACGCCCACGAAGAAGCCCCCGATCACGCCCACCGGCGACATGGCGTACAGCCGGCCGAGCCGGAGGCGCACCTCGCGCAGCGGCTGCGGCGCGCTCGAGGTGGTGAGGCCCACGGGTACCAGCGCCAGGGTGATCGCGATCGCCGTGATCGCGAACAGGGAGAAGCTGGCCGGATCACCGAGCGGCAGGATCATCTGGCCGGCGGTCACGGCGGTCAGGTTGATCACCATGTAGAAGGCGAGCACCTGGCCGCGATTGGCGGTGGTCGCGCGCTCGTTGAGCCAGCTCTCGATCACCATGAACAGACCGGCGAAACACACGCCGCTCAGCGCGCGCAGCACGATCCACAGCAGCGGATGCACCGCGAGCACCATGAGCAGGACCACCGACGCGGCGATCGCCGCGCAGACCGCGAAGGTGCGGATGTGCCCGACCCGCCGCACGATGTGCGGGATGCTCAGGCAGCCGATCATGAAACCGAAGGAATAGGCTGAGGCGATCAGCCCGATCGAGGTGGTGGCGAAGGCCTCGATGGTCGCCCGCACCGGCAGCAGGACGGCCTGCAAGCCGTTGCCGAAGAACAGGATGGCGACGCCGAGGAGGAGTGCCGAAAGAGGACCGATCGACGTCGACATCGACGATGACGGATCACCCGCGGCCCACGCGCGGCACGGTTGCCATGGGTTAGCCTTCCGGATCTCCTGGTGGCCGTCGGCTTCGCCCGGCGGAGCCGCGGACCATATACAGCGGATGATCGAGGCGGTACAGAGCGACATGCAGTCCACGGTGTTCGATCGGGCGACCCTGCGCACGCGCCGGTCGCGCGCCGCGCGGCGCCTCGGCGAGGTCGATTTTCTGATCCGCACCGCGGCGGATCGGCTCCTCGAGCGGCTCGGCGACGTGCGCCGGGACTTTCCGCTCGCCCTGGGGCTCGGCTGCCACACCGGGCAGATGGCGACGGTCTTGCGCGGCAGTCCCCAGATCGGCCGCCTGGTTCAGGCCGATCTGGCGTACGAGATGGTCCGGCGATCGACCGGTCTGCGCCTGGTGGCCGACGAAGAAGCGCTGCCGTTCGGCCCGGGCAGTCTCGATCTGGTGATCGCCTGCTTCAGCCTGCACTGGGTCAACGACCTGCCGGGGACGCTTGCCCAGATCCGCTACGCCCTCAAGCCCGATCGCCTGTTTCTCGCCGCCATGCCGGGCGGCACGACGCTCGCGGAGCTGCGCGAATCGCTCATGCGGGCCGAGCTCGAGCTCGACGGCGGCGCCGCGCCCCGGGTCTCGCCGTTCGTGGACGTCCGCGACGCCGGCATGCTGTTGCAACGCGCGGGCTTTGCCCTGCCGGTGGTCGATGTCGACACGATCACGGTGACCTACGACCACCCGCTCAGGCTGATGCAGGAGCTGCGCGCCATGGGCGAGGCGAACGCGTTGGCCGAACGCGGCCGCGCGCCGCTCAAGCGGGCCACCCTCCTGCGCGCCTGCGAGATCTATCGGGAGCGGTTCGGCGACGGTGAGAATCGGATACCGGCGACCTTCCAGATCCTGATGCTGTCCGGCTGGACGCCCGATCCCAGCCAGCCGCAACCGATCCGGCGCGGTAGCGGCCGGGTCAACCTCGCGCAAGCGCTGGGGGTGCCGGCCGAGGTGCTCGAAGGCAAGACGAGGCGCTGAGCTGCGCCGCCCGCTTGCTGCTGGAAGCGCGCTCGGTCAAGCTGAGCTCATGGCCCGATACCGCCCCTTCCTCGACGGGCCCTGGCGGCTCGCCATGGGCATCAAGGCGCTCGATCTGGAGGCATGGATCGAGCTCGACGAGCGCTTTCTCGACCAGCTCGCCGAACGCCGGCGGTTGCTGGCGGAGCGCCCCGCGGAGGTCATGGCGGCGCTGCCCGAAAGCCGGGCCGGCCAGCGGGAGCTGCTCGAGCTGCTGCTCGACCACCTGCCCGAGCGTTTTCCGGAGCACTACCGGCGGCGCGACGGCCGGATCGAGAATCGCGCCACCGGCGAAAGCTTCGAGATCGAGGCGTGGGCCGGCGCGCCGCTGGAGCTGGCGGGGCGGCTGGTCCAGGAGGATCTTTGTCTGATGCAGCGGAGCGGGACCGGCTATCGGCTGGTCGCCGCGGTGCTCTGCTTCCCGGCGCACTGGCGCCTTGCCGACAAGCTCGGCCGGCCGCTGGAGGCGATCCACGCCCCGGTTCCCGGCTTCGGCGAGCGCCTCGCGGCGCCGGTCGACCGGTTCTTCGGCAATATTCAGGTCGAGCGCCCGGTCTGGCGGGTCAACTGGAGCCTGGTCGACACGCCCGCGCTGTTCCTGCCGCCGGAGCACCGGGGCCAGTCGCGAGAGGTCGCCGCCGAGCGGGCGGGCGAGGAGCTGTGGCTGCGGGTCGAGCGCCAGACGCTCCGGCGGCTGCCGCGCTGGGGCGACGTGGTGTTCGGCATTCACACCTACGTCCACCCGCTGGCTGATGCGATCGATTCATCCGAAGCGGCGGGCGCGCTCGCCGCCCGCGTCCGCGAGATGCCGGAGCCCATGGCGCGCTACAAGAGCATCCTGCCGATTCGCGAGCCGCTGCTCGCCTGGCTCGATGCGCGCGCCCAGGCTCATGCCGACCCTGCGAAGTCCTGATCTTCAGGCCGGTATCGCGCGCGGGGTTGGCTGGTCGGCCGCGCGCCCCAAGCAGAACTATGATCCCGGGCGAGTTCGAACTTTGTGAGCCCGGTATGAGTAGCCCCCGAAGGGACGCCCCGGCGCGTGAAACCGGGGCGCCGAACCGCCGGTCGTCATCGCGAGGGCGCGCCAGCGCCCGTGCGATCCAGGAGAGGCCTCTGGATTGCTTGGTCGCTCTGCTCCTCGCAAAGACGGCGCCGAGCTTGGCCTCCCCAGTTGTCAAGGCCCCAGCGCCGGCAGGTGAGGGCCGTCGTCGTCCTTGATCTCGAGCGCCCGGCGCAGCACCCACTGCACGCTCGGAAACGCCAGCTGGTCCCAAGGGATCGCGCCCCATTCGAACAGGTCGAGCTCGAGCGTCTCCGGCCCGGCGGCGAGGTCGGGATCGAGCAGGCGGGCGCCGTAGAACAGCTGGACCTGGCCGATCCGCACCACGTTGTAGACGGCGAGCAGGCCGGTGATCTCGATCCGGGCGCCCGCCTCCTCGAGGGCCTCGCGCTTGGCGCCGTCCTCGGTGCTCTCCCCGGTCTCGAGATAGCCGGCCGGGACCACCCACAGGCCGGAGCGCGGCTCGATCGCGCGGCGGCACAGCAGCA
Source organism: Geminicoccaceae bacterium (assembly GCA_050729115.1). Classification (GTDB taxonomy): domain Bacteria; phylum Pseudomonadota; class Alphaproteobacteria; order Geminicoccales; family Geminicoccaceae; genus JBKPNX01. The sequence continues at coordinate 3,957 of JBOHKK010000301.1, read as the reverse complement.
CGCGGTCCTGCCACCGGCAGACCGCCCCGACCACGACCTTGGGATTGAGGTAGTGGATCTCGCCGCACGCGGTGCACACGTGGCGATCGGCCGTATCGCCCTCGGGGCGTCGGAGCGCCAGCGGTGCGCCGCACTGGCTGCAAAAGCGCATCGGCACGGCGCCGTCAGGACTTCTTGAACAGCGCTTCCGCCGCGCCTCGCACCGAACGCCTGGCCTCGATCGCGACGCGGGCGCGCGCGATCTCGCCCTCGAGGCGGCCGATGTAGGCCTCGAGCTCCTCGACCGACCAGTTGGTGAGGTCAGGCGGCTTGGCGCCGGGGCGCCGCGGCAGGGCGTCGTCTTCTTCGGCCATCTCAGGGTGCCTCGAGATCGTGCTCCTCGGCGACGTGATCGACCATGTCGCCGAGCATCCGCAGGACGTGCTCGTCGGTGACCTGATAGAACACCTGGCGGCCCTGGCGCTCGGCCTGCAACAGCCGCGCCGCGCGCAGCAGCCGCAGATGATGGCTGACCAGCGACGGCGACAGCCTGAGCTGCTGCGCCATGTCGCCGACCGAGACCTGCTCCGAGAGACAGCTGAGCACGATCCGCAGCCGGCTCGGATCGCTCATCAGCCGGAACATCTCGGCCAGCTCGAAGACCTGATCCTCGTTCAGCCGCTCCGAGCTGTTGCCGCCGCGTCTCGCCATCGGTCGCATGGTCGATCGATCTCCATCCAACCGGCCGAGGCCGGCCGCTGATCGGGGGCAAAACTAGGCGAGATCCGTGATCATGTACAGCGCCGCCCCACGGACTTGACAAGCGACGCGGCGGCGCGGCGTTATCGCGACCATCGCCGCGAGCAGGGAGATCAGCCGTGAGCGAGGTCGTGCGCCGTTACTTTCCCGTCTCCTGGGAAGAGCTGCACCGCGACGCCCGCGCGCTGTCCTGGCGTCTGGCCGAGCGGGGGCCCTGGAACCGGATCATCGCGATCACGCGCGGCGGCCTGGTGCCGGCGCAGATCGTCGCGCGCGAGCTCGAGGTCCGCTTGATCGACACCATCTGCGTCTCGTCCTACGACGAGCAGACGCAGCGGGAGCCGCAGATCCTCAAGGGAATCGAGGGCACCGGCGCCGGCTGGCTGATCGTCGACGATCTGGTGGACACCGGCAAGACCGGGCGGCTGGTGCGCGAGATGCTGCCCGAGGCGCATTTCGCCACGGTGTACGCCAAGCCTGCCGGGCGTCCGGTGGTCGACACCTTCGTGACCGAGGTCAGTCAGGACACCTGGATCCTGTTCCCCTGGGACGTCGAGCCCAAGTTCGCCCAGCCGATCATCGCCCAACGCCCGTGATCATCGCCCGCCGCCTGTGACCCTACGAGGAAGAAAAGGGAAGAAAAGGGGTCTGAAAAGGGAAAAAAGGGGTCTGACCCCGTTTCCCCGTTTCCTGACCCCGTTTCCCGACTGTCGGATCAAGAAAAGGGGTCTGACCCCGTTTCCCCGTTTCCTGACCCCGTTTCACAGCCAGGACACCTGGACGCTCAGCTGCTCGGCCGCACGCCCGAGGGATGGCGCCGGCGAACGAAGCTTATGAGCGCGCTACGAGGGGTCAGCGCAGGCGGCGCCGGATCCACACGCTCAGCTGCTCGGTGGCGATCACCATGGCGAGCACGACGAGGGTCAGCGTCGCGACCTTGTCGTACTGGAACGCCCGGATATAGAGCTGGATGTAGAAGCCGATGCCGCCGGCGCCGACCAGGCCCAGGACCAGGGACTCGCGCAGATTGAGCTCGAAGCGGAACAGGGTGTCGCGCGCCAGATCGGGGGCGACCTGGGTGAGCGCGCCGAAGCGGATGGTCTGCAGCCAGCTCGCGCCGGTGCTTTGCAGCGCCTCGAGCGGCGCCGGGTCGGCGTTCTCGAAGGCCTCGGCATAGAACTTGCCGAGCATGCCGGTGGCGTGCACGGCGATGGTCAGCACGCCGGGCAGCGGCCCGAGGCCGACCGCGCTGACGAAGATCAGCGCCAGCAGGAGCAGCGGAATACCGCGCAACGCGCCGAGCAGCCATTTGATCGGCTGGTGCACCCAGGACGGGGTCAGATTGGCCGCGGCGAGCAGGCCGAGCACCAGCGACGCGACCGCGCTGAGCGCCGTGCCCAAAAGCGCGATCTGCAGCGTCTCGATGGTCGAGAGCGTCACGGTCTCTGCCACCGTGAGGTCGGGGGGCACCATGCGGGTGAAGAACTCGGCGAGCCGGGGCAGGCTGTCGCCGAGCTTGGCGAAATCGAACTCGGTGCCGTGCCACGCCCAGCCGACCAGAAGCGCCAAGACGCCGAGCGTCGCGAGATGCTCGAGGCGCGTGAACCACCCGGAATGTGGGCGTGGCTCAGTCATGGCCGATCATTTCGCCGCGCCGCCGGTCACCGCGAACGGCCGCCCGTACACCGACCGCAGCGCGTCGTCGCACAGCCGCGCGGGCGCCTCGTCGAGCACGATCCGGCCGCCTTCGATGCCGATCACCCGGCCGGCGTGCGCCACGGCGAGGCGCGGCTGATGCAGGGCCATGACGAGAGTCGCGCCGCGGCGTTCGCTCGCTCTGGTGAGCAGGCCCAGGATGTCGTCGGTCAAGGCCGGATCGAGATTGCTGACCGGCTCGTCGGCCAGGATGATCTCGGGCTCCTGGGCGAGCACCCGGGCGATCGCGACCCGCTGGCGCTGGCCGCCGCTCAGCGCATCGGCGCGCTGCTCCAGTTGCTCCAGCAGGCCGACCTCGCGCACCGCCGCCCCGGCGATGGCGCGGTCCCGCTCGGAGAAATGCCCGAGCAGCGACAGGAAGGGATGGGCATGGCCCAACCGGCCGAACAGCACGTTGTCGAACACGCGCGCGCGCTCGACCAGGGCGAAGTCCTGAAAGATCATGCCGATCCGCCGGCGCTGCTCGCGCGGCGGCCGCCGGCCGGAGACGAGCCGCTTGCCCAGAACGAAGACGTCGCCCCGCGCGGGCGCAAGCGTGCCGTTCAGCAGGCGCAGCAGCGTGGTCTTGCCACTGCCGCTCGGCCCGATGATCGCGACCCGCTCGCCCCGACCGATCGCCAGACGATCGACGGACAGCGCCGCTCGCTCGGCCCCAGGATAGCGCGCTTCGACGCCATCCAGGGTCAGCGCCGGCGTCGCGCCCGCGGCGCTCGAGATGGTTGCCGGAGCGCTGGGATCAGCCGAGAAGGCCATGGCGGCGCGCCACCTCCGCGACCGGCTCATAGGCCTGCGGGTCGGCCAGGGCGTAGCCGTCCGGACCGTAGACGTGCTGGAGCAGCCAGCGGTTTTCGGGCTCGTTGAGCGAGAGCATGGCCTCGACGAACTTCGCCTCGAGCGCCGGGTCGAGCCCCGGCCGAGCGATCACCGCGTGCGCCGGGATCGGCCTGCTCTCGGCGATCCACCTGATGTGGCTCTGCTGCTCGGGCGTCAGCAGAAGGTCCGCGAACTCGCTGACGCCGGCAGCATCGACCAGACCGTTCGCCACCGCCTGGATCGCCTGTTGGTAGCCGCCGGCGAAGTACACCCGGCCGAAGAAGCTCTGCGGGTCGGCGCCCGGCTCGAGGAGGCCGGCCTCGGCCACGATCTCGAGCGGATAGAGATAGCCCGACTCCGAGATCGGGTCGGCAAAGGCGATGGTCCTGCCGGCGAGATCCGCCACCGCTTCGATGCCGCTGTCGCGGCGCACGAAGATGCGCGCGACGTAGCTGGGCTTGCCGCGGTAGACCTCGCTCAGCAGAACCTCGGCGCCGATCTGATCGTGGGCGAGGACGTAAGGCAGCGCGCCCATGAACGAGATGTCGGCGCTCTGGTGGCGCAGCGCCTCGATCGCCGCGGCGTGGTCGAGGGTCACGAAGCCCTCGACCGGCACCCCGATCTCGGCCGAGAGCCAGTCGCTGATCACGGTGACGTCGTCGAGCAGCTTCTCGGGGTTCTCCTGGGGGA
>JBOHKK010000300.1:0-7871 GCA_050729115.1 Geminicoccaceae bacterium | reverse complement strand
GGGCGCGCCCGCGCCCGTGGCGATCCAGGAGCGGCCTCTGGATGGCTGCGTCGCTGCGCTCCTCGCAATGACGGTGCCGAGCGTGGCGTCCAAGTCTCTTTGTGGTTTCCCACCGACAAGGCCGGCCCGCTGCGGATGAGAACTGTGGCAAACTGTTGGGGCGCGGTCGGCATCGCGGTCGGCCATGTCACCGAGGCCGTGGTCGCCTACCTTCGTCAGGTGCCGCCGGTGAGGAACGCGGTGCCGCGATCGGCGTATCCCTTCCCGTTGCCCGAGAGCTACGGCGGGCTGGTCGGACCGGTGCCCGACGTCCCGCGCCACGATCCGGTGGGCGGGCGTGCAAGTGCTCATGGAGATCGGCAGGGAGATCGGCAGGGAGAGCGGCGCCGGCGCGGCGAGTGAAGCCCTCCTCGAGAAAGCCGTTGCCGAGCCGATCGACGAGGCGATGGGTGAGGTGCCGGCCGATCGGAGTTGAAAGCCGGCTCGGGCCGGACTTATATACGACGTTAGAAGTATCCATACGGAGATCGTGTCGTGGCCCTGAGCATTCGTGACGCGGAAGCCGATCGTCTGGCCCGCGAGCTTGCCGCGCTCACCGGCGAGACCATGACCGGCGCCATACGCGTCGCGCTCGAGCAACGTCTCGAGCGCGAGAAGCGCCGACGTGACGCCGAAAAGGATCGGCGCCGCAGGGCCATCGACGCCATCGTCGAGCACTGCGCGTCCCTGCCGATCCTGGACGACCGCTCGGACGATGAGATCCTCGGCTATGACGAGCACGGGCTGCCAAATTGATGGTGGTGGACAGTTCGGTCGCCATCGCCATTCTCCGGCGCGAGGAAGGCTGGGAGCGGTTGCGAGATGCGCTGCTCTCTGCCGGCCGTTGTGCGATGTCATCGGCGACGCTCGTCGAAGCCGGGATGGTCATGGAGGGCCGACTGGGGCGCGCTGGAGGCCGCGATCTGGATCGCTTGGTGGCAGAGGTCCCGATCGAGATCGTCCCGTTCGATTTTGCGCAGACGACATTGGCGCGCGAAGCGTTTCGCCGCTTCGGCAAGGGTCGCCATCCGGCGGGCTTGAACTTCGGCGACTGTCTCTCTTACGCCCTCGCCAAGCATCTTGCCGCGCCGCTCCTGTTCACGGGCGGCGACTTTGTGAGGACCGACGTCGAGCCTGTAGTCGAGTGACCGGGCGCTTTACCCGGTGTGGGCGCGCGCGCCGAAGCTGTTCATGGGCGTCGCCCTGCTCTACGGCGCGATCGAGCGCAGGCGCTCACCGCTCGAGCCGGCGCTCCGCTCGCTGCTGACCATGCGCGTCTCGCAGATCAACCACTGCCGCTTCCGCATTGACATCAACGCCGCGACGCTCTTGCAGCGCTGGGTGAGCGAGGCGAAGCTGTGGGCGCTCGAGGGCTGGCGCGGCAGCAGGCTGTTCGATGAGCGGGAGCGGGTGGCGCTCGAGTACGCCGAGGCGATGACGCTCTCGGACCTGGACGGCACCGAGGGGCTGATGGCGCGCCTCAAGCGGCAGTTCGACGACGACGCGATCGTCGAGCTGACCGCGCTGATCGCGTTTCAGAACATGTCGAGCAAGTTCAACGCCGCGCTCGCCGTGCCGCCCCAGGGCTTCTGCCGGGTGATGCAGCCGACCGACGAGACGTCGCCGGGGGGAGGAAAGATGCCGTGATGCATCGAGAAACCGCGCGCCAAGGGCGCGATCGACGTCGCCGAGCTCGAGGGACGGCGCCTCGCACCCGGCGGGTGAGTGGGTGCCTTGGGACCGCCGGAGCCGAACTGGGGAGACCGACCGGATGATCGGACGGCCGCTGTTCGCGCTGCTCGGCCTGCTCGTCCTGGTCGGCGCGGCGAGCGCCGCGGCGCGATCGTCTTATGCCGGTTGGCAGGAGCGGCCGATCAAGGCGCTCTCGCCACAGCAGGTCGAGGACTATCTGGAGGGCCGCGGCATGAGCCTGGCGCTCGCGGCCGAGCTGAACGGCTATCCGGGGCCGCGCCACGTCCTCGAGCTGGCGGGCGAGCTCGACCTCAGCGCCGGTCAGCTGGCGCAGACCCGGCGCCTGTTCGAGGACATGCGCCGCGGGGCGATCGAGCTCGGCGCGCAGATCGTGGCGCGCGAGGCGGCCCTGGACGAGCTGTTCGCGTCGGGGATCGCAACCGCAGCCGCACTGCAGGCGATGACCGGGGCGCTTGGCCGCCTGAACGCCGAGCTGCGCGGGCATCATCTCGGCTACCATCTGGCGATGCGCGAGCTGCTGCAGCCCGACCAGATCGCGAGCTACGGGCGGCTCCGGGGCTATGCCTCGCGCTTCGGGTCGGGCGAGCAGGGCCACGGCCACCGCGGCCATGGCGCAAGGTGAGGCCACGGCAGCGGCGTCTTGCCAGCGTCCGTTCCAGCCGATGGAGATCGCGAGGTGTTGAAGGCAAGTGTGAAGAGGCAAGTGCTCGGGATGGCCATCGGTTGGGGTTGCCTCGCGTTGGGACCGGCCGCCGCCCAGGACGTGCACCACACGCCGGGACAGGCCGAGGTCGGTGACCCGGCGATCGCGGCGTATGTCGCCGCATCCGAGCGCATGCATCAGGGCATGGCGATCGAATTCTCGGGCGATCCGGACATCGACTTCGCGCGCGCGATGATCCCGCACCACCAGGGCGCGATCGACCCAAGGCGCGATCGACCCAAGGCGCGATCGACCCAAGGCGCGATCGACCCAAGGCGCGATCGACCCAGGGCGCGATCGACCCAGGGCGCGATCGACCCAAGGCGCGATCGACATGGCGCGGGCAGTGCTCGAATACGGCCGGGACCCCGAGATCCGGGCGCTCGCCGAGGCGATCATCGCGGCGCAGGAGAACGAGATCGCGGTCCTGCGCAGCTGGCTGGCGAAGCGCGCCCAGAGGGCCGATTGATCGCCGGGCCGCGGTCGCGTTGGTCGGTGCGCCCTCGCCCTGGTCCGAGGCGCCGGCTATGTTGAGCGCGAGCGAGACGTTCCCGATCCGCCGAGGGAGGCTGCATGCGCTGGGTGATCGCATTGGGGGTGGTCGTGCTCGCCGCGGTGGCGGCGTGGCTCTTCGTGCCGTGGCGCGGCGCGCCGCCCGCGATCGCGGAGAGCGGCGATCCGGTGCAGGGCGAGTACGTGCTGCGGCTCGGCGGCTGCGTCAGCTGTCATACCGACGACCGCAACGGCGGCGCGTTCCTCGCAGGCGGTCGCGCGCTCGTCTCGCCGTTCGGCACGTTCTACGCCTCCAACATCACGCCCGATGCCGAGACCGGGATCGGCGGCTGGTCCACGGGCGCCTTCGTGCGCGCCATGACCGAGGGCATCGGCCCCGAAGGCCATCCGTACTTCCCGGCCTTTCCCTACACGTCGTACACCAACATGACGCAGCGCGACCTGGTCGATCTCAAGGCTTACCTCGATGCCGTCGAGGCGGCCGTCAATGCGGTGCCCGACCACGAGGTCGGCTTTCCGTTCGGTTTTCGGCCGCTGCTCAAAGGATGGCAGCTGCTGTTCTTCGAGGACGGCACCTTCGCGCCCGACCCGAACCGGTCGGAGGTGTGGAATCGCGGCGCCTACATCGTGAACGGCCCGGGCCACTGCGCCGAATGCCATACGCCGCGCAACGCCCTGGGCGCGCGCCAGAGCGATCGCTTCCTCGCCGGCACGCCAGACGGCCCCGACGGCAAGCCGGTGCCCAACATCACCCCGCACCAGGACGGCATCGGCGACTGGTCCGCGGGCGATCTGGTGTTCGCGTTCCAGACCTCGATCCTGCCTGATGGCGACGTCTTCGGCGGCGCCATGGCCGAGGTGGTGGAGGACGGCCTCAGCCATCTGTCCAAGGCGGATCTGGAAGCGATCGCGGCGTACCTGCTCACGGTCGAGCCCCTGCCGGACGCGCCGGCGCCGGTCGAGCAGCCGCCGGCGGGCGAGGGCTGATACCGGTCCCACGAGGCGCTGACCTTCGGCGCTCTGCTCCTCGCAATGACGGTGCCGAGCGTGGCGTCCCGGTTTCTTGCCAGCGCTCCTGCTGCGCTGCGATGCGCGGGGTTTTCCGCGCAACCGCAAGGTGTGAGGCATCCGGCGGCAAACCATTGCGATTCGGTGAGATGGCCCCCATCTGAGGGTCGTCTATTGCAGCGCAAAACTTGTGGAATCGGTAGCGTTCTGCTAGACGAGCGACGCGGTCGCGCGCACCTGCCGGTCCGCCCGTGCGCTCTCTCTCCAACCGGATAGCTCAGCTTGGCTTCGAACCCGCCCCGTGCCGTCGAGATCGTCCCGATCGAGGAGGAGATGCAGCGCTCCTACCTCGACTACGCCATGAGCGTGATCGTGGCGCGGGCGCTGCCGGACGCGCGCGACGGGCTCAAGCCGGTGCACCGCCGCATCCTCTACGCCATGCGCGAGGGCGGGTACGACCACGGCCGGCCGCCGCGCAAGAGCGCGCGCATCGTCGGCGACGTCATGGGCAAGTACCATCCGCACGGCCAGGACGCCATCTACGACGCCCTGGTGCGGATGGCGCAGGACTTCTCCATGCGCCTGGTGCTGATCGACGGCCAGGGCAACTTCGGCTCGATGGACGGCGATCCGCCGGCGGCCATGCGCTACACCGAGGCGCGCCTCGCCCAGACCGCGGACGCCCTGCTCGACGACATCGACAAGGATACGGTCGACTTCCGGCCGAACTACGACGAGTCGGACCAGGAGCCGAGCGTCCTGCCGGCGCAGTTCCCCAACCTCCTGGTGAACGGCGCCGGCGGCATCGCGGTCGGGATGGCCACCAACATCCCGCCCCACAACCTCGGCGAGGTGATCGACGCCTGTCTCGCCCTGATCGACCAGCCGGATCTGGACCTGGCGCACCTGCTCGAGCTGATTCCGGGTCCGGATTTTCCGACCGGCGCGATGATCCTGGGCCGCGGCGGCATCCGCCAGGCCTACGCCACCGGCCGCGGCAGCCTGCTGGTGCGCAGCCGCACCCACGTCGAGGAAGTACGCAAGGACCGCGACGCGATCATCGTCAGCGAGATCCCGTATCAGGTCAACAAGAGCCGGATGCTCGAGCGGATCGGCGAGCTGGTGCGCGAGCGCCGGGTCGAGGGCATCGCCGAGGTGCGCGACGAGTCCGACCGGGACGGCACGCGCGTGGTGGTCGAGCTCAAGCGCGAGGCCGATCCGGACATCGTGCTCAATCAGCTGTTCCGGCACACGCCGCTGCAGATCAGCTACGGGGTCAACCTGGTGGCCCTGGTCGGCGGTCGCCCGCTGCAGCTGAACCTGAAGGAGGTGCTGGCCGCCTTCCTCGAGTTCCGCGAGGAGGTGATCGCGAGGCGGAGCGCCTACGATCTCGCGCGCGCCCGCGACCGCGCGCACGTGCTGCTGGGGCTGGCACTCGCGGTCGCCAACATCGATCAGATCATCGCCCTGATCCGCGCCGCGCCCGATCCGGCGAGCGCGCGGGCCGGGCTGTGCGCCCGCGACTGGCCACTCGGCGACGTCGCGCCGCTGCTGCGGCTCGCTGAGGAGGCGCCCGAGGACGCGCCGCCGGCCGACCCCGCGGGGACCTATCGCCTCTCGGAGCGCCAGGCCCAGGCGATCCTCGATCTGCGCCTGCATCGCCTGACCCAGCTGGAGCGCTCGAAGATCACCGACGAGCTCAACCAGCTCGGCGACCGCATCCGCGAGCTGCTGCTCATCCTGCGCTCGCGCGAGCGCCTGCTCGAGGTGCTCAAGGAGGAGCTGATCGCGGTCAGGGAACGCTTCGCGACGCCGCGGCGCACCACGATCGAGGACGGCGAAGACTACGACATCGACATCGAGGACCTGATCCAACAGGAGGACATGGTCGTCACGGTGACGCGGCTCGGCTACATCAAGCGCACCCCGCTCTCGACCTATCGCGCCCAGGCGCGCGGCGGCAAGGGCCGGGTCGGCATGGCGACCCACGAGGACGACTTCCTCGCCCAGCTGTTCGTCGCCAACACCCACACCCCGGTGCTGTTCTTCAGCTCCGAGGGCAGGGTCTACAAGCTCAAGGTGTACCGGCTGCCGCTCGGCACGCCGCAGGCACGCGGCAAGGCGATGGTCAACCTGTTCACGCAGCTGGCACCGGCTGAGTCGATCACCGCGGTCCTGCCCTTGCCCGAGGACGAGAGCACGTATGCCGACCTCAGCGTGGTGTTCGCGACCTCGAGCGGCAAGGTCAGGCGCAATGCGCTCGCCGACTTCATCTTCGTGCCGGTAGGCGGCAAGATCGCCATGAAGCTGGACGAGGGCGACCATCTGGTCGGGGTCGAGGTGGCGACCGCGGGGCACGACGTGCTGCTCGCGGCGCGCGGCGGCAAGTGCGTGCGCTTTCCCCTCGGCAGCGTCCGCGTGTTCCGCTCGCGCACCTCGGAAGGCGTGCGCGGCATGGCGCTGGCCAAGGACGATCGCGTCATCTCGATGTCGGTGCTCGACCACGTCGAGCTGGCGATCGAGGAGCGGGACACGTTCCTGCGCTACGACTCGGCCAGGCGGCGCCAGGACGGCTTCGAGGACGGCGGCGAGGTGTCGGACGAGGAGGCGGCGCGCCGGGCCGAAGACGCGATGGAGCGGGCCGAGGCCGCGATCCGAAGCGCGCGCGCGCAGCTCGGCGCCAACCGCCTGGCCGAGCTCGACGCCCACCAGCAGCTGATCCTGTCGGTCACGGTCAACGGCTACGGCAAACGCACGTCTGCCTACGAGTACCGGGTCACCAACCGGGGCGGGCAGGGGATCATCAACATCGAGACCAGCAGGCGCAACGGCCCGGTGGTCGCGGCGTTCCCGGTCGCCGACGGCGACCAGGTGATGCTGGTGACCGACGGCGGCCAGGTGATCCGGATTCCGGTCGACGACATCCGGATCGCCGGGCGCAACACCCAGGGCGTGACCCTGTTCGACGTCGCCGAGGACGAGCACGTGGTGGCGGTCGCCCGCCTGGCCGGCGCGGCCGAGGCCAATGGCGGCGCCGAACCGGACGGACCCGAGCACAACGGCGGTGCCGAACCGGACGAACCCGAGCACGACGGCGGCGGGTCCGGCGGCGGCCGCGCGCCCGACGGCGCCGGCGAAGCCTAGTGGTCCGGATCAGACAGATGATCCCCACACGGCTGGTCGCAAAGACCACTAGAATCACAGGTTTAGTGGTTCGCGAGGCACCAAACGAAGGGACTCCTTCGTTTGGTTCGAACCACTAGCGCGGAGGGCCGATCGCCATGCGCGGACCGCGCACCGGGGTCTACCCCGGCACCTTCGATCCGATCCACAACGGCCACCTCGACATCATCCGGCGAGCGACCAAGGTGGTGGACCGGCTGGTCCTGGCGGTCGCGGTCAATGTCGGCAAGGACCCGATGTTCGCGCTCGAGGAGCGCGTCGGCCTGGTGCGGCACGAAGCGCAGGTCCTGATGGACGGCGACCGCGTCAACGGCTGCCGCCTCGAGGTTTTCCCGTTCGACAATCTGCTGGTGGACTTCGCTCAGAGCGTGGGCGCGGTGGTGATCATCCGCGGCCTGCGCGCGGTCTCGGACTTCGAGTACGAGTTTCAGATGGCGGCGACCAACGCCAGGCTGTGCCCCGGCATCGAGACCATGTTCCTCACCGCCTCCGAAACCAACCAGTTCATCAGCTCGCGCCTGGTCAAGGAGATCGCGACCCTCGGCGGCGACGTCTCGAGCTTCGTCTCCGACCACGTCCGCGCCAGGCTCGAGGCGGTCCAAGCCGCGCGCTAGTACCCGCCATCAAAAAAGAGTGAGCCGTTTTTCCTCATTGTCACCCGCGGGCTTGACCCGCGGGTCCACTGGATGCTCGGGTCAAGCCCGAGCATGAC
>JBOHKK010000299.1:0-7874 GCA_050729115.1 Geminicoccaceae bacterium | reverse complement strand
GCCAACACCATGCCCGAGCCGGATCTGGGCAGCGCCGAGCGCCACGAGGTCACGTTCGGCGGCGGCATGATGGGCGGCATGACGATGGCGACGATGGATGGCCGGCGGGTCGACATGCGCGAGATGATGCAAGGCGGCATGGCCTGGGCGATCAACGGCGTGGTCGCGCGCGGCCACGTCATGGAGCCGCTGCTCACCTTGCGGCGCGGCCGGGGGTACGTGCTGGCGATGCACAACCACACCGCCTGGCACCACCCGATGCATCTGCACGGCCACGCTTTCCGCGTGATCGCCCGGGACGGTCAGCCGACCCGCTATCAGGAATGGCAGGACACGGTCCTGGTGGCCCCGCACGAGCGGGTCGACATCGCCTTCGTCGCCGACAATCCCGGCGACTGGATGTTCCACTGCCACATCCTGGAGCACCAGGCCGCCGGCATGATGGGCGTGATCCGGGTGGCGTGAGGTGGTCATGGGTCGAGTTGGTTGGCTGCCGCTGATCGGTCTGTTGATGCTTGCCACAACTCATCAGGTCGAAGCTGCGGGTGACCCGGAGGCCGGGAAACGGGTCTTTCGGGTGTGTGCCGCCTGTCACACGCTGGCGCCGGGCGAGCACCGGACCGGACCGAGCCTCGCCGGCGTCTTCGGCCGCAAGGCCGGCGCCGCCGCAGGCTTCCACCGATACTCGCAGGCGCTCAGGTCGGCGGACCTGGTGTGGGGCAAGGATACGCTCGATGCCTTCCTCGTCGACCCGCAGGGCTTCGTTCCGGGCAACCGCATGACCTTTGCCGGCATCGAGGAGCCACAGGCGCGTGCCGACCTGATCGCCTACCTGCAGACCGCGACCGCCGAGGGCGCGCCCGCCGAGGCTGCGGAGCAGGGCGGCATGATGGCCGCGCCTCAGCTGACCGATCTGCGGCGCGACGTCGGGCCGAACAACCGGATCACCTCGATCCGCTATTGCGGCGACACCTACACCGTCGCCCTCGAGGCGGGCGAAGCCCATCAGTTCTGGGAGTTCAACCTGCGCTTCAAGACCGATTCCAGCGACAAGGGCCCGCCCCCGGGCCAGCCCGTGCTGCTGCCGGCCAGCATGATGGGCGATCGGGCGTTCGTGATCTTCGCGGCGCCCGCGGAAATCAGCGCCTCGATCGAGGCGAAATGCTGAAATGACGGAAAGGAGAACTCCATGCGCAACCTGCTTGCTCTGATCGCCCTGGCGATTGCGCTCGGCCCCGGACCGGCAAAGGCCGAGGAAGCTCGGGCGGCAACGCTGTACAAGAACCCGCAGTGCGGCTGCTGCGAGGGCCATGCCGACTATCTTCGGGAAAACGGCTTCGAGGTGACGGTGAAGCCGACCCACGACCTGCCGCTGATCAAGCGCCAGTACGGCGTGCCGAGTGCGCTCGAGGGCTGCCACACGACCCTGATCGACGGCTACGTGGTCGAAGGCCACGTGCCGGTGAACACGCTCATGCGGCTCCTCACCGAGAAGCCGGACATCAAGGGGATCTCGCTGCCCGGCATGCCGGCGGGCTCACCCGGCATGTCCGGCGCGAAGGCCGCGCCCTTCACGATCTACGAGTTCGGCGACGGTCCCGCCAAGGTCTACGCGGTCGAATAGCCATGACTGCCGAACCCGCCTCACGCCCGCCAGGGAAGCTCGTGCGCAGCGCGTGGCTTGCCGGTCTGTCATCGCTCCTGATCCTGGCTCTGGCGGCAGCCTTGGGCATCGGTCAGGCGAGTGCCCAGTCGGCGCCGCCGACGTCCAGTAGCGCCTCGCAGCTCGACAGCTTCGAGCAGCGGGTCCGAAACTATCTCCTGAAGAACCCCGAAGTGATCATGGAAGCGCTGCAGATCCTGCAGGAGCGCCAGCGCGCGGCCGAAGCGGAAAATCTCAAACGGACGATCGCCGAGCGCAGCGAAGAGATCCTGAACGACCCGGCGGCGCCGGTGGGCGGCAACCCCGACGGGGATATCACGCTGGTGGAATTCTTCGACTACAACTGCCCGTATTGCCGCAGGGTGGCGCCGACCGTAGCCGAGCTCGAAGAGACTGATCCCGATCTTCGCGTGGTCTACAAGGAATTCCCGATACTGGGGTCCGGCTCTCAGTTCGCGGCCCGCGCGGCGCTCGCGTCGAGAAAGCAAGGCAAGTACGCCCCGTTCCACCACGCGCTGATGCAGGCCAGCGAACAGGTGACGGAAGAGACCGTCATGGAGATCGCGCGCACTGTCGGCCTGGATACCGCGCAGCTCGAGACCGACATGCGAGATCCTGCGATCCAGCACGCCATCGCACGCAATCTGCAACTGGCCAACGCGCTCGGGATCACCGGAACGCCGAGCTTCGTGATCGGCGATCGCGTCGTGCCCGGCGCCGTCGACCTCCGGACTCTGCAGAGCCTGATCGCTCGGGCCAGACGGGGCTAGGCGCCGGGGCGGACCCGAACCGGGAGCACGAGGATGATGAACGGCATGATGGAGGGCGGCGGCGCGATGATGTGGGGCATGGGCCTCCTCTGGCTGCTCGTGATCGTCGTCCTGCTGCTCGCGGCGGCAGCGCTGATCAAGTATCTGCTCTCCGGCAGGCGGAGGGAGGAGCGCCATGACTGAGAGGGCGCTTGCCCCGCCGCGCCCGGCGACTGGTGCCCTGCGACGCCTCGCGTTCCTGTTACCGGTGGCGATTTTCGGGGCGGTTGCCGTCGGCCTCGGCATTGGCCTCACGCGCAACCCCCAAGAAATCCCTTCGGTGCTGATCGGCAAGCCGGTGCCGGAGTTCTCGCTGCCGCCGGTTCAGGGGCGCACGCTCGGCATCTCGAGCGCCGATCTCAAGGGAGAGGTGTCGCTGGTCAACGTCTTCGCCTCGTGGTGCACCGCCTGCCGCTACGAGCATCCGCTCTTCATGCGGCTCAAGGAAGGCGGCGTCGTTCCGATTCACGGCCTGAACTACAAGGACCGGCCCGAGGATGCGGCGAAGTGGCTCGACAGCCTCGGCGATCCCTACACCCGCACCGGGGCCGACCGGGACGGCCGGGTCGCGATCGACTGGGGCGTCTACGGCGTGCCGGAGACCTTCGTGATCAGCGAGGACGGCGTGATCGTGCACAAGCATATCGGGCCGGTCAGCGCCAAGGTTCTCGAAAAGACCATCCTTCCTGTGATCGAGAGGCTGCGGCAATGACGACAAAGCAAACCTCGGGCGGGCTCGGGCTGGCGCTGTGTCTCGGCCTGTTGCTCACGATGGCGCTCCCGGACGCGCTGGCCCAGGCGCCGCCGCCAGCATTCTCGATGCACGCCGCGCCACGGCCGCTGCCGGAGATCCGGTTTGAGAACGGCGAAGGCAAGGCTATGTCGCTCGCCGATTTCCGCGGCAGCGTGGTGCTGCTCAACATCTGGGCGACCTGGTGCGCGCCTTGCCGGCGCGAGATGCCGACTCTCGATCGCCTGCAAGCGACCCTCGGCGGGCCCGACTTCCAGGTGGTGGCGCTCTCGATCGATCGCAAGGGACTGTCGGCCGTGCAAGAGTTCTACAAGGATCTCGCCCTCGAGACGCTGCCGCTCTACATCGACGAGACCGGCGCGGCCCAGCGCGCACTCAGTGTGCTCGGCCTGCCGACCACCCTCCTCCTCGATCGCGAAGGCAACGAGATCGGCCGCCTGCTCGGACCCGCCGAGTGGGACAGCCCGGAGATGGTGGCGTTCTTTCGCGACTACCTGAAGCGCACCGCGGCCGAACCCGGACCGGACCGGTCGCGGCCGGTGAGAGCTGACCGCGACAGCTCGTCGCACACCGTCGCAGGGCTTTCCTTCCAGTGACTGGAGAGTACCAGATCCTTATCTGCCAGGAGAATCAGCCAT
Organism: Geminicoccaceae bacterium; assembly: GCA_050729115.1. GTDB lineage: Bacteria > Pseudomonadota > Alphaproteobacteria > Geminicoccales > Geminicoccaceae > JBKPNX01. The sequence goes on along the minus strand of JBOHKK010000299.1, from coordinate 4,013 downwards.
GAACGCACCGGAAACGGCAACCGCGACCAAGCCATCGCTGGCGCAGGACTGGCTCAATGCGCTGCGCTATTGGCTGCGCGGCCGCAATGGCGTGATCGTGTTGCTCGTGCTTGCGGTCGTGATCGGCGCCGCGCTCAACTGGAGCTGGCTGGTCGCGGTCGGGATCGCGCCCCTCTTGATCACCGTGCTGCCGTGCGCCGCGATGTGCGCCTTGGGGCTGTGCATGAACAAGATGGCCGGCGGCTCATGTTCGACCGAAACCCGCTCGCCGAAGCCGGACGCGCGGGTGGTGGCGTCTCTCGAAGCCGGCGAGCCGAGGCCCGCCCCGCTCCTGACCGACACGTCGACGCTGCCGGGCGAGCCCACCGCCGGCTCTGCGATCTCTGTGACGGAACCCGCAAAACCCGAGGAAAGGAGCTGACATGAGCAAGCACCTGAGGACCCTGGCCGTCGCCGCCGCCATCGCTGCGGGCTTGGCCGCGGCGCCCGTGCTCTACGCCCAGGATCACCTGAGCATGCGGCACGGCTCGATGATGGGCCAGGACACGATGCGCCAGGGCGGGATGATGTCCGGCATGATGAACATGATGGGCATGTCGGGCGACATGGGCGGCATGATGGAGCACTGCAACGAGATGATGCAGGGTATGGATGGCAACCACGCCGATCGGCCCAACGATCAGTGGCGGTCGCCCCAGCCCGAGCAGCCGGGCCGGCCACAAGGGTAAATCGGGAAAAGCGGCCGCCGGCGCCGGAACGCTTCGGATGGCGGCCGCTCTCGCCCCTGCATTCCCCGAGAGGCAACGATGCAGAGCCTGAAGCCGATGGCGGCGAGCCTGGCGGTGCTCGCGGTGAGCACGTCGACTCTTGCCGCGCATTCGCTCGACGAGCTCGAAGCGCAACTCGGCAATCGCGAGCGGTACTTTCAGCCGATCGGTAAGGAGGCGCCGGACTTCACGCTAGAGGACGCCGAGGGACGTGCAGTCAGCCTCGAAGATTTCGGTGGCAAGGTCGTGGTTCTGCATTTCGTCTACACGAGCTGCCCGGACGTCTGCCCGCTGCACGCCGAGCGCATCGCCGAGATCCAGGCGATGGTCAACCGGACGCCGATGCGGGAGCTGGTGCAGTTCGTCACCATCACCACGGACCCTGAGCACGACACGCCGGAGGTGATGCGTGAGTACGGACCGGCGCACGGGCTCGATCCTTTGAACTGGGTGTTCCTCACCAGCGGCCCGGACCGGCCCGAGAACACGACCCGCAACCTCGCCGAACGCTTCGGGCACAAGTTCACCGAGACCGAGAACGGCTATCAGATCCACGGCGTGGTGACGCACGTCATCGACCGCGAGGGCGTCTGGCGGGCGAACTTCCACGGCCTCGAGTTCGAGCCGACCAACCTCGTCGTCTACATCAACGCCCTCACCAACGCGCACGGAACCGAAGGGCATCCGGAACTGAGCTGGTGGGACAGGATCCGCAGCCTGTTCTGATCCATGACGGACGACCAGTGTTCTCCTGCCACAGAGTTAGAGCCGCAGCCGACGGCGGCGCCGAATGCTGCTGGAACCGTAACCACGCGAGCTTCCAGCGCGGCAGCCGGCAATGCCTCGGTGAGGATCTCCTGGCTCCGCACGCTCCGCCGGTTCCTGGTGTTCATCGCGGGCGCCAATCTCGTCTGGGAGGTGGCGCAGCTACCCCTTTACACGATCTGGTACGAGGGCACGCCCGGCGAGATCGCGTTCGCGGTCGCGCACTGCACGGGCGGCGACATCCTGATCGCTGGCGCGTCGCTGTTGCTCGCCCTCCTGATTGCCGCTCGCCCGACCTGGCCGCACGAGACCTACCGGCGGGTGGCGGCGCTGACTGTGGCGTTCGCAGTCCCCTACACCGTGTTCAGCGAATGGCTGAACACCGAGATCCGCGGTAGCTGGGCCTACTCGGAGCTGATGCCGGTCGTCCCGATGCTCGACACCGGCCTGTCTCCGCTCGCGCAGTGGATCGTCATCCCGATCGCCGCCTTCTGGTGGGCGCGCCGCCCATCGGCCGGCGTTGACGCCGCCGGACCCGACCGACATCTTAGCGGCAGACGGTGATTTCTCCGAACCAACCAGAAAAGGTATCGAGATGCACATGCCCGAGCCCGACCAAGCCGCGCTTGGCAAGCGGGATGCGATTGTCGCGCGGTTGCGCCACATCGTCCCGGGCGAGGGGGTGATCGCCGATGCCGACGAGCTGCGCGCCTACGAGTGTGACGGCCTGTCCGCCTATCGCGCGGTGCCGATGGCCGTGGTGCTGCCGAGCACCACGCAGGAGGTCTCGGAAATTCTCAAGCTGTGCGATGCGGAGCAGATCAAGGTCGTGCCCCGCGGCGCCGGCACCTCGCTCTCGGGCGGGGCGCTGCCGCTCACCGACGGCATCGTGCTGGGGCTCGGCAAGTTCAATCGGATCCTCGAGATCGACCTCGAGAACCGCTCCGTGGTCGCGCAGCCGGGCGTGACCAACCTCGGCATCACCCACGCGGTCGAGCCCGAAGGCTTCTATTACGCCCCCGATCCGTCCAGCCAGATCGCGTGTACGATCGGCGGCAACGTCGCCGAGAACTCGGGCGGCGTGCACTGCCTGAAATACGGGCTGACGACCAACAACATCCTCGGGCTCGAGATGGTCCTGCCGAACGGCGACGTCGTACGCCTCGGGGGCAAGCATCTGGATGCCGACGGCTACGATCTGCTGGGGCTGATGACCGGCTCCGAGGGCCTCTTGGGCGTGGTCACCGAGGTCACGGTGCGCATCCTGAAGAAGCCCGAGTGTGCGCGCGCGCTGCTGATGGGCTTTCCGGCCACCGAGCAGGCGGGCGACTGCGTCGCCGCGATCATCGGCAATGGCATCATCCCGGGCGGCCTCGAGATGATGGACCGGCCGGCGATCGTCGCCGCGGAGGATTTCTGTCACCCCGGCTATCCGCTCGACGTCGAGGGCCTGCTGATCTGCGAGCTCGACGGCCCGGAGGCCGAGGTCGACCACCTGATCGAGGTGGTCGGCGCGATCGCCCGCCAGTGCGGCGCCACCGTGGTCCGGGTCAGCCGGGACGAGGTTGAGCGGCAGCGCTTCTGGCTCGGGCGCAAGTCGGCGTTCCCGGCGGTCGGCCGCATCTCGCCGGATTACTACTGCATGGACGGCACCATCCCGCGCGCCAAGCTGCCGTTCGTGCTCGCCCGCATGCGCGAGATGAGCGAGCGCTACGGCCTGCGGGTCGCGAACGTGTTCCACGCCGGCGACGGGAATTTACATCCTCTGATCCTGTACGACGCCAACCAGCCGGGCCAGCTCGAGCGCACCGAAGAGTTCGGCGCCGAGATCCTGAAGCTCTGCGTCGAGGTCGGCGGCGTGCTGACCGGCGAGCACGGCGTCGGGGTCGAGAAGCGCGACCTCATGCCGGTGATGTTCAACGAGGACGACCTCAACCAGCAGCAGCGCGTGAAGTGCGCCTTCGACCCCACCCAGATCCTCAATCCCGGCAAGGTCTTCCCCCAACTCCACCGCTGCGCCGAACTCGGCCGCCTCCACGTCCACCGCGGCCACCTCCGCTTCCCCGACCTGCCGCGGTTTTGAGCCGGTCTGGGGGACCCCAGCGGCATGCGAACATCGGCACCCTTTTGTGTCATCGACCGCCCCTTCGTGGTTTGGAGCGACGATGTTGACCGTGACAACAAGAGTTTCCTGGAGAGCGTCGATTCGTTCTTCTACATTCGCGCGGTGCGTGAGTTCATCGGAGCCGACGGCGATGAGGCTCTTGAGAACGAGCTGGATGAGGATCAGGCTCGCAAGGACGTTTCATCTCTTGCGCGAATGCTTTGGCACCATGGCGCAGAGACGCTTGTCATGCTGCTTGGTCCTGCGCTCTACAGTTCGGTGAGACACCGCCTTGTGCTTATTGAAGCAGTGCAAGGAGGTGGGGATGACGGACACGACGGCACGGGGCGCTGGCCCGGCGCAGCGCGCCCATCACG
>JBOHKK010000298.1:0-7955 GCA_050729115.1 Geminicoccaceae bacterium | reverse complement strand
ATCGGCCGGTACGAGCGGTTCTGGACCGAAAGCTTCGAGCGGCTGGCCGATCACCTGGCCGAGCTCAACGAGGAGGACGACACCGATGGCAATGGCCCAACCGAAACCGAATGACGCTCTGGTTCTACGCCTTTCCCGCAGCTTTGCCGCACCGCGCGCCGGGGTCTTTCGCGCGTTTACCGCGCCCGCGCAACAGGTCAAGTGGTGGGGCCAGGGGCTTCACGGTTCCGGCCTGCACGATGGACGTGCGCGCCGGCGGCACGTGGCACACGGTCATGCGCTCGCCCGAGGGCAAGGATCACATCGTGAGCGGCGTGTATCGGGAAATCATGCCCCCTGAGCGCCTGGTGTTCACCTGGGCCTGGGAGGAGGACGGCGCCCGCGGTCACGAGACCCTGGTCACGATCGAGCTGTTCGAAGCGCCCGGCGGCACGCGTCTCGAGCTGACCCACGAGGTGTTCGAGACCGAGGAGCAGCGCGACCGGCATCGTCATGGCTGGTCCGGCTGCTTCGACTGCCTCGAGCAGGCGCTGGCCGAAGGAGCGATCGAATGAGCGCGGCGGCCTGAGCCGACCTACGGCAGGCCGAGGCGCGCGAGCACGCGCTTGCGCGCCTCGCCGCTCTCACGGTCGCTGACGTAGAGCAGCCCGGCGACCCGGCGCAAGAGGCTCGCCTCGTAGTCGTGCAGCTGGCCGTCGGCGTAGGCGACCTCCCACAGCATCTCGATCAGCTCGATCCGCTCGGCGTGGTCGAAGCCGTCCTTGATCGCGCTGGTGAAGCCGTGCCACTGGACGCTCGCCGCGACCGCCCGCTCGGCCGCGGCGATCAGGTCGGCCGCCTCGTCGGCGCCGAGCGCGAACCGCTCGCGGATCAGCTCGCGGATCCGGGTCCGCTCTTCGGCCTCGAAAGCGCTGTCCATGGTGGCCGCTTCCACCATCAGCGCCGCGGCGGCGAGCTGGCGCTCCTCGAAGCTGTGCGCCGAGGGCTGCGCTTCAGGAGGGCGGCCGGTGAGCAGGCGGTGGAGTCGATCGAGCATGAGCATACCTCCGGACGACCGCAGATTCGCGCGGGTCGGCAGGTGCGGTCAAGGCCCCGGCTTGGCCACGCTCCGTCCGGGTTCCGCGACCGCCGGCGCCGCGCCCAGGCGGCGGGCGACCAGATGGTCGCGCAGCAGCCGCGCGTTGCGGCGATTCGCCTTCCAAGCGAAATCAGCGAGATCGCCAGCCACCGGCACGAGGCCGACGACGTAATCGACACCCAGGTTCGCGAGCATGCGCCCGAGCGTCCCCTTCGGCGCGCCGAGCCGGGCGGCCTCGAGCACGATGTAGGAACCGATCAGCGTCATCGCGGTATCGCCGATACCGGGGATCAGCCCCAGCAGGCCGTCGAGGCCGATGCGCGCGGGGGTGCCGGGAATCCGAAAGCGGTCGTCGAGCCAGTAGGCGAGGCGCGCCACGCGCCGCAGGGCGATCTCCTCGTCGCGCGTGAGTTCGCGGACGCCGAACGCGCGCCAGCCGAGGATCCGGTGGCGGGGCATGAATCAGCGCCGCGCGATGATCCAGACCGCGCGCACGATTCCCGGGATGTAGCCGAGCAGCGTGAGCAGAATGTTGAGCCAGAACTGGCCGCCGAAGCCGACCTGGAGGAACACCCCAAGGGGTGGCAGCAGAATCGCCAGCAGGAGGCGGATCAGATCCTTCGCCACGGCGCTCTCCGGAGAAAACCTGGCAGGAGCGGGCGTGCAGTGGAACGCGTGGACGCGAGGTCGGTTCCATGGCGCTCACGGCCCGGCGCGGGTCCGCAGCGCGAGCTGGGACGGAGCGCGCCGGCTGCCTCCTGCTAGCGCGTGTGAATCACGCCTTCGGGATAGAAGGCATGGAACGCGAACGCGAAGTCGACCGAGTAGATGGCGTCCTCCCATCCGTCCGCGATCCGGCGCTCGACCAGGACGTTGCCGACGTCGGCGCCGTCGGCGATCGTGCTGGCGTCGAGGGCCGAGGCCTGGCCCGCCGCCCAGGTGAAGCGCAGGTCGCCCACCTCGAACGGCGCCTTTTCGCGCACCAGATCGAGGCTCCAGGCTTGGTCGCCGACCCGCACGACGCGGGCGAGCGGCGCGATGCCCGCAGGCAGCAGCCCGTGGTACAGAAACGGTGCTGGGGCGCTGTCGTAGCCGGCGTAAGGAGTGGCGCCGTAGGCCCGGATTCGGCTGCGGCCCGCCACCTGGACCCGACCGTCCGGCGCGCGCTGCTCGAAGTTGGCGAACGACTCCAGCCGCGCCGGCACCATGGTCAGCTGCGCGCCGGTCAGCTCGCCGACGATCGCCTCCCCCAGGAACTGCTGCCACCAGCTCAGGGTGGTGCGGTCGTACATCACGAGATCCGAGTTGCGCAGCTTGCCAGTGGTGCCGAACTCGAGCACCCGGTCGCCGAGGCGGCGGTCGAATACGATGCCGGTGTTGCACAAGGGGCAGTAGGTCACGGCCACCGGCACGCCGCCGACCACGTCGTTGACGATCTCGTGCCAGATCAGGATGCGCAGCGGGTATGCCCGGGCGTCGCCATCGATCACCAGGCCGATCACCGGTTCGTTGTCGGGCAGTTCCGCCTCGGTCACCGGCACGAACGTGGGATCGTCGATCGACGGTATGCCGTCCTTGGGCGGGCCACCCGAGATGATCTCATCGAAGCCCACGCTGTGGCGGGTAAAGTCGGTATCCGGCCACTCGAGGCGCCACTGCGCCGGCTGCGCGGCAAGCGGCGGCGCCACGCAAACCCAGAACGCGAGCGCAATCAGCAGCCGGCGCATGGTCATCTCGCATGGCTCCTTTGGACGGCCGGATCGGCGCTGGATCAGGAGTGCGCACAGCGCGACCGATCACAGCTAGGTGAAGGCCGCGGCGAGCGCAAGCTGGCCGTCGTCCGCGCCGCCCCCATATGATCAGGGGCGAGCGGTGCGCGAGAGAGGCCGCGGTGCGGGCAGGTGTGCCGGAGCGCAAACCTCGAGGCGGGGCACATCATGACCTTGCTCACCACGCTTCTCGTGATCGCGATGCTCGCCACGCTGGCGGTTCTGGGGATCGGCCTCGCGGGCTTCTTCCACGGCGGCGAGTTCAATCGGAAATACGGCAACAAGCTGATGCAGGCGCGGGTCGCGCTGCAGGCGATCGCGATCGTGCTGCTGCTGGTGATCCTGATCACGTCCGCCGGCTGAGGGCCCTTCGCACGCCATGGTGCGTCTCACCAAGATCTATACCCGAGGCGGCGATCGCGGTCAGACGTCGCTCGGTGACGGCAGGCGCGTGGCCAAGCACGACCTCCGGGTCGCCGCCTACGGCACGGTCGACGAGGCCAACGCCGTGATCGGCCTCGCCCGGCTGCACACCGAGGCGACCGAAGATGCGATGCTGGCGCGCATCCAGAACGATCTGTTCGATCTCGGGGCCGATCTGTGCCGCCCGGGCGACGACCCCGACCAAGCCGACACGCTACGGGTGCAACCGCGCCAGGTGGCGCGCCTGGAGAGCGAGATCGACGACCTCAACGCGGCGCTCGAGCCGCTGGAGTCGTTCGTCCTGCCGGGAGGGCGGCCGGCCGCGGCGTACCTGCATCAGGCGCGCACCGTCGTCCGGCGGGCCGAGCGTCTGACCACCGAGCTCGCCGCGCGCGAGCCGGTCAATCCGATCGCGATCCAATACCTCAATCGCCTCTCCGATCACCTGTTCGTCCTGGCGCGCCACCTCAACAACCGCGGCAAGGTCGATGTCCTCTGGGTGCCTGGCGGCAATCGATAAGAGAACGTGGGCTCGGCGGCGGCTCGGGAGAGCTCCTCGAGGTCGGCGACGTCGGTATCTTCCTCGAGCTAGAGTCGGAGCAGCGCGAGGCCGGTCTCGGGGTCGCTTCGCCGCTCCAGGTGCCTGGGCGATTCCGTGACGATCACCTCCAGGGTCGGCCGCACGTGGCCCTCGAGCAGATGGCCGCCGTGGGCCGTGCCGTCCGCCTTGCCGAGGACGATGTGCACATGCAGTTTGGGCTCGCCGTCGGCGAGCGCGACGTTGCCGGTGAGGTTCAGGACCTCGACCTGCTCGTCGACCCTGATGCGCGCGTAGGCCTTCTTCTGCCAGTCGAAATAGCCGAGCACGGCGCCGCTGAGCGCACCCAGACCGGTGAGCTCCGCGGCCGAAAGCTCGTGCTCCCTGGCGAACGCCAGGAGGCTGTCGAGCACCTCGTCGCCCTTGTCGAAGACCACGGCGAAGGTCCGTTGCGGGGCGTCATGGATCAGCTTGCTCTTCATGGATTCCCTCACGTCTTTCGAGTTGCGCGTGCAAGGCGCCGGGTGCCGCCGCCGGTTCCGCCCGGTTGCCCGCAAGCGCCCGAACGGCAGTCGCCTCGCGAGGCCCGCGTCGAGACGACGCCCGGTCTGGGCGCGCACCCGGCTCGGACGGCTCGGCCACGGGACGGCAGGACGCTCTGTATGCTCGCCTTGAGCGACTGCCACACGATGCCGACCGCCTCGGGGGCGCCCTGGAGCAGCGCCTCGGCGTACTGCTTCGCCTGCTCGTAGGTGATGTTCGGCGGCAGCGGCGGCACGTTTGGATCCGTCTTGACGTCGAGCACGCACGGCCGATCGGCGCTCAGCGACCTCGTCCCAGGCGGGACCCACCTCCTCCGGCTTCGGTGAGACGGTCCAGCATGAAATCGCTGACGGTCGCCGCCATCGTCCTCCTCCGGTGTTGGAGCCGCTCCGCTCACCAGTCAGCCCACGATCCACGTGGGGCCGCATGTGGCTGAGGAGGAAACGAGCGAGGGTCCGCTTGGTTGCACGAGTTGGCGAGCTTTTTGTTCGAAGCTGGGTGGCGACCCGCTCCTGTTCCAGCACCTGTTCTGGTTCTACAGCCACCCGGCGGTGTACATCATGGTGCTGCCGACCATGGGCGTGGTCTCGGAGCTGGTCACATGCCGAGGCAGCGGCTGACGAAGATGATCAGGACCGGCCAGGACACCCATTCGAGGCCGGCCGGGATGCGTTCGGCATGCGGCGACGACGTGCATGCTGCGGCGACCATGCCCGGCCCGCTCCCTTGCCGGTGGCTGCGGGCGTTGCGGTCGCCGCAGGCGGGCGCCGGCGGCATGCGGCAACGCCGCACGCACAGTGCGTCGCTGCGACGAATGAACCGTTAACGGGGACGGCGCCGCGACGCCCGCCGGAACCAGACTTTGGACCGCGTGTCAAAAGGCGGTCCGAGCTCAAGCCTCGATGCGGTCGCCGGTTTCCTTGTCGAACAGGTGGATCGTGCCGGCGTGGGGGGTCAGACTGAGCTTGTCGCCGGGGCGGAACCGGTGCCGCTCCTTGAACACCACCGCCACCTCCTGCCCGGCCAGGTGCGTGAACACCAGGATCTCGGCGCCGGTCGGCTCGACCACCACGACCTCCGCCGGCAGCCCATTGGGGCCATCGGTGAGGTCGAGATGCTCCGGCCGGATGCCGTACACCACCTTTTGGCCATCCCGGCAGCCGACGTTCGGCGGCAGCGGCAGCTCGGAGCCGTCCGGTGCGATCGCGCTCGCGCTGCCATTGCGCTTGATCGTGGCGTCGATGAAGTTCATCGCCGGCGAGCCGATGAAGCCGGCGACGAACAGATTCTCCGGCTTGTCGTAGAGATCGAGCGGCTCCCCGACCTGCTCGACCACCCCGTCGTGCAGCACGACGATCCGATCCGCCATGGTCATCGCCTCGATCTGGTCGTGGGTGACGTAGACCGAGGTGGTCTTGAGGCGCTGATGCAGCTCCTTGATCTCGGTGCGCATCTGCACCCGCAGCTTGGCGTCCAGGTTGGACAGCGGCTCGTCGAACAGGAACACCGCGGGGTCGCGGACGATCGCGCGGCCCATGGCGACGCGCTGGCGCTGCCCGCCCGAGAGCTGGCGCGGATAGCGCTCGAGATAATCCTGGAGCCCGAGGATCTGGGCGGCCTTCTGGACCCGCCTCTGGATCTCGTCCTTGGGCGCCTTCGCCAGCTTCAGCGAGAACGCCATGTTGTTGTAGACCGTCATGTGCGGGTACAGGGCGTAGTTCTGGAACACCATGGCGATGTCCCGGTCCTTCGGCGGCACGTTGTTGACCACCCGCCCGCCGATCGCGATCTCGCCGCGGCTGATCTCCTCCAGCCCCGCGACCATCCGCAAGAGGGTCGACTTGCCGCAGCCCGACGGCCCGACCAGCACGACGAACTCGCCGTCGCCGATGTCGATCTCGACCTCGTACAGCACCTGGGTCGAGCCGAAGAACTTGTCGACCTTGCCGATGTCAACCGATGCCATGGTTGTCGTCCATCTTCGTGGAATTGTTGCCCTGCGTCCGCTGCCTCGCCCCGACGCGCCGCCGCGCGCGCCGCTCGCGCGCTCACCGCTGCGTCCGGAGCGATCATGGCGTGTCTTCGCCGGATCAGCAAGCGCATGCGTTCAGCCTGCGATCCCCTCGAGATCGGCGCGATCGAGGCCGACCTGCTCGCCCGAGGTCATGATGTGGTCCCAGGTGGTCGGATCGATCGCAATGCCGCCCGCCAGACGCTCGGCCCGGACCCGTCGCTCCGGCTCGCCCGGCAGCAACACCTCGCCGTCCGGGGCGCGCGGCCGCGCGCTCTTGACGAAATCGACGTGGCGGCAGATCTCGGCGCCGACCGCGCCCGCGTCCGCATAAGCCTCCGGGGCGATCACGATCGAGAGCATGCTGCTGCTGAAGCGTGCCTCGCCTTCCGGAGGCCGGCTGCCGCCGCCGCCCGTGAAGGCACCGGCCAGCAGATCGACCATCAGCCAGAGCGCGCCGCCCTTGTGGCCGCCGGTCGTGCCCCCGAACGGCACCAGATTGCCGGGCGGATCGGTATACAGCTTGCCGGGATCGGTGGTCGGTCGGCCGTCGGCATCGAGCAGGCAATCGGGCGGGATCAGGGCGCCCTTGTTGCGGGCCACCCGGACCTTGCCCTCGGCGATCGCCGAGGTCGCGAAATCCAGGATCACCGGCCCGCTGCCCGCGACCGGGATGCCCATGACGATCGGATTGGTGGTGCCGCGGCCGTCGCGCCCGCCGTGCGGGACGACGCGCAACGGGATGCCGGTGGCGTTGACGAAGTGCAGCGACGCGAGGCCCGCAGCGGCCGCCATCTCGGCCCAGTCGCCGAGGCGTCCCAGATGCGCCGAGGAGCGCAGCGCGGACATCGCGATGCCGTGCCGCCTGGCTTTGTCGATCGCCGCCTGGACCGCCTGCTCGCCGACGATCTGCCCGTAGCCGAAGTGGCCGTCGAGCACGGTGACGGCGTCGGTCTCCCGGACCACCTCGGCCTGCTGATTGGGCACGATGGTGCCGTCCTGCACCTGGCCGACGTACTGCGGCACCCGGATCACGCCGTGCGAGTCGTGGCCGGTGAGGTTGGCGTCGACCAAGCGTACCGCGACCTTCTGGGCCTCGTTCACCGCCGAGCCGGCCGCCGCGAGGATGGTCGCCGCGAGCTGCCGAAGTCGGTCCGCCGCGATCTGCATGCGCTGCTCCTCCCGCGGATGTTGGTTGGCCGCCCCGGGCGCGAGCGCGCGGATGGTGGCGGCGCAGAATGCGTGTAGCGGCAAAGCCGGGCAGCGACAATGGCCGAGAGGGCATCGCGCGATGCCGGAGAAACATGGCGTCCCGCCCGACCGGGGCACGATCGATCCCACCGCTGCCGGGGCGGCCGCTGCTAGAGCAATTCCCGATGAGGCGAACCCGCTGCTGATCACGACATTCTTCGCTCATCGGGGAGAAAATTGCTCTATCTCAGCTGATTGGAGCAGCTTTATCCGGACGATGATCGCCGTCGGCGATCTCGTCAATTCGGCTGCTGCTCTAGGGCATTTTCGGTTCAGTTGAGATCGGCGCCGGCCCGCTCCCCCTCCCAACCACCCCCAGGGTACCATCGGTGGGTGGTTGGG
>JBOHKK010000297.1:0-7960 GCA_050729115.1 Geminicoccaceae bacterium | reverse complement strand
GGGGGCGCGCCGCGCCGCCGCATTGATCCATACGATCGCCGGTCCTGACGCGCGATCGGAGCCTTGCCGCTGATCCGGCAGCTTCGGCCCCGGCCCATCTTGCAACCTCGAATTCGAAGACCTATCTCATCGGCCGCGCGCGGCCGCGGCTCAGCGGGCGTAGCGCCTCGAAACCGACGACGGCACGGCCAAGGGATCGGATCGCTCCTTCGGAGCGTTCCCCCTTGCGCTCGGATCAAAGCGTGACGGAGGCAGACCGGCAATGAGAATCGCGCAGATCGCACCCCTGATCGAAAGCGTTCCACCCAGGCTCTATGGTGGCACCGAGCGAATCGTCGCATACCTGACCGAAGCGCTGGTCCGCCAGGGTCATGAGGTGACGTTGTTCGCAAGCGGCGACTCGCTCACGGCGGCCGAGCTGGTGCCGTGCTCGGAACGAGCGCTCAGGCTGGATTCCACGATTCGCGATCCATTGCCGTACTACATGGTCATGCTCGACCGGGTCCGCCGGCGCGCCGCGGAGTTCGATGTCCTGCACTTCCACATCGACTATCTGCATTTCCCGCTGTTTCGCGATCTGGCCGGCCGGACGCTGACCACCCAGCATGGCCGGCTGGATCTGCCCGATCTGCGGGTCGCGTACCGCGCCTTCTCTGAGTTCCCGCTGGTGTCGATCTCCAACGATCAGCGGCGCCCGTGCCCCGACTGGCATTGGCTGCGCACCGTGCACCATGGCGTGCCAGCGGATCCCTACCCCTTCTCGCCGCTCGCCCCGGGCGGGTATCTCGCCTTCCTGGGGCGGATCTGCCCGGAGAAGCGGCCCGATCAGGCGATCGAGATCGCGCGGCGCGCCGGCGTGCCGCTCAAGATCGCGGCCAAGGTCGACCGCGTCGATCAGACCTATTTCGACGAGCTGATCCGGCCGCTGCTGCGGGAGCCCTTGATCGAGTACGTCGGCGAGATCGGCGAGCGGGACAAGGCGGCGTTCCTGGGCGGCGCCCGCGCGCTCCTGTTCCCGATCGACTGGCCGGAACCGTTCGGTCTCGTGATGATCGAGGCGATCGCCTGCGGCACCCCGGTGATCGCGTATCGCCGCGGCTCCGTCCCGGAGGTGATCGAGGACGGCTGGACGGGCTTCATCGTCGACGACGTGGCAAGCGCAATCGCCGCGGTGGCGAAGCTGGACCGTCTCGACCGCGGCGCGGTGCGTGCCCGCTTCGAGCAGCGGTTCACGGCTGAGCGGATGGCCAGCGACTACGTGTCAGCGTATCATTCGCTCGCGACCGTTCTGGAGTTGCCCCTGATGACGCCGGCGCTCGATTACGATATCAGCGAGGCGCGCGCCACGGCCGGTGAAGGAATCGGAGCTGTCCACCCCGCTTGAGGTCCGCATGGATGCCGCCGATCGGACCGCCGCTGCCGAGGCGTTGCCGCCTCCGGCGCCGGCCGTTCAGTTCTACATCCCGGCGACCTCGTCGCTGCAGGAGCGGCGGCCGCGAACGCTGAAGCACGGCGACACCTTCGGGGTGTTCGACCATTACGGCGACATCGTTCCCGGAGAGGGCAGCCCCGAAGGCCTCTACCACCAGGACACCCGCTTCCTCTCCGGTCTGCAGCTGTTGATCAACGACCGGCGGCCGCTGCTGCTCAGCTCGACGGTCCAGGACAACAATGCGCTCTTGACCGCCGATCTCACCAACCCCGATTTCTTCGACGAGGCGGGCCGGCTGTATCTGCCGCGTGACACCATCCACATCGTGCGCGCCAAGTTCGTGTGGCAGGGGCGCGCCCACGAGCGCCTGGCGGTGCGCAACTTCGACGATCGCGCCCACGACATCCGCCTCACCCTGATGTTCCAGACCGATTTCGCCGATCTGTTCGAGGTGCGCGGTCACCATCGCAAAGCGCGCGGCAAGACGACCGCGGCGGTTCAGGGGGCGGCGGCCGTCGCGTTCACCTATCACGGGATCGCCGGCGACGTGCGCCGTATGCTCGTGCACCTCGCCCCCGAGCCAGCCCTGCTCGACACGAGCCGCGCGGCGTTCGAGCTGGCGCTCAGGCCGTCGGAGCGGAGGTCGCTGTTCTTCGCGGTCGAGTGCAACGGCAGCGAGCCGCGCCGGCCGCGGGCCCAGCAGTTCTTCGTTTCTCTGCACCAGGCCCGGCGGGCTTTGCGCACGTCCACCTCGCGCGCCGCCGCCATCGAGACGTCCAACGAGATCTTCAACGAAGTGGTCTGCCGCTCGATCGCCGACCTCTACATGCTGGTCACCGACACCGCGCACGGCCCCTACCCCTACGCCGGCATCCCCTGGTTCTGCACAGCGTTCGGCCGCGATGGCATCATCACGGCGCTGCAGCTGCTCTGGATCGACCCGGGGATCGCCAAAGGCGTGTTGCGGTTCCTGGGGGCGACCCAGGCCCGTGAGCAGCGGCCCGAGGCCGACGCCGAGCCCGGCAAGATCCTGCACGAAACCCGGCAGGGTGAGATGGCGCAGCTCGGCGAAGTGCCGTTTGGCATGTACTACGGCAGCGTCGACGCGACGCCGCTGTTCGTGATGCTCGCCGGGATGTACTACGAACGGACCGGCGATCTCGACACCATCCGTACGATCTGGCCGAACGTTCAGGCGGCGCTGGGTTGGATCGACCAGTGGGGCGATCGCGACGGCGACGGTTTCGTCGAATACGCGGCGCTCGGCGAGCGCGGCCTCCGCAATCAGGGCTGGAAGGACTCCCAGGATTCCGTGTTCCACGCCGATGGCCGGCTCGCCGAAGGCGCGATCGCGCTGTGCGAGGTCCAGGGCTACGTGTTCGCCGCCAAGCGCCATGCCGCCCACCTGGCGACCGCGCTCGGCTTCGGCCGGCTGGCCGCCACGCTGCGCGGCGAAGCCGCCACGCTGCGCGAGCGCTTCGAGACCGCTTTCTGGTGCCCGGACATCACCACCTACGCACTCGCGCTCGATGGCGCCAAGCAGCCGTGCCGCGTGCGCACGTCCAACGCCGGTCAGGTTCTGCTCTCGGGCATCGCGAGCCCGCGGCGGGCGGCGGGCACCGCCGATCTGCTCATGGACCGCGCCCTGTTCTCGGGCTGGGGCATCCGCACGCTGGCGGAATCCGAGGTCCGCTACAATCCCATGTCGTACCACAACGGCTCGGTGTGGCCGCACGACAACGCCCTGATCGCGCTCGGCTTCGGCCGCTACGGGCTGAGCGACCGCGTGGCGCGACTGTTCCACGCCTTGTTCGAGGCGGCGAGCTACATGGATCTGCGGCGCCTGCCGGAGCTGTTCTGCGGGTTCCGGCGCGTCGCCGGCAAAGGGCCGACGCTCTATCCGGTGGCCTGCTCGCCGCAGGCCTGGGCGAGCGCCGCTCCCTTCGCCTTCCTGCAGGCCTGCCTCGGCCTGAGCTTCGATCTGGCCGGCGAACGGGTGCGCTTCCGCCAGCCGCGTCTGCCCGACTTCCTCGATCAGGTGGTGATCCGTCAGCTCCGGGTCGGCGACAGCCAGTTCGACGTCATGTTGCGCCGTTACGGCGCCGACGTCTCGGTCAACGTGCTCGATCGCCGGGGCGACGGCCGGGTCGCGATCACGCTGTAGACCGGGAGCGAGCCACGCCCGTCTCCTCGCGGTCGGTCTGGAGCGGTCGGTCCGGCGGCCTCCCCGGAATTGCCGGCCTGATCGGACTGGTTCTGGCGCTCGCCGCCTGCTCGCCGCCGCGGGCGCTCGAGGCGGCAAGGGTGCTGGCCGACGTCGCCGCGGGCAGCGGGCCGAGCGCGCTCAAGGCAAGCACGCCCGAACCTACGCGTAGGTCGATTCCGGGTCCCGACGCGGAGCCCCTGCTCGGCGACCTCTACTGGCCGGGCGAGGCCGCCGCGGCGGTCCTGGTCATGGTCCCGGGCGCGGTCGACCGAGGCAAGGACGATCCGCGCCTGGTGGCGTTCGCCAAGACCTTCGCGCGCGCCCGCTTCGCGGTCCTGGTGCCCGAGATCCCCAATCTGCGCACCCGGCACCTCGGCCCCGACGACGCGCAGCCGATCGGGGCGGCGATCCGCTATCTCGGCGGCTGCATCGCGCCGGCCGAGCGCGCGGGCGCCGTCGGGGTGGCGGCGATCTCCTACGCCACCGGGCCGGCGCTGCTCGCAGCCCTGGCGCCAGCCAATCGCGACCTGGTCGGGTTCCTCTCCGCGATCGGCGGCTATTACGACGTCGAGGCCGTGGTCACGTTCTTCACCACCGGCTACTACCGCGAGGGCCCCGAGGCGCCGTGGCGCCATCGCGAGCCCAACGCTTACGGCAAGTGGGTGTTCGTGCAGGCCAACGCCGGGCGCCTCGCCGGTCCGACCGATCGCATGGCGCTCGCCGAGATCGCGGCGCGCAAGCTCGACGACCTCGATGCCGACATCGCCGCTCTGCGGGCGCGCCTCGGCCCCGAGGGCCGCGCGGTGATGGCGCTGCTCGACAACCCTGACCCGGACCGGGTGCCGGCGCTGATCGCCGCCCTGCCGGCGCCGATCCGCGCCGATCTCGAGGCGCTGGACCTCGAGCGGCGCGACCTGTCGCAGCTGCCGTTCGACCTCATCCTGCTGCACGGTCGCGACGACCCGATGATCCCGTCGACCGAGAGCCAGGCGCTGGCGGCGGCAGTGCCGGACGACCAGGTTTCGTTGTACGTGCTCGACCGGCTCGGCCACATCGAGCTGAGTCCCGGCGGTCTGCTCGATGGCATCGGGCTCTGGCGCGCGATCTATCGCCTGCTGTCCCGGCGCGACGCCATGCCGGCACCCGATCCGGACCGCTGTCGCGCGGCTGGCGGGACGGCGATGCCGGGCGCCTTCGCAGCTGCGGGAACCCGGTGAGCGCATGGCCCGTTTGATCGGGGCAGGCGCAGCGGCAGGTGGGCGATGACCGTGCAAGGCACGATGCAGCGCAGAGATGACGACGACGAAGATCGCGGCTTCGCGGCGGAGACGGATCCCGAGGCCGCAGCCAGGGCGGCGGCAGCCGCCGGGCTCCGCTACGTCACCGACGCCATGCCTGGGATCACCAGGAAACGCGCCGGGCGGGCCTTCAGCTATCGCGATCAAGAGGGGCGCGTGCTCAAGGAGCGCAAGGAACTCGCGCGGATCCGCGCGCTCGCGATCCCGCCGGCCTGGACCGGGGTCTGGATCTGCCCCTACGCGAGCGGCCACCTGCAGGCCACCGGGCGCGATGCCCGCGGGCGCAAGCAATATCGCTACCATACCGAGTGGCGGGCAGTTCGCGATGCCCACAAGTTCGATCGGACCCTGATCTTCGCCAAAGCCTTGCCGGGGATCCGGGCGCGGGTCGATGCCGATCTGCGGCGCCACGGGCTGCCGCGCGCGAAGGTGCTGGCGACCATCGTGCGCCTGCTCGAGACCACCTTGATCCGGGTCGGCAACGCCGAGTACGCCCGCGACAACAAGAGCTACGGGCTCACCACGTTCCGCGATCGCCACGTCGAGTTCGACGGCGCCGAGCTCGCGTTCGAGTACCGCGGCAAGAGCGGCAAGCTGCACAAGGTGTCGCTCCGGGATCGCCGCCTGGCCCGGATCGTGCGCGCCTGCCAGGAGCTGCCGGGGCAGGAGCTGTTCCAATATGTCGATTCCGAGGGCGTGCGCCGCGACGTCGATTCGGCGGACGTCAACGCCTATCTCCAGGAGATCACCGGCGAGCCGTTCACCGCCAAGGATTTCCGCACCTGGGCCGGCACCGTGCTCGCCTCGCTCGCGCTCAGCGAGTTCGAGAGCTTCGATACCCAGGCGGCGGCCAAGCGCAACCTCACGCGCGCGATCGAGCACGTGGCCAAGCGTCTGGGCAACACCGTCGCCGTATGCCGCAAGAGCTACATTCATCCGGCGATCCTGGACTCCTACCTCGACGGCAGCCTCCTGGCGTTCCTCAAGGACGAGGTCGAGGCGGTACTGCGCGAGGAGCTCGAGGGCTTGAGCGGCGAGGAGGCGGCGGTGCTCGCGTTCCTGCAACAGCGCCTCAGCAGGGAGGTCGACAAACGCCAGCAGCAGCAGACGCAGCCGCGCGATCTCAAGAAGACGCTGCGCGCCGCCGTGACGCAGGAGGCCAAGGCCGCGCGCAGGGCCTGAGCGCATGGTCGAGACGGCGATCGGCCTCGACCGCGGCATCGGGCCGCTACAGGTTGAGCGTGGCGCGCTCAGTTCCACAAGCTGATCGCCCGCTCCGCCCATGGGGTCCCGCTCAGCCGGCCGGCCAGCCGCCGGTCGGCGGCGATTCGCACGATCACCTGGGCCATGGCCGCCTCCTGAACGCAGGTTTGATAGCGCGGCGGGGGTGGTCAAGGCCGGCCTTGTCCGCTGCCGGAACCGAACGTAGTGTCATCGGACTGTCGAAGGTCGTCGCATAAGACGGGTTGCAGGCAGGCGCCGTTCGGGTCGCAGCCTGCATGACCCGTCGGAACAGGAGAGGCATGACATGCGAACCGATCGAATTCTGCTCCCGGCCGCGGCCGCGCTGGCGCTTGGCCTTAGCGCGTCGGCCGAGGCTGCGACCGAGATCCAATGGTGGCACGCCATGGGCGGCGAGCTCGGGCAGAAGCTGAACGAGATCGCCGAAGGCTTCAATCAGAGCCAGGACGCGTATCAGGTCGTGCCCACCTACAAGGGCAACTACACCGAGACCATGACCGCGGCGGTCGCGGCCTTTCGCGCCGGCGAGCAGCCGCACATCGTCCAGGTGTTCGAGGTCGGCACCGCGACCATGATGGCCGCCGAGGGCGCGATCTACCCGGTCTACCAGCTGATGGCGGACGCCGGGATCGCGTGGGACCCGGCCTCCTTCCTGCCGGCGGTGGTCGGCTACTACACCACCTCCGACGGCGACATGCTGTCGATGCCGTTCAACAGCTCGACCCCGGTGCTCTATTACAACAAGGCCGCCTTCGAGGCCGCGGGTCTCGATCCGGAGCAGCCGCCCGCGACCTGGGACCAGCTGGTCGAGTTCGCGCAGAAGACCCAGGAGGCGGGCTATCCCTGCGGCTTCACCACCCAGTGGCAGTCGTGGATCCAGGTCGAGAACGCGAGCGCCTGGCACGACAAGCCGCTCGGCACCCAGGCGAACGGCTTCGAGGGTCTCGATACCGAGCTCGTGTTCAACCAGAACGAGATCACGCCGCGCCACATCGCCAACATGGGCGAGTGGCAGCAGACCAAGATCTTCGACTACGGCGGCCGCCGCGGCGACCCCGACCCCAAGTTCTTTTCGGGCGAGTGCGCCATGTTCTTCGCGTCCTCGGCCGCCTACGCCAGCATCAAGGCCAACGTCCAGGGCTTCGAGTTCGGCATCGGCATGCTGCCGTACTACGACGACGTCGAGGGCGCGCCGCAGAACTCGATCATCGGCGGCGCCACGTTGTGGGTGCTGCAGGGGCGCGATCAGGCGGACTACCAGGGCGTGGCCGAGTTCTTCAGCTACCTGTCGTCGCCCGAGGTCCAGGCCGACTGGCACCAGTTCACCGGCTACCTGCCGATCACCGAGGCGGCCTACCAGCTGACCAAGGAGCAGGGCTTTTACGAGAAGAACCCGGGCACGGAGACGGCGATCCAGCAGATCACGCTCAATCCGCCGACCGAGAACTCGAAGGGGCTGCGCTTCGGCAGCTTCGTGCAGATCCGGGACATCATCAACGAGGAGCTGGAAGCGGTCTGGCAGGGCTCCAAGAGCGCGCAGCAGGCGCTCGACGACGCGGTGGCGCGCGGCAACGAGCTGCTGCGGCGGTTCGAGGACGCCAACAGCTGAGGTGAGGCGGCCCGGCGCTTAGGCCGTTCGTGGGGCGGCGAGTTGCGGCGTTCGGCGCATCCTGAGTCTGCCGTGCCCGGTCTCGCGCCGGGCATGCAGGATGCGGCGACCGTCGCGGCGCGCCCGCCGGCGCCGCCGTCGTGGTCGCTCGGCGATCGCTGGCGGGCCTGGCG
>JBOHKK010000296.1:0-8019 GCA_050729115.1 Geminicoccaceae bacterium | reverse complement strand
TCCGAGAACACGGCGACCTGGTCGGCGCCGCCCTGGAGCAGCAGCTCGAGGCGGCGCTCGGCCCCGCGCCCGCGCCCCACCAGGCCGAGCGCCACCCGCTTCGGATCGACGACCAGCGGGATCACGCCCGGCGCCGTCCGAATGGGAGCGGATCATGCCGGCCGGGGGCCGGACGTCCCACCGCGAGCGCCCGACCCTTGCGGCCAACGATGCCCATGGCTCCTTCCGGCATGATCCGCTCACCTCGCAGGTTCAGACGAAAGAGCTAGCCCGGCGCGGCCCGCCAGGCAATCACGCTCAGGAGGAGAAATTGGAAAAAAATTTCTACCGAAGCTGGGCTTGACAGGAATCGTAGAATGCCATTACAAAATGGCGGCTAACCTAAGAACAAACTTGCAACGAGCGAGCGCCTCGATGGACCAGACCGACCGCCAGATCCTTGCCCTGCTCCAGGAGGACGCGACGATGCCGGTCGCGGAGATCGCGCGCCGCGTCGGGCTGTCCGCGACGCCGTGCTGGCGGCGCATCCAGAAGCTGGAGGAGGCGAAGATCATCCGCCGGCGCGTCGCGCTCCTGGACAGCCGCAAGATCAACGTCGGCGTGACCGCCTTCGTGTTCATCAGGACCAGCCAGCACGGGCTGGAATGGCTCGAGCGCTTCGCCGAGGCGGTGCGCGACCTGCCCGAGGTGGTCGAGTTCTATCGCATGAGCGGGCAGGTGGACTACCTGCTCCGGGTCGTGGTCCCGGACATCGAAGCCTACGATCGCTTCTACAAGAAGTTGATCGCCACGATCGAGCTCTTCGACGTCAGCTCCAGCTTCGCCATGGAGCAGATCAAGTACACCACGGCCCTGCCGCTGGACTACGCCTGACCGCGGCCGTTCTGATCGGAGCCGACCGGCGCTGGGACCATGCCGCGCGGCGGCGGATCATCCCTGCAAATCACCAGGTCAGCTTTCAAAATGCAAGGATGATGCGGTATCAGTTTCCCACCGACGGGCCGACCCCGGCGCATGAAAGTTGTGTCCAGAATCTTCTGCCAATTCGATCATGGTTGCGGTTGCGGTGGTGGGCCCTTGTGGGCAACGCGCAGCGTTGTCCACAGGGCGAGCTAATTCACTTAGGCTGCCATGCGCAGGGCCTCCTTCTTGTGCTCGCGCAGGTCGTCCATGTTGAGGTAGCGGTGCGCTTCGAGCCAGTTCTCGTGCATCTCGACCGCGAGCGCCCGGATCAGCCGCCTCTCAGGAGGGAGGTCATCTCTCTGAGGCCGATCGCCTCGACACCCTTTGTGATCGAGTAGCGTTCGTCTCCGGAGTAGACGACGAACGAGCGCTTCGGCCTCAGGTCGTCGCGGGCGTTGTGGAACCCCTTGCCGGGGCTGGCCGTAAGCCCCCGCTTGATCTCGATCGCCCAGAGGCCCTGCTTGCCCGCAAGCTCAAGCACCAGGTCGATTTCCGCGCCTGCGGCGGTGCGATAGAAGCCCGCGACCGTCCGCTGCGGGGCCGCCGCCAGAAGGTTTTCGATGACGAAGCCTTCCCAGCTCGCGCCGACGACCGGATGGCCGGCCAGCGCGTTGTGGTCGGCAAGTCCGAGCAGCGCATGCACCAGTCCGCTGTCCCGTACATAAACCTTGGGGGACTTCACCAGGCGCTTGCCGGTGTTCGCGTGGAGCGGTCGCAAACGCCGCACCAGCAACAGATCAATCAGCAGGTCGATATAGCTGGTAACCGTCGGCGCGCTGATCGAGAGTCCGGACGCCAGCTTCGATGCGTTCAGCAATGTTCCCTGGCTGTGCGCCAGCATCGTCCAGAGCCGTTCCAACGTCTCCGCGCGGATGCGGGGCCCGAACTGCGGAACATCGCGCTCGAGATAGGTGCGGATGAAGTTCTGGCGGAAGGCGAGGCTGGCGGCATCGCTTTCGGCAAGAAAGCTGTCCGGGAAGCCGCCCCGCACCCAAAGCGTCCTCATCGCTTCCGCATCGGGGGCGGCTTCCAGCACGTCGAGCGGGTGCAGCTCGACATATTCGATCCGGCCCGCCAGACTTTCTCCCGATTGCCTGAGCAGGTCGATCGACGCCGATCCCAGAATGAGGAAGCGGCCCGTTCGCTTTCCCCGCCGACGGCCCTGATCGATCAGGCCGCGCAGGTCCTGGAACAGCTCCGGCACCCGGTGAATCTCGTCCAGAATGACGAGGCGATCCTCGTATCCCCTCAGAAACAGCGCAGGATCGGCGAGCTTGTCGCGATCGGCGCGGGCTTCGAGGTCGAGATAGAGCGCGTCCGAGTCGTCGGCGATCTCGTGCGCCAGCGTCGTTTTGCCGACCTGGCGCGGCCCGATCAGGGCCACGGCAGCCTGGCGGCCGAGGGCGTCGTGTACGGTCCGGTATGCGCGGCGGCGAATCATCCTTGCAAATTATAAGTCATGATTTCAAAATGCAAGGATGATCCACCCCAAGACACGCTCTGCCAGCGGTCGCAAAGCCGGCATCCGGTATGAGTTCCCCACCGGAGAGGCCGGCCCGCTGGGGACGAAACTGTGGCAAGCGGTTGGAGCGTCGTCGGCATCGAGATCGGCCATGTCACTCCCCCACGCCGAATGACCACAGATCGGTTTCTTGCTAGATGCCGGCGCCGATGCGGCGCTTGACGCGGGTCAGCAGGCTCTCGAGCTCGGCGCGGTCCTGGGCGTCGAGGCGGGGGCCCGGCGGCCGCACCTTGGGGCTCGCCAGCACGCCGCGCCGGTGCAGGATCTCCTTGCGGATCGCGAGCCCGATCCCGGGCTGCTGCTCGTAGCGGATCAGGGGCAGATAGGCATCGTAGAGGTCGAAGGCTTCCTCGGTCCGCCCTGCTGCGAACCGATCGTGCACCTCGACCAGGACCTCCGGGAAGGCAAAGCCGGTCATCGCCCCGTCGGCGCCGCGGCCCAGCTCCAGCGGGTAGTACAGCGCGCCGTTGCCGACCAGAATGCTGATCCGGCGTCGGTCGTCGCGCTCGGCGCTCGCCCGGATCCGCGAGATCTTGCCCAAGCCCGGGCAATCCTCGTGCTTGAGCACCTTGATCTGCGGCAAATCGTCGATCACGCGGTTGAGCAGGCTGACCGACACATGGACCCCGCTCGCCTGGGGATAGTCCTGGAGGATCACCGGCACGCCGTCGCCGAGCCCGGCGCAGACCTGATGCAGGTAGCCCTCGATCTGCTCGTCGGTCGCGAGGCCGGCGGGCGGCGCGATCATCACCCCGGCGGCGCCGGCCGACATGGCCACGCTGGTCAGCAGCGCCACGTTGGCGAGCCCTGGGTTGCTGACCCCGACCACCACCGGCACGGCGCCCGCGATCCGCTGCAGGGTGTGCTCGATGACCAGGCAGGATTCCTCGTAGGTCAGCTTTTGCGCCTCGCCCATCATACCGAGGATCGTGATGCCGTGGACGCCGGCATCCAGGTAGAAGGCGATCAGGCGGGACAGGCTGTCGAGGTCGAGCGCGCCGTTGTCGGCAAACGGCGTCGCCGCGATGATGAACACGCCCCGCGCGCTCTCGTCGAGCAGATGATTGGACATGACCGTCGCACGCCCCGGCTTTCCCTGCGGCATCGGACCACCTGCCCCGGACGAATGCAAGCGCGCGCGCGGGGGCTCGATTGCGGCGGCTCGGCGCGGCACTCGGGAGCGCAAGCGCGCTCCCTCGATGCAATCGCGACGGTATGCTGGTATCGATGGCGCTTCGGCCGCGCCCGCCTGGCACGGGCGCCCAGGCCGGGTGAGGAACTCGAGCGGAGCGGAGGAAGCCCGTGGGTCTGTGGAGCCTGATCGTATTTCTGGTCGTGGGGCTGGTCGCCGGTTGGCTGGCCGGCAAAATCATGAAGGGCCGCGGCTTCGGCCTCCTCGGCAATCTCGCGGTCGGGGTGATCGGCTCGTTCGTCGGCGGGTTGGTGTTCCGCCTGATCGGTCTTGCCCCGACCCATATCGTCGGCTCGCTGATCGCTGCCGTGGTCGGCGCGATCGTGCTGCTCTACCTGGTCGGCCTTCTCAAGAAGGCATGACCGCGCGCTTCCCGCGGCGCGGCGTCGAACCGCATGCCCCACCGCGCCGACGGGCGCGATGGAGCTGGTCGGGCCACGGCATCAGGCGGGCTGCTGGGCCCAGCTGTCGAGCTTCGCCATGATCGGCTCGAGAGCCGGGCTCACGACGTCGCCGACCCCTTCCTGGCTGGTCACGTTGTCCGCCACGGTCTTCAATTCCGCCACCCGGTCGCGCAACAGGTCCGAGAGCACCTTCTTGGCATCCTCGGGCAGCTGACCGACCGGCGCGGAGAGTTCCTCGAGCTGGGCGTTGATGTCGTTGAGCGCCGGCACCGCCGCCTCGGCGGACTGGGCGTCGGTGATCCCCTCGAGCGAGTCCTGGGCGCTTTGCATGAGTTCCGTGAGCTGCTCGCCGACGTTGACGTCGCCCACCGTCAGCGCCGCAGTCTGCGCCTCGGTCAGGGCCTCCTCGGCCGCCTCCTGGGTGGCCTCGGTCGCCTCCTGCGCCCCCGTCTGAGCCCCCTCCGTGACCTGCTCCGCCTGCTCGGTCACCTCCTCGGTGGCTTCCCCGACCGCCCCCGCGACCTCGCCGGCCGCCTCCTCGGTGGCCTCGGCCGCCTGTTCGGTCTCCGCTGCGGCCTCGTCAGCTGCTTCCTGGGTCGCCTCGGCCGCCTGTTCGGTGGCCTGCTCGGTCCCGGCCGCAGCCTGCTCGCCAGTCTCCTGAGCCTGCTCGGCAGCCTCTTGGGTCGCCTCGGCCGCTTGCTCGGTCGCCTGTTCGGCTTCCGTTGCAGCCTGCTCGGCGGCCTCACCGGTAGCCTCGGCAGCCTGATCGGCAGTTTCCTCGGCCGCCTCGCCCGTCGCCTCGGCGGCCTCCTCAGCCTGCTCAGCGGGCGCCTGCGCGCCTTCCTCCACCTGCTCCGCGACGTCCATATCGCGGGCGCCGAAGTATTGGTAGCCGAGGATCGCGATCACCACGACCACCACGATGCCGATGATCCAACGCATGGCTTCCCCCAAAGCTGCTGCCTATGTAACACCGCTTTCTACACTATGTTCCAAGGCGTGCCAAATTTCGATGCAGTGGCTTGGAACGAGCAAAGATCACCAGTCGGAAACAAACCTGCAGTCGCAGGCAGTATCGCATCTGAACTCGAATCGCTTCCCTCGGACGACGATCGGCGCGCGGCTATGACGCCGCGGCGACCTCGACGCCGTGGACCTGGCCGGTCGCCAGCTGACGAATCCGCTTGATCATCGCATGCAGGCCGTTCGCCCGGGTCGGCGAGAGGTGCGCGCCGAGCCCGATCTCGTTGAACACCTCAGGCGGATTGTCCAGGATCTCCTGCGGATGCCGGTTCGCATACAGGCGCAGCAACAGGGCGATCAGGCCGCGCACGATGAAGGCATCGCTGTCGGCCTCGATCCTCATCCGGCCGCAGCCCCGGTCCATCGCGGCGACCATCCACACCTGCGACTGGCAGCCCTTGACCTTGTTGCCCTCGGTGCGGTGCTGCTCGGGGAACGGCGCCAGGTTGCGTCCGAGATCGAGCACGTACTCGATTCTCTCGCGCCAATCGTCGAACAGCTCGAAGTCCTCGGCGATCAGTCGCTGCTCCTCGGCAATGGTCGGTGCCTGGGTCATCGTCACCTGCAACTTGTCCTGCGATTCGAATATGGCCAACTGACGGCGCCGGTTCAACGCCCGCCAGCGATCATCCGCGCTCGGCGGCGACCAGCTCGTCGACCGCGCGCAGATAGGCCGCCATGTCGAACTTGCGCTCGAGGCCGTTCGCGTTCATGTAGCGCACCTTGCCGAATACCGGGCGTTCGGCCCAGGGACGATCGTGCACGCCGAAGATCCAGGCGACGTTGGCGTAGGAATTGGCGTCACGTCCGTCCAGGAAGTACCGGTTGTTCAAGTACAAGATGGTCTGGAAGGCGGCATCGGGGTCGGGGCTCCATTCCAGGATCTTCTTCGCCCAATACATGCGCATGTAGTTGGGCATGAAGCCGGTATGGACCATCTCGCGCATCGCCGCATTCCAGTAGCGATCGTGGGTTTCGGCGGCCGCGAGCTGGTCCCGCGTGTAGATGTGCTCGCGCGGATCGGCGTGGTGCCGCTCGAGGGTCGCGCGCGCCCACGCGGGCAGGGCGTCGTAGTTGTCGTAGTTCGGTTCGAAGTTGACGAAGTTCGCCGCCAGCTCCCGGCGCACGATCAGCTCCTCCAGATAGGCCTCGCGATCGGCCTTGCCGCCCTTCCTGGAGCCGCGGACGGCAACAGCGATCTCGACCGGTGAGATCTGCCCGAAATGCAGATAAGGGCTGATCAGGCTGCATTGGAACGCCCCCGGCTCGTTCCGCTCCTCGCCGTAGCCGTCGAGCTTGGCGTCGAGGAATGCCCAAAGACGCCGGCGTGCTGCGCTCGTGCCACCGCGAAAGCGGCGCACCGCCGGCACAGAGCGATCGAGCTTCAGCCGCGCGCGCACGCCGTCGATCTCGGCAAGGTCGACCTCGCTCGCGATGCGCAGATCGAGGGAGTTTTTCTTGACCGCTGCGTCGTCGAGGGGGCCAAGTACTCGTCCCACACCTTGTGCAGCTTGGGCCGCAGCGTGCGGGCGGCGACCTCGGCCTTGTGCGAGGCCACCTCGACCGGCACCACCACGTCGCCTTCGACCTGAACCAGCGCGCATCCGATGCGCTCGGCGACCTCGGTCCGCCACGCCTTCTGGTGGCGCAGATAGCCACGGTCGCAGACCACGAGCGCGGCATCCTCGGCGAGCGCCACGGCGACCCCGGCCGGGGCGCCGCGCCGGATCACGAACTTGATCCCTCGCCCGACAAGGGTGTGCTCGACCTCCTGGAGCCCTTCCAGCATGAAGCGGTAGTGGCGGAGGTTGGCGTCCGGATAATCGTCCATGAGACCGAACGCCACGACCACCGGCAGGCGCTGGCGATTGGCGACGTCGATGGCGTACTCCAGCGCCGGATTGCCCGAGCCGCGCTGTGACTGCTGCATCCAATAGAGGACATAGCGGCCGCGGCGCTGGTCGCGGTCGTTGAGGCGTCGGCATCGGGTCGCGTCGATCATGGCTCGGCTGGCCCCGGTTGGTCTCGGGCATCGGGTGCTCGGGCGTTCGGGCGGTGCCCGCTCGGACGCCTCGACCTGGTGATGGTCCTTTGCAGTGATGGCCGATTGTGGGGCGCGCTGCTCGTGTCAGCCCATCCGGGTGGCTGGCGTCGGCGGGGCCGATCGCCTACATTCGAGCCATGGCGCGCGCAACACCGACCCCGCCTACCCCCTGGACCGTCGAGGAGTTCCTCGTCTGGGAGCGCGACCAGCCGGAGCGCTACGAGTTCTATTCCGGCTTCATTCGGATGATGGTCGGCGGGACGCTCGATCACAACACGATCGCTGGCAACATCATGGCGACGCTCCGGTCGCGTCTGCGCGGCGGCCCTTGCCGTGCTTTCATGGAGTGCAAGGTCACGAGCAGGTCGGAGCTCATGTACCCCGACGTCGTGATCACCTGCTCGGCGGTCAATGCCAAGAGCGACGTCGTGCCGGAGCCGGTCGTGGTGTTCGAGGTGCTGTCCCGTTCCACCGAAAGCTTCGATCGTGGCCAGAAGTGGTTGGCCTACCAGAGTATTTTGAGCCTCCGGCAGTATGTTCTGGTGGCCCAGGACGAGCTGCGCGTGGACGTCTACGACCGCGAGGAAGCCGGCTGGAGCTATCGGGTCTCGAGCGGCCCGGCGGCAACGCTCGAGCTGGCCGCAGGCCAGGTCCAGCTCGCCATGGCGGAAATCTACGAGGGCAGCTCGCTCGACCCTGCGCAAACGGCCACCGCCTGATCGCCGGCGCTCGTCGTCGACCGCCGGCCCACGATGCGCCAGGGCCGCGGAGGTGCGTCGGGATCCTTGCCCCAACGCCCAGCCCCGACGGTCGCTCATGCCCCGCGCGCCCGCGCCGGCCGCTCCAGATCGCGGCGGCATCAGGCGGCGCG
>JBOHKK010000295.1:0-8054 GCA_050729115.1 Geminicoccaceae bacterium | reverse complement strand
CCCTTGGGGTGGTGGGGAGGGGGAGCGGGCCGGGGCCGCGGGTCCACCCAAGGGGAAAATGGCCTAGGCAGAATCGCCGAGCATCGGCAGCTTCAGGCCGTGCGCGCGGGCGCAGGCGATGGCGTCCGGATAGCCGGCATCGGCGTGGCGCATCACGCCCGAGGCCGGATCGTTGGTCAGGACGCGCTCGAGGCGGCGCGCCGCCTCCGCCGTGCCGTCGCACACGATCACCATGCCGGCGTGCTGGGAGAAGCCGATGCCAACCCCGCCGCCGTGGTGGATCGAGACCCAACTCGCGCCCGAGGCGACGTTCAGCATGGCGTTCAACAACGGCCAGTCGGCGATCGCATCCGAGCCGTCCCGCATCGCCTCGGTCTCGCGGTTGGGGCTCGCGACCGAGCCGGAATCCAGATGGTCGCGGCCGATCACCACGGGTGCGCCGAGCTCGCCGCTCGCCACCATGGCGTTGAACGCGAGGCCGGCCTTGGCGCGCTCGCCCAGGCCCAGCCAGCAGATCCGGGCCGGCAGCCCCTGGAACGCGATCCGCTCCCTGGCCATGTCCAGCCAGTTGTGCAGATGGGCATCGTCCGGGAACAGCTCCTTGACCTTGGCGTCGGTCCGGTAGATGTCCTCGGGGTCGCCCGAGAGCGCGGCCCAGCGAAACGGCCCCCTGCCGCGGCAGAACATCGGCCGGATGTACGCCGGCACGAAGCCGGGGAAGGCGAACGCGTCCTCGACCCCGGTGTCCTTGGCGAACTGGCGGATGTTGTTGCCGTAGTCGAGGGTCGGCACGCCCGCCCGGTGGAACTCGAGCATCGCGCGCACCTGCACCGCCATCGACTCCTTGGCGGCGCGCTCCACGCCCCGTGGATCGCGCGCCTGCATCGTCTCCCACTGCGCGAGGGTCCAGGTCGCGGGCAGATAGCCGTTCAGCGGATCGTGCGCCGCGGTCTGGTCGGTCACGATGTCCGGGCGCACGCCACGGCGGACCAACTCGGGGAAAACCTCGGCGGCGTTGCCGAGCAGGCCGACCGAGGTCGGTCGCTTCGCGGCGCAGGACTGCTCGATGATCGCCAGCGCCTGGTCGAGGTCGGTCGCCATCCGGTCGAGATAACGGGTCTGCAGGCGCCGCTCGATCCGGGCCGCGCGGCATTCCACCGCGAGCAATGATGCGCCGGCCATGGTCGCGGCGAGCGGCTGGGCGCCGCCCATGCCGCCGAGCCCGCCGGTGAGGATCCAGCGGCCCGAGAGATCGCCGCCGTAGTGCTGGCGGCCGGCCTCGGCGAAGGTCTCGTAAGTGCCCTGGATGATGCCCTGGCTGCCGATGTAGATCCAGGAGCCCGCAGTCATCTGGCCGTACATCATCAGGCCGATGCGATCGAGCTCGTGGAACCTGTCCCAGCTCGCCCAGTGCGCGACCAGGTTGGAGTTGGCGATCAGGACGCGCGGCGCGTCGGGATGGGTGCGGAACACGCCGACCGGCTTGCCCGACTGCACGCACAGCGTCTCGTCGTCGCCGAGCCGCTTCAGGGTCTCGAGGAGGACGTCGTAGCAGCGCCAGTTGCGCGCCGCCCGGCCGATGCCGCCATAGACGACCAGCTCCTGCGGGCTCTCGGCGACCTCGGCATCGAGGTTGTTCATGAGCATCCGGAGCGGCGCCTCGGTCTGCCAGCTCCGGGCGTTGAGCCGGGTCCCCCGCGGCGCGCGGATCACGCGCTGATTGTCGAAGCGATTCAGGTCCATCTCAGGCTTGCTCCCGTCCGGCGCCATGTCCCGGCGCGGCCCGTGCTCGACTCCGCCCGGCCGCGCGACAGCCTCTCTTACAACCTCCGCAGCGCTCACATCCAGATGCCGCCTCTGGCCTTCCTCGACGCGCGAGGACCACGGGGCGCTTGCGCAGGCAGGGGCGCGCCGCGGCATGCCTCGCGGCTCGACCGCGCGGAATGTCGGATCGGGGCCACTCCGGGTAGTTGATGTCGGGCTCTTCGGAATCAGCTGCCGTCATCGCCGAAGAGCTCGTCGTAAATCTCCTCGATTCGCTTCGTTTCTTCGTCGCTTAAAGCCGCGAACTCCTTCGCGCGGCGTTTTTTCGGCAACTTGCCGTCATTCTGCCGGATGAACATGATGAGGTCCTGGGCGAGACGGTCGGGCATTTCTACCGTCGCCATGATGCGCCGCTGCGCTTCATCATAGCGGCGCAGATAATCGATCTGTTCCGGCAGGTCGTGTTCGACGGTGCGCGCGACGCAGGCGTACAGAAACTCGGCCTCTGCCGTGCAATCGAAATACCGGTAGAGATCCGCGGTGTCGTTCAGGACGTGGACATTGCGGTCCGGCGTCGTCCGCCACTCGATGAACGTCATCAGCGGCGCGGAGTGGTGCTGCAGCGTTCGGCGGTATTGGTCGATCCGGTCGAGCATGACCGAAGAGACCGGGAACACCATGCCGGCCGGGGCGAACTCCCGTGCCGCCAGTACATGATGGATCAGGCAGCGGTGCAACCGGCCGTTTCCATCCTGATAAGGATGGATGTAGACGAAACCGAAGGCCGTCGCCGCCGCCTGCAGAACCGGATCGATTCCGCTTTGCCGCATCCGGTCGTTGCTTGTCAGCAAGCCGGTGACGAGCTCCCTCAGGTCTTCGGGCCGCGCACCGATGAATTCCGGCAGAGGGGCACCGCTAGGGTCGCGCTCGCCGAGAAAGACGCCGTCCGGGCGCAGCCCGGCGTGAATGAAGCGGGTATCTTCGATCAGAACGCCATGCAAACGGTTCAGCTCATCGAGCGTGAGTTCATTCTTGCCCGCCTGGACCACGGCGCGTCCCCAGCGCTCCAGGCGGTTGCGCGGCGGGCGTTCTCCTTCGATCTCGAAGCTGGCGCGGCTGTCCGCCAGCAACAGAAAGCTGGCCGCGCGGGCAATCAGTTGACCGCTCGTCCGGCCGACTGTCTCGGCGGCCCTTTCCGTAAGCCCTCGCTGAAGGAAGGTGTCGAGCATTTCGGTACGCCGCATCAGCGGACAATAGCCGCTGGATCCGAGCAGGTTATCCCGGACCCGGTGCCGTTTCGAAAGCCGCGGCGTGCCGGTGAAATAGGTCCTGGGATCGAGCGCATGGACCGCCGTGACGCTCGGTGCGTCGTCGAGATCGAGCCTCTGGCCTGTCAGCGTCTCGTAGAAGAACCAGGCTCGCCGAGAGATCGCGCCGGTTGGCGCTTTCTTGACGAACGCTACCAGCACGTCTGATGGTATGGCGTCGAAGACACGCTTCAGAATGAGCAGATCGAGCCATTCATGGCGTAGCGCGAAGGTGAGGTGTTCGGTGACGCCATTACCCGGCCAGTAACGCTTGTCAAAGATGCTCCAGCCGTCCTCTGTGCGGTGACTGCCCTTGATATGCCCTTCGGCGACCGCACTCGGGGCCCGGACCGGTGCCTCGATGCCAAGGCCGTGCACCAGCGCCGCCCAGCCGGCGAGCCTTGTGCCTTTTGGCATAACCCGGTCCTGGAAGATTCGCGGTGCTTCCAAATCCAGCTGTATCGGTCGAGAATCCGTCATCGTGGTCGAAAAGCTCCCGAAACAGACGACTGGCGTCGATTCGCATTGTATACGAAAATCGGTCGAAAATCATTCATCAAAACCGAAACTCGCAACGAAAGTGTCTTTTCGGTCGAAAAGCGCATCATAGAACCGTATCCAGGCCATCGAGGCATGATGCCTCGGCACATCACGCGACGTACGGGCAGGCTCAGCGCGCTGACGTTCCGGTTCGACACGGTTTGGACGGTTTGATCAAGGGGGCCCACAAGGCGCGAGAATTGCTGTAACAGTGCTCCAAGGAGACACCGCGCCCGGGGCGGCCGGTGAGGGAGGAAGACCGATGGCGTTTGGCGAGCTCAGTCTGAAGAAACGAATCGAGAGGTGCCGGGAGTTCTCCGCACCTTACCGCGTCACCGACGGCAGGAAGCTCCGACTGAAGGACCTCGATCCCGACGACACGGGCGAGCTCACGTCCGAGGACAAGCCGCAGGCCAAGGAGGCGCTGGCGCACGGGGTGGAGGTGCTCGCGCAGCTGCAGGAGCGCCTGTACGCCCAGGATCGCTGGGCGGTCCTGCTGATCTTCCAGGCCATGGACGCCGCCGGCAAGGACGGCGCCATCAAGCACGTGATGTCCGGCATCAATCCTCAAGGCTGCCAGGTGCACGCCTTCAAGGTGCCGTCCTCGGAAGAGCTCGACCACGACTACCTCTGGCGTTGCCTGCGGTGCCTGCCCGAGAGGGGCCGCATCGGCATCTTCAATCGCTCGTACTACGAGGAGGTGCTCGTGGTCCGGGTACACAAGGAGTATCTCGACCGCCAGAAGCTGCCGCCGTCCCTGGTCACCAGGTCGATCTGGGAAGACCGCTACGAGGACATCCGGAACGTGGAACGGTATCTCGGGCGGAACGGCATCCTCATTCGAAAGTTCTTCCTTCACGTCTCCAAGAAGGAGCAGAAGCAGCGGTTCCTGGAGCGCCTCGACGACCCCGACAAGAACTGGAAGTTCTCGATCGGCGACGTCGCGGAGCGTGGCCATTGGGACGACTACCAGGAGGCCTACGAGGACATGATCCGGGCGACGGCCACCAAGGACGCGCCCTGGTACGTGGTGCCCGCCGACCACAAGTGGTTCACCCGGGTCGTGGTCGCCGCCGCGATCATCGACGCGCTGGGCTCGCTCGATCTGGAGTTTCCCAAGGTCGGCCACGACAAGAAAGAGGAGCTGGCCGCGGCGCGGATTGCCCTGGAACAAGAATGACCGCCGGCGGGCGGTCCGCTCAGCCGCTCGTGAGCAAGCCGCCCGCGACCACGATCCAGCCCGACCTGTCGTAGGTTGGGTGGAGCGTAGCGCAACCCAACCAAAAAGCCAGGCCGTTGGGTTCCGCCTGCGGCTCACCCAACCTACCCGTCTGGAGCGGTTCCCGGTTTGGCGGTTGGGAGTCGCAATCTACCGTCGTCATGATTCATACCAGGAACACGAAGTCTTGACCCATGGACCGCTCTTCTTGTCACCCCCGGGCTCGACCCGGGGGTCCAGTCTGGATGCCCCGGTCAAGCCGGGGCATGACAGAAAAGATGCACCGACCCATCGGTCGCGACTTCATGGGGTCGGTATCAGATGCCTGCCATAGGTCAGTGCGACCCTCGGGTTACCGTCCCCGGATCGTGCGCCTGGATGGAGAAAGCCGAGGGGAGACCCGATCGCAGCCCTTGGGCGGTGGCGCGCCGACAAGATCAAGCTGTCGATCGGCCATGCGTGGCGCCGCGGGCGGGAGCCGATGTCGTCCGGGATGTCGGGCCTCCCCTCGGGCCATCGCCCGAGGGTCGGGACGACCTACGCCGCTGAAACCTCGACTTCGAGATTCCCGAGGTGGACGACGACAAGAAAGAGGAGCTGGCCGCGGCGCGGATTGCCCTGGAACAAGAATGACCGCCGGCGGGCGGTCCGCTCAGCCGCTCGCGAGCAAGCCGCCCGCGACCACGATCCAGCCCGACCATGCGAGCAGGGCGAGCCCGAGCGGCGCGCTGAGCCGGCGTCCCCAGGGCAGGTTCTTCTCCACGGCCATCACGGCGGCGAGCAGCAGCATCCAGCCGACGCTGCCCATGCCGACCACGAACATCAAGAGCATCAGCGCCCAGCAGCAGCCGACGCAATAGAGACCGTGGTGAGCGCCGAGCAGCAACGCCTCGCGCGAGGCGCTCTCGCCCCGCCAGTGGCGGGCGACGAAGGCAAGCGGCGTGTGGCACTGCTCCAGGCAGCGGTACTTGAGCGCGCTGAACTGGAACGTGCCGGCAAGCGCGAGCGCCGCCGCGCCGATCAGCCAGCCGTTGAAGGTGAGCCAGGCGCTGTGCAGCGCGAGCGCGTGGATGCCCCGATCGGCGAGGTGCGCCACCAGGCCGAAGCCGCTCCAGGCCCCGAGATAGCCGAGGGTCACGAGCGCCAGCAGGCGCGTCCGGTCGGCGCGGGCGGCGGTCATGCGCCGGAAGATCTCGAGCAGCGGCAAGGTGGTCGGCAGCATCATCGCCGCGGTCATGAGCAGCCAGCCGCCGACGTACAGGGCACCCGGCAGCACCACCTCGCCCGCCGGCAGGGCGCGGCAGACGGCGCCCGCGAGCCCGGCCTCGAGCCAGCCGCCGTGATCGAGGTAGCGGCCGTAGGGCGACGCCGTCCACAGCCAGAGCGTGAGCCAGGCCGAAGCCGTGAGCAGCGCCATGAGCGGCACGAACGCGCTCTGGTGCCACGCGGCGCGCATCGGCCGTGTCCCGAAGGCGGCCGTCGGACGGCTCAAGCCTGGAGCCGGAACTCGCCCTGGATGGCGTTGTGGCCGGTGAGCTCGAGATCGACCCCGATCTCCGGCTGGACCATCTTGAAGCGGCTCGCCTTGGCGACGTAGGCGGGCGAGCCCGGGATGGTCGAGAAGATGCTCTCGACCAGGGTGGTCACCTCGCCGCTCGGGCCGCGATAGGGCTCCATCTCGGCCAGGACGCTCTGCCCGATCCTGAAGCTGCCCTTGCCCTTTGCGACCTCGAAGGTGATCGGCGCCCGGCGCGCATCGACCTCGACGTAGAGCTGCGCGAGGTCGGCAAGCGGCCCGCCGCGCTCGCCGCGGAACGCCGCGAGCACCGCCGCCTCCTGCGCCGGCGTGGCGCGGTCGTCGACGTAGCGCACCACGCGGATGTTGCCGTCCAGCGTCCGGCCGGGGATGAACGCCGCGCCCGCGAAGGTGAGCCCGGAGACGTCGATGCCATCGATCGAGCCCTGGTCGATCTTGTAGGCGAGGGCGCTCTGGCAGGTGCCGTTGTCCGGGTATTCGCCGATCCAGCACGGGCACAGCACGTTGCAGTCGCAGACCTCGAGCAGCCTGCCTTCGAGGTTGTAGCCCACCGCTCACCTCCAACCTGGCGTTCGACCAAGAGGCGCCCTGCCCCGCCTCGAGGGCCAACACCCATAGTGGCAGCCGGCAGGCCGCCTGCAAAGTCCGGATCAAGGCGCGAGCGGTCCGGCTTGCCGGAGCGCCGCGGTCGGCGGCATACTCGGTTGCGAACCTCAAGAATGAGGAGGACAGATCATGGCACCGCTCGAGAGATGGCTCCCAGGCATTGCCTTGAGCACGCTGCTGGTTGTCGCCGCATCCGCCGATGCCGGCGAGGTCCTGGATCGGGTGCTCGCCAAGGGCGTCCTCGTGATGTCGACCGACGCCGAGTACCCGCCCCAGTCCTCGCTCGACGAGAACAACCAGTTCATCGGCTTCGACATCGATGTGGGCAAAGAGATCGCCGAGCGGCTCGGCGTCGACATCGAGTTCGTGACGCCAAGCTGGGACGTGATCACCGCCGGCAACTGGGCCGGGCGCTGGGACATCTCGGTCGGTTCGATGACGCCGACCGCGGCGCGCCGCGAGGTGCTCGATTTTCCGGCGATCTACTACTACACCCCGGCGGCGCTCGTCGTTCACGAAGACAACCAGGACATCGCCACGCCGGCCGACGCCGGCGGCAAGACGATCGGGGTCGGCGTCGCGACCACTTACGAGAGCTACCTCAAGAAGGACCTGGTGATCGACGCCGAGGGCGCGCCGGAATTCGACTACCAGATCGACGACGCGAACATCCGGACCTACGATACCGACCTCTTGGCACTGGATGATCTGCGGCTCGGCGACGGCGTGCGGGTCGATGCCGTGATCACGGCGCTGCCGACGGTCCTTGGGGCCATCGACAACGGCTATCCCCTCAAGGTGGTCGGCGACCCGCTGTTTCTGGAGCCGCTGTCGGTCGCGATCGACAAGGGCGATCCCGAGCTTGGCGCCAGGATCGCCGAGATCGTGAACGCCATGCGCGACGACGGCACGCTCGCCGAGCTGTCGACGAAGTGGTATGGCGCCGATCTGACCGGCTAGGAGCCTGTCCGAGAATTGACAACAAGGTATTGTGGTGATTCTGTGGGCAAGGCGCAACTCCTTGGGTTACGGCGATGAGCAAGACCTTTCGGGCGTGGGACGTGGATCAGGTATGGCTGTT
>JBOHKK010000294.1:0-8058 GCA_050729115.1 Geminicoccaceae bacterium | reverse complement strand
ATACCGACCCCATGAAGTCGCGACCGATGGGTCGGTGCGTCTGTTCTGTCATGCCCCGGCTTGACCGGGGCATCCAGACTGGACCCCCGGGTCGAGCCCGGGGGTGACAAGAAGAGCGGTCGATGGGTCAAGACTTCGTGTTCCTGGTATCAGCACTCGTTGCTGCACGGGGGTTTGTGCCAAGGCGATTTCGCTCAGTCAGACTGAGCCGATCGAAAAATATTCAAACTGGCCGTGCAGCTGGCCCGACCTCGTTCCAATCCGAGAGCCGCGTTACCGATTCGGTCCCCCCCTGGTGCAGCCGCAACAGGTTGTCCGGCTCGGACATGAACCAGGCGAAACTCCCCCACGCCAGAGCATCCACGGTCTTCTTGAAAGCGGCCGCGCTCCGATCGAGGTAAGCCGTCACAAAGACAACATGCTCTGGCGGAAAACCTGCCTCCTCGGTGATGTTGAGCAAGGCCGCCTTACGGGTCTCCCCGATCGGGCCGTCTGTGGCCACCACTTCCACAAAGACCAACAGCGGGTGCTCTGGACCGAGATCGACGAGGATGATGTCGGGCAGGTTACGATCGGCTTCGATGCGCAGCCCGATCCGGCGCGCAAGCTGGTCGTCGCGGGTGACGATCTTGTTGGCGCTTTCGCTGAGAAAAACGACGCCGGGTACCTCCAGGAAGCGCGGCGCAAATTCTTCGATCACCGCCTTGGAAATGTTCGAGCTTGGGCCAGCAACCATCCGCCGGGTCGCGCCGCTCGGGAAGGAGATCAAGACACCAGCATCAGAAGCGATGGCCTGCCCGCGGACCAGCGCGATGCGCGCCAGCGCGCCAGGGGAGAATTGGCTTTCTGCCAGGCTCGGACAGCGGATTCCAAGGCGTCGCTGGAGAGGTCGGGATCGAACAGCCCGGCAAAATCCGGGGTCACGGCATAGCGCGGCTTGGCGGACGTCGTAGGAAGGCCCTCCCGCTCCTTGACTGCTCCTGTCGGAATCAAGCCTCCCCGCAGCGTCTCGTCGCGTATGGGCTCGCGGGTATTGGCCGCATACCAGCGGCCTGGGATGGCATCCTTGCTGGGTCTGAGCGATTCGGGAGCCCAGGCATCCCGCTCCTCGTCCGTGGTGCGCGCGGCCTGGTCGTCCGTCATGCGGGTCACTTGGTCCGGTCTGATCCACCGGTCACGGTCAGTGACGGCGCCGGCGTAAAGCATCACGAAGATCGTCTTGGCAGCCATCTCCCGGACACAATAGTTTCGGTTCGGGGCGGCCTCCGGGTAGATTGTCTGCAGCCTCTCGTGGATGAGCTCAACAGGCGGCAGGGGCGGGAGGGACATGACCAACTACACGAGGTACATGCTGCGGACCGCGATCTCGATTGCCGTCGGATCTCCGCCGTCGGCGAGCAAGGCTTCCAGCGCTCTGGCCTGCTGCGGCGATGGCAGCGGGAGCGCCTCGAGCTCAAAGGCCGAGACCGCCACGCTGCCGCTGATGCAGCGAAACGCATGGTCCACGATTTGACTGTTGAGGAGCGCCGCCACCGCAGCCGGCCCGACCTTCGGCGGGCCATCGAAGGGGCGGATCATGTTCAGGTGGTTCTCGACGACGACCAGGCCATGCTCGCGCACAAACTGCTCGGGCAGCTCGGCAGCGATCAGCCTGCGAGACTGCTCCTTGGCTGTCGTCCGCTGCAATAGAACACAGGGCTCGTCAATCGCCAGCCAGCCATCGCCGGGCCGAAGCTCGAAATACGGCTTGTGATTCCTCTTGTCGGCGCGGAACACGAAACGGCCGGGGCCGGCGATCGCCTCGGCCCAAATCAGCGGACAGGTGTTCTTGGCGGGATGGTTTCTCAGCTGGTCTTTGTGACGGTTCCATACCAGGGGGCCGGTGGACACCTTGTATCCCCAGTCCTCGAGACGCGCTGGCATCCTGGCAAGACGGGCGATCAGCGGCGCGTGATCTGGTACGCGCGGCAAAAGCCAGGGCTTCGCGGGATCTGCGGGCAGCCGGAAATCGCCCGCCTCGGCTACCCTTGCCGAACCTTCCGTCTCGACGAGAATGTAGTGAACCCGTGCCTTCTCCGCTGAGCCGTGGCGTCGGTAGGTCGCGAGCAGGGTTTCCTGCAGGACATCCTCGAAGACGCCTTTGCGGTCAGCGATGAAATCCACCGCAGCGGGCGGGGCCTCGCGTGCGATGAGGGCCCGGAGAGCCTTGAAGTACTCCCCGGCCAGAAAGCTCGTCGGCGTGACGTAAGCGATGATGCCGCCCGGTACCGTCCAGCGAAGAGCGAGATCCGTGAAGACGCCGTATTGGTTGGCATGGCCGTAAAGGCTCCGCCGGTAGCGCCTGCGCATCTCCGGGGACAAGCCGATGCGCCCGTAAGGTGGATTTCCGATCACGAGGTCGAAGCCTTCGCCGTCCGGCTCCTGCTCGAGGCTGTCGCAGACCGTTACCAGACGAGGCAAACGACGATTCGCGGCCCGGCAAATGCCGGCCAAGGCGATCTCCAGAAAGGCCTGTGACATCCACGCCGCGAAGGGATCGATCTCCATACCTCTCAAGCGGGAGCCGATGCTTTGCAAGATCAGAGCTGGCTCGGATCCCTTGAGTTCCGAAGCCATGCGGAGCGCTGCGGGGGTTATGAAAGCGCCGCCGCCGCAGGCCGGGTCGAGCGCACGGCATCGCGACCAGTCGACGCCGGCCTCCGTCGCCATGGCTATCAGCCTTCGAGTGAGTGCAGGTGGCGTGTAGTATATGCCGTATCGGGATCGTAATTCGTCCGGCAACATCGCCGTGTAAATCGCGCTGATCAGGTAACCTGCATCGAGTGGCTCGAGGCGGGCGGCTGCCGTGCCGATATCTGCCGCAGTCCCGGCAGCCGATTCATCGAGCGGATATCCCGTGAGACGCCCCGAGGTCGTACCAAGCGGCGGCAGTTCGTTGCCCGATCCGACCGCAATGGCGTAGCAGGAGATCGCCGACGCCATGAAGGTACGAGTTGCCCAAATCCTGTCCTTCTCCAAGGTACAGGCCCACGCCCGCGCCCAAAGCTTGGCGGCGACCATCGCTCCTTTGGGATCGGAAGTCGGATCGTGAATGAGCAAGGCGAATTGCGCATCAGCGCCATTTCGAGCGTCAGCGTTCATGCACGGGTTCCAAAGGGCTCAAACGCGATAGTATACCTATAGTAGCGTTCCATCCGCATCAATGCAACCAAGCTTGATCTGATCGCGAAACATCGCTCGGAGAGGAGGCGCCCGGAGTGCATCAGCGGAAGACCATCGCGCTCCCGTCGAGTACCGAACCTAACGCAGCCGCCGTCGATCGAGAAGCGCGCACCATCGCGTAGAAAGTAGCCGTGATCTCGGCTTATTGAGCGAGCTGCCGCTGACGCAGGTGTTCGATCCTTGTTGGAACGCGGCTCTACTGTGTGCTGCTCGCCAGGTCGGTGGTGTCGTGCACCAGTCGGGTCTGCGGATCGATCGGGGTGCGCCCTTTGCGCAGCTCGAAATGCAGCATGGTCTGCGTCGCCCCGCCGGTGTCGCCGACCCGGGCGATGACCTGGCCGCGCTGCACCAGTTCGCCGACCTCGACCAGCAGCGTGGCATTGTGCGCGTAGGTCGTGATGTAGCCCTGATCGTGGCGCAGCAGGATCATCTCGCCGTACCCGGGGATGCCGTCGCCGGCGTAGGCGACGATGCCGTCCTGCGCGGCCAGCACGGGGGCGCCCCGCCGTGCGGCGATGTCGATGCCGTCCCGGCGCCGCCATTGATCGATCGGTCCGAAGGCGCCGACCACCTTGCCGTTCACCGGCCACAGGAAGTCGTCGCCTCTGAGTGGCGGCGGCTCGCCGGTGGCAAGCCGCACCGAGCCCTTGTTGTCGCCCAGCTCGACCGTGGCCGTGCCCGGCGCGTCGCCATTGGGGATGCGCAACTTCTGACCCGCACGGACCCGATAAGGCGCGTCGATGCCATTGGCCTTCGCGAGCTCGGTCATCCCGACGTCGTGCCGGAGCGCGATCCCCGACAGGGTCTCGCCCGATCGCACGACGTAGCGATCGGCGCCGGGTCCGGCGCCCGGCGCGATCGCGGCTACGCGTGCGGGCTTGAGCTCCGGGGTCGGTCGGTCTCCGGATGGCGGCGCCGCCTCCTCGAGCGCGGCGACCTTCTGGGGTCCGGGCGTGACCTGCGCGGTGCCGTGGTCTCGGGGCTGAGGCGGCGGCTCCTCGATCGATGCGATCTCCTGCGCGCGTACCGCCCTGCTGGCCACCGCCGTGGGGGCGGGAGCCGCTCCCGGCGCGTGCGCTGGGATCCGCAGCTCCTGATCCAC
Organism: Geminicoccaceae bacterium; assembly: GCA_050729115.1. Lineage (GTDB taxonomy): Bacteria > Pseudomonadota > Alphaproteobacteria > Geminicoccales > Geminicoccaceae > JBKPNX01. Next base: position 3,734 of record JBOHKK010000294.1, on the reverse strand, counting down.
CCGAATGATGTAGGGTGGCTCCAGGTCGTTGACCTGCGCGAGCGCGGCGAGGGTGACGCCATAGCTTCGGGCGAGATCGCCCAGCCGGTCGCCGCGCCGCACGCGATAGCGCTCGTCCGAGAGCGCGATGACCTCGGGCGCCGAGACCGTCTCGGCAGCCTCGCCACGCGCCGCCTGCGCCCAGGGGACGCGGCTGCCCTGATCCAACGGATGGTAGATCGAGCAGCCAGCGGCGCTGCCGACGGCAACCACTGCAGCCGCGGTCCGCCAGAACCTTGCCGTGAGAGGGTTTCCTGCCATCCGGTAAGGTTAATAACCTTTGCCGCGCCCGATCAAGTCTATTTCGTGAGAATTTCAGCGTCCTTCGGTACGCCGCAACATGTCGAGCTCGCAGGCTTCTCAAGTCATGCTTTAACGAAGATACTTGAGCCGACCCACATTTTCTCTCAAGCACGGTCGCTTAGTGCGTCGATCTGATTCGCCTTCGCTTGTCCCAAAGCGCGCCGCAGCCGCTCGAAGCTGGCGCGATGGGTCATGTCCATGTGGATCGGCGTCACCGAGATGTAGCCTTCGGCCACCGCCTGCAGATCGGTGCCGTTCTGGAAGCCTTCCTCGACCCGCAGGCCGCCGATCCACACGTAAGGCTCGCCGCGCGGATCGATGCGCTCGAGCAGCTCGTCGCCGAGCTTGCGCTTGCCCTGGGTCGTCACCTGCATGCCCTTGATTGAGCCGGCGGCGCAATCAGGGAAATTGACGTTGATTAACAGATCTTTATGCCATTCTTCTGAGAACAGGCATGAGACGATGTCGGGCGCGTGCTGCTCGGCGGTCGCCCATTTGACCGGGTGGCCGTTGCGGCAGCTCTGGCTCAGCGCGATCGCCGGCACATTGAACAGCGTGGCCTCCATCGCCGCCGCGATGGTGCCGGAATAGGTCACGTCCTCGCCGAGGTTGGCCCCGTGATTGACCCCGGACAGCACGAGATCCACGGCGCCCTCCTTGATCACGGTCTGGAGCGCCAGTAGCACGCAGTCGGTCGGGGTGCCGTCGATGGCGAAGCGCCGGCGCGAGATCTTGCGGATGCGCAGCGGCCGATGCATCGTCAACGAATGCGAGGCGCCGCTCTGGTTGGTCTCGGGCGCCACCACCCAGACGTCGGTGCTGAGCGTGCGCGCGACGCGCTCGAGGATCTTGAGTCCCGGGGCGTTGATGCCGTCGTCGTTGGTGACCAGGATGCGCGGCCGCTTCGCCGCCGCGCCGCTTCCCGACCGCGCCTTAGCCATCGGGGGTCAGGCGCTCCACGCCGCCCATATAGGGGCGGAGGACCTCCGGCAGCACGACGCTGCCGTCGGCCTGCTGCAGGTTCTCGAGGATGGCGATCAAGGTGCGGCCGATCGCGAGGCCCGAGCCGTTCAGGGTATGCACGTAGCGGGTCTCGCGCGCGCCCTTGGCGCGGAAGCGCGCGCGCATGCGCCGGGCCTGAAAGTCGCCGCAATTGGAGCAGCTGGAGATCTCGCGATAGCGATCCTGACCAGGCAGCCAGACCTCGACGTCGTAGGTCTTGCGCGCGGCAAAGCCGGTATCGCCGCTGCACAGCACCATCACCCGATAGGGCAGGCCCAGACGCTTCAGGACGGTCTCGGCGCAGGCGGTCATGCGCTCGTGCTCGGCATCGGACTCCTCAGGGGCCACGATGCTCACCAGCTCGACCTTGGTGAACTGGTGCTGGCGGATCATGCCCTTGGTGTCCTTGCCTGCCGCGCCCGCCTCGGAGCGAAAGCACGGCGTCCAGGCGGTGTAGCGAAGCGGCAGCGCCTCGGCGTCGAGGATCTCGTCCGCGAGCAGATTGGTCAGCGCCACCTCGGCGGTCGGGATCAGCCAGTGGCCGGTGGTGGTGCGGAACTGGTCCTCGGCGAACTTGGGCAGCTGGCCGGTGCCGAACAGCACATGGTCGCGGACCAGGAGCGGCACCGCGACCTCGGTATAGCCGTGCTCTTCGGTCTGCAGCTCGAGCATGAAGGCCGCGAGCGCCCGCTCGAGCCGGGCAAGCGAGCCGAACAGGGTGACGAACCGGGCGCCGGAGAGCTTGGCGGCAAGCTCGAAGTCCATGGCACGGGGTGCAAAGCTGGAGCCCTTAAGCTTGGCGATCACCGAGGAAGACGGAGATAGCTCAAGACCGATCTCGTCGTGCTCCTTGGGCGGGAAGTCGAACCGCCGCGGCTCGCCCCAGCGCCGGAGCTCGACGTTGGCGCTCTCGTCGGCGCCATCGGGCACGTCATCGGCGAGGATGTTCGGAATCTCGGCGAGCCGGGCATCGAGATCGGCGGCCAGCTCCCGCAGGGTTTCCTCGCCGGTGTGGATCTGCTCCTTGAGCGCGCCCACCTCGGCCATGACCGACGATGCGTCCGCACCCTGCGCGCGGATCCTGCCAATTTCCTTGGACAGCGCATTGCGCCTGGCCTGCGCCTGCTGCAGCTCGGTCTGCAGGGCGCGCAACGCGGCGTCGCGTTCGCCCAGCTCGGCCGCCAGCGGTGGCAGGCCGCGTCGTCTCAGGGCGCGATCGAGCGCTTCCGGCTGGTCACGCAACCACGTCAGGTCGAGCACAGCAACCTACGGTTCGAGGGCATCGCAATCGCGCGCTGCTTTAGCCGGTTCATCGGCCCGCGTCGAGTTACGTTCCCTGGGCATCGTCTGCCGCGGCATCGTCTGCCGCGGCCTCGGCGGCTTCGGCTTCGGCGCGACGCTTCTCGACTATTCGCACGGCGATGATTGACAACTCGTAAAGGATGATGATGGGCACGGCCAAGCCGACCTGGCTGATCACATCGGGCGGGGTGATGATCGCGGCGACCACGAACACGCCGACGATCGCGAACTTCCGGTTGCGGGCCAGCTGCTCCGAGGTGATCAGGCCGACCCGGCCCATCAGGGTGAGCGCGACCGGCAGCTGGAAGCTCAGCCCGAACGCGAAGATCAGCTTCATCACCAAGGACAGGTACTCGCCGACCCGGGCCTCCAGCTCGATCGGCAGCATGCCGTCGCCGCCCGGGGTCTCGAAGCTCAGGAAGAACCGCCAGGCGAGCGGAAAGATGAAGTAGTAGACCATCGCGCCGCCGAGGAAGAACAGGACCGGCGTCGCGAGCAGAAACGGCAGGAACGCCCGCTTCTCGGTCCGATAGAGCCCCGGGGCGATGAACAGCCACAGCTGTATGGCGACGAACGGGAAGGTGAGGAAGGCACCGGCCCAGAACGCGACCTTGAGGTAGGTGAAGAACGCCTCGGCGAGGCCGGTGTAGATCATCCGGCGCCCGGTCTGGCCCTGATAGATGTCGGCCAGCGGCTGCACCAGGAAGGCGTAGATCTCCTCGGCGAAGAAGTAGCAGATCAGGAAGCCGATGAAGATCGCGGCGCAGGCATACATCAAGCGGTTGCGCAGCTCGATCAGGTGATCGAGCAGCGGCATCTGCCGATCGTCGAGTTCGTCGAGCAGTGCCATCTAGCTGGGTTCGGCCGGCGCCGTCTCGCGCACGGGCTCGGTACGCTCGGACGACGACGCCACCTTCGGCCGTTCCCCCTCCCCCGATGGTTTGGCGGGCGATGGTTTGGCGGGCGACGACTTGGCGGGCGACGACTTGGCGGGCGACGACTTGGCGGGCGACGACTTGGCGGGCGACGACTTGGCGGGCGACGAGTTGGCGGGTGCCGGTTTGGCCAGGGCTCCCTTGGCCGATGGC
>JBOHKK010000293.1:0-8062 GCA_050729115.1 Geminicoccaceae bacterium | reverse complement strand
GCTCGAGGTTGCGCCGGCCGGGCCCGCGGGCGCGCCGGCGTGGCCCTGGCTGGTCGACCTCGGGCGCCGGGCGTTGCGCTCGGGCGATCGTGATCGGCGCGGCGCTGGACCCAGCGCCCGGATAGGTTAGCTTGTCTTGTCGACCGCCATCTCATCCGTGGGCCTTGCCTGCCATGCCGTTCGCCGATCTGCCTCGCCGCATCGCGCTGGTCGCCGGTCTGATCGGGGTCCCCGCCCTGCCGGCGACCGCCCAGGATCTTCCGGTCGATCTGGAGCTGGTGCTCGCGGTCGACATCTCCGGCAGCGTCGACGAGGTCGAGGCGCGCCTCCAGCGCGAGGGGTACATCGCGGCGCTGCGTCACCCCGACGTGATCGAGGCGATCGCGAGCGGCATGTTCGGCCGCATCGCGGTGGCCTATGTCGAATGGGCCGGCGATTACTATCAGCGCACCATGCTGGACTGGACGCTGATCGAGGACGCCGCGAGCGCGTCGGATTTCGCCGACGCTCTCCTCGAGACGCCGCTCACGACCGCGCACTGGACCTCGCTGAGTGCCGCGATCGACTACGCAGCACCACTGTTCGACGACAACGGCTTCAAGGGCTTTCGCCGGGTGATCGACATCTCCGGCGACGGCCACAACAACCGCGGCCGGCCGGTCGAGCTGGCGCGCGACGAGGCGGTGGCGGCGGGGATCACGATCAACGGCCTGCCGATCGTCAACGACCGCCCGAACCCATGGGGCGGGCGGCCGCCGACGGGCCTCGACCTCTACTTCGAGGAGCGGGTGATCGGCGGCCCGGGCGCGTTCATGATCGTGGCCGAGGACTATACCGCGTTCGCCTCCGCCATCTTCTCCAAGCTCCTGCTCGAGATCGCGGGCGAGCCGCCCCGATCGCCCACCCTCGCCGCGGCAGCGGATCGTTAGGCGAGTTGCGCCGAGGCGCGCCCGTCGCAAGGTGCGGTTATCGTCCTGCGCAGCCGGGTCGGCGGGGTCTCAAGCCGAGTCCTTGAGCTGAGCGTTGTAAAGCAGCCCCGCGATGATGCCGCCGATGACCGGGCCGACGATGTACAGCCAGATATCGGAGAAGATGCCGGCGGCGATGGCAGGGCCGATCGTCCGGGCCGGGTTGAGGCTCGCGCCGGTCAGCGGGCCGCCCATCAGAATGCAGAACGTCAGGGTCAGCCCGATCGCGAGTGCCGCCACATCGCCACCCCGCCCCGCGACCGCGGTATTGAGCACCACGTTGGCCAGGAAGAAGGTCAGGATGATCTCGAGGACCAGGCCGGCAAGCGGCGTCACCGAGATGCTGACGTCGCCGATTGCCAGGTTCTCGGCCAGCACGGTCGCGCCAAGCCCGGTCTCGGCGCCGCCCAGGACGAAGCGCAAGAGCAGGCCACCGACGATGCCACCGAGCAGCTGCACGACGATGTACAGACCGGCGTCCCGAGGCGATATCCGCCTGGCCACCAACACGCTCACGGTGACCGCCGGATTGATGTGACAGCCGGAGACCGGGCCATAGCCGGAGGCGAAAGCCGCCAGCACCAGGCCGTGAGCGAACGCGACGCCGACCACGCCGCCGAGGCCAAGCGCCCCAGCGCCGGCGCCGATGAAGATCAGCGCGAACGTGCCGATGAACTCGGCGATCAGCCGTGTGGACAGATAAGGCGACATGAGGCGTGTTCTCGTTTCAAGCTTTGCTCGTGAGCCTTATCTCGACATTCCTGGTTGTGTAAACCCGATTTTCCGAGTTGCGCGCTCTCAGGTGCCTGCCGGCAGCGATTTTGCTATTCGAATCGCCATCTGGGCGGTGGAGCGGCGGCTGTTCGCGGGGGCCAGCAAGGTCAGGAGCGATACCTACTCCCGATCGACGTGCGGGCGATCGACGAGCGGGCGCGTGGGCGCGCGCGCCGACCTGCGCGCCCGCCAAGCGCGATAGACCACCGGCAGCAGCGCGAGCGCCGCCAGACCGCACAGCGACAGCACGATCTCCGGCGTGACGAAATGGGCCAGACGGAGCGGCGTTCCGCTCATCAGAACCTGCTGGAGGCCGGAGCCGAGGCCTGCGAACATGAAGGTTCCGGGGATCAGGCCGAGGAACAGGCCGCCCAGGAACGTCGGCAACCCCACGCCGCAGGCCGCGGGCAAGGCGACGATCAGGGCGTAGGGGAAGATCGGCACGAGGTTCAGCGCGAACCCGTAGCTCAGGGCGTTGCGCCGGAAGCCCTCGGCAAATCGCTGCAACGCCGGGCCGGCGCGCGTGAGGACGCCCTCGCCGAGCGCGCTCCGGCTCAACAGGAACACCGCGCTCGCTCCGACGGTGGCGGCGATCACCACCAGGGCGGTGCCGTGAAACCAGCCGAACAGGTAGCCACCGATCACGGTCAGGATGGCCACCCCGGGCACCGACAGGGCAACGGCTGCGGCGTAGAGCACCATGAACAGCATCGAGGCCAGCGTCGGAGCTCCCGCGACGAAGCCAAGCAGCCACCAATGGTGCCGACGCACGAGATCGAGCGCGATCTGGGCATCGAAGCCCAGCGCCAGCAGCGCCACCATCACCCCGAGCAGCGACGCAATTCCGGCCAGAACCAGCTTTCTTCGCCAGTTGTGCGCGGGGCTTGCGGTGAACTTGCCCAAGAGAGCCTTGGCGATTCGAGCAGAGCGCGACAAGCGAGCTCCTCGAGCAGTTGTCGATGCCGGACGAATAGGTGGCGTCGATTGCTCCGTGAGTCCAGTCAGATTGGCTGGCCGCCCCTAATTTTCTTGTAAGCCACCGGCAGGATGGCGAGTACGGCAAGCCCGATGAGAGGCAAGATGATCGCGGGCTTGCAGATGATCCCCAGATCCGGCGACCGTCCGGCCTCGAACACGGCGCCCAGACCATTGCCGACGCTGGCGTAGACCAAGGTCCCGGGAATGATCCCGAGGAAGGTTGCAACCACATAAGTGGGGAACGCGACCCCGAGGAACGCCGGGACGAGATTGACCAGCCAGAACGGAAAGATCGGAATCAGCCGGAGGAACAGCAGGTAATTCAAGGCGTTTTTTCGAAAGCCGTCCTCCATGCGGCGCAGCCACGGCCCGGCTTTTTGGCGCAGACTGTCGCCGAGCGCGGTCTTGGCGGCGAGAAAGACCAGGCTCGCGCCGACGGTGGCCGCGACCACCACGTAGAGCGTCGCGAGCACGACCCCGAACAGAAAGCCGCCCGCGACGGTCAGCACCGCGCCCCCCGGGATCGACAGCGCGATCACGGCGGCATAGATCGCCATGAACAGGAGCGGCGCGAGCAGCGCGTGCCGGTCGACGAAGTCGAGCAGCCGCGCCCGGTTCTGCTTGAGCGGCTCGAAGCTCAGGTAATCGTCGAGGCCGAAGGCGAATGCGGCGACGATCGCGAGCAGCAGGATCGCGAGCGGCAGAAAGCGCCTGATCCGGGACATGGGCCTACACATGGGCCTACAGAGGTCCGTCTTGCAGCGTTGCGGCGGCGCGCTGCGCCATGATCGCGAACTCCTCCGGGCCGACCGACCCCCGGGCGTCTCGATCCGGGTAGGTGATAACCGGGGCGTCGCGCTTGGCAAATAACGCATGCTGACATTCCCGGGAGCCGTTGAAGCGGGCCGCGGGCGTGGCTATACGATCCGCCATGGCGATCGGTCAGGCGGAACTGCTGCGCCGGCTCGACGAGCTCGGCATCGCGCACACGACCTCGAAGCATCCGCCGGTGTATACCGTCGAGGAGGCCGAGCGGCACACCGGGCATCTGCCGGGCGGCCACTGCAAGAATCTGTTCCTCAAGGATCGCAAGGGCGGCCTGTGGCTGCTGGTCTGCCTCAACCAGCGCCGGATCGACATCAACCGCCTGGCCAAGGTGCTGGGCGGCGCGCGCCTGTCGTTCGAAGGCGGAGCTGCTCGAGGAGGTCCTGGGCGTGGCGCCCGGCGGGGTCACGCCCTTTGTCCTGATCAACGACCGCGACCAGCGCGTGCAGCCGCTCCTCGATCGGGCGATGCTGGCCCGCGACAAGCTCAACTACCATCCGCTGACCAACGCCGCGACCACCACCATCGCCGCGGCCGATCCGCCGAGGCTCATCGCCGCCTGCGGTCACGAGCCCCGGATCCTCGATCTCGACGACACGGGCATTGCGACGACTTGAAGCTCGGGCACTGGCCAGCACGGTAAATCCAGTTGATCTCTTGGGCACACCAGATGTACTGATGAATGAGACAAACGATCGGGGGGCCACGCCATGTCCGGCTTCTTCCAGGAATTCAAAGAATTCGCGATGCGCGGCAACGTGGTCGATCTGGCGGTCGGCATCATCATTGGCGTGGCGTTCGGAGCGATCATCAACTCGCTGGTGAACGACGTCATCATGCCGCCGATCGGCCTGCTCATGGGCAACATCGACTTCGCGGATCTGTTCATCAATCTCTCGGACCAGGAGTATCTCTCGCTCGCCGCGGCCCGCGACGCCGGGGCGCCGGTGATCGCCTACGGCGCGTTCATCAACACGGTGATCAACTTCATCATCGTCGCGCTGGTCATCTTCATCCTGATCAAGGGCATGAACCGGCTGCGCGAGCAGCAGGAGCAGGCGCCCGAGGAGACGGCGGTGCCGCCGCGTCAGGAGACCTTGCTCGAGGAGATCCGCGACATCCTGAGGGCCCGCTCCTGAGCCGCGCCACACGAATTGGGCGGACCGCCGAGCGAGCGCCCCGCCATCATTGCGCTTGACAGTTCGACGCGACGCGATAGGCCTCTCAGTGCCGCCCGCGACAGTCCGGCACGACTTTGGGAGTGAATCGAGATGATCCAAGCCATGGTGCCCGTAAGGGTTGCGGCAGCCGTCGTGTCGTCGGCCATGCTCCTGTTCGGGTGCGCCGAGGTCTCGGAGTTCGACCGGAGCGCTACGAGCGGCGGCACCGCCACGCTGATCTGCGACAACGGCAAGAGCTTCACCGTGACCTATCAGGACGGCTACGAAACCGCCATCGTCGAGACCGACGGTCGCCGCGTCGAGCTCGCCAGGGTTCAGACGACCTTGGGCTTGAGTCCGACGCCGGCGGCACCTTCGCCGTTGGCCGATTCCGAGAGGGGGTTCGATACCTTCGGTTCGCGCCAGGAACGGTTCGCACCGGCAACCGGCAGCACCGGCGTCCGTTACAGCGATGGCGACAACCTGCTCCTCAGCCGCGGCCGCCAAGCGACCCTCGAGCTCGACGGCGAGACGTTCAGCAACTGCGAGACCCCCAGGTAGCTCACCCCGGGACGGGCGCCGGACGGGACGGGTCGGTCAGCGCGGGGCGCTTGAGGTCCCAAGCGGGGCTCGTCCGCCCACGTCACGGTGAACCGCCTGTGACCGGTGTTGAGGCCAGCGCACCTGGCCTGGTGCCATGTTGTCGATCGTCGACCTCGCGCCGAGCGTCACTCGCGCCCACGGCGCGGGTGTCGCGGGGCGACGACGGCTGCCCGAGCAAATCGACGGGGTGGCGCCCTTGGCCGGCTCCGACGGGCCGCTTTACCCCGGCAAGCGATCGCGAGCGGGTGGCCCTCATCGAGCGATCGCGTTCATCATGTATTGGTTCCAATAGGGCGTCCAGCACACGAGCGCCTTGCCCTTGCCCTGGTAGGTCCGAACCGCGCTTTCGCCGGAAATGAACGACTGGAAGAACTTGGTGGCGCGGCGCACGCGGTCGTCGAGGCCTTGGGTGCGCGCGATGACGAGCTTGCCCTCGACCACCAGTCGCTCGCCGTCCAGGGTGACCTCCTCGACCGGTCCCGGCGCGGTGAGCACCACGCGTCCCTGGCCGCTCACCTTTGGTCTGGTAGTCGATCGGGCCCTCACCGGCCCACAGCGACGGCCAGACCCGCTCGCGAAACAGCCCCAGCTGCACCCCACCGTCCGACACCCAGTAGACGCCGTTCTCGAGGATCCACGACTCGCCCGCGACCTCGAACGTGTGATAGCCGCCCAGCGACGGCTCGAGATGGATGATGGCGGTCCCGGTATGGCTCGGCCGGACGACCGATTCGTCGGAGATCATCGACTTGATCGCGCTGCCGATGGACGGCAGCCGCGCGGTGATTTCGATGTCGCCCTGCATGTACGACAGCGCGCCCGCTTCCGCGCGGACGGTCTCGTCCCGGAGCCTGATCTGCACAAAGCGCATGCCCTCGAGTTCACTGATCTCAAATTCCGCCATCGGTTTCCCACTCCCCAGGGGCCGGGTGATCGCACCCGGCGCCGATACCGGCCAACGGTTCAGGTCTCCTCATCCCATTGCATCAGCACCTCGTAGACGAGCCGATAGGCCGCCGGCTGCACGCTCACCTCACCGCGGATGGGTCTATCCATCGCGATGATCAGAAGGATCACTACTCCGAGAAGGAACGCCACGATTCCTCCGAGTATGATGTGCGTAAAGAATCTCATGTTGAGCATCCATACCAGCACTATGTTCCCAAGCGCTCCAACGCCTACAACATACCATAACACACCAGGAAATTTGCAGCCTTGCGCCAGACAGACTGTCGCCGCCGCGCTTCGGCGAATTCGCTGAACTGCTGAAGCGTCTGACTATGAAGAATTTCCCCATTCTTGTTATCAGGATTGAACTTAAGTATCGTATATTCGATCATCGTCAATCGATTTGTGCCACCATTGTAGATCCTACCTTGGCGGTGGGCTGGCCAGCCTTTGTATACCATGTAAAGTGTATAACCTCTCAACAGCTCGCGCAGTTCGGAGCCGAGCGGCTCCTGATAACAAAGGAAACATCCCTGTAAAGAGAGGCGAGACGGTCACGACCAAAGCCGCTTTGCATCACCACGAGTCGTGCTATAGAATGCGGACCGTGGGTTGGAGCACCTACTGCTGTGGGTCAACATACCTGCCAACGACAAGAGCGGCCACGGAAAGGGATGGGGGAACTCTCGATGAGGACCAGACGTTTGGGGGTCGGTGTCACCATTGCCGCCGCGCTCCTGGCGCTCGGCGCCTGTCAGTACCCGAGCATGGATCAGTACAACAGCCTCAGCAGCGAGGTGGCGGATCTGCGTGCCCGCCTCGATGCCAGCGAAGCCACGGCGAGCCAGGCCGCGGCTTCCGCAGCCGAGTGTCAGCAGGTTTGCGCGCGGACCGACCGCATGTTCCAGCAGAGCCAGCAGAAGTAGGCCGGCGCCGGCCGCGGGACGACTTGCGCGCCCCGCGGTTGGCGGGCGCGCGAGCGCGATCTATCGCATGTCGCGACCACGATGTCGCACGGCCCAACGCGTGAGCACGACCGCCAACGGCGTTGACGCCAGCGTCGAGATGTGACCTTATGTCGCAGGTCACCGTGGCCTTGGGTGCCGTCCAGAGCAGGCTCGGCCATGGCGAGCCAAACTTGCGGGGGGAACGATGGCCGCAAATCTCATCGGCGTGCTCGAGCAGTTGCTCGGCTCCAACGAGGTGCTTTCGAGGCTCGGCGCGCTGATCGGGCTGAGCCCGGACGGGACGAAGAGCGCGATCGGCGCTGCGGTGCCGGCGATTCTGGCCGCGCTGGTCGGCCTGGTGCAGAAGCCCGCGGGCCGCGATCAGCTTGCCACGGCGGTGCGCAACCAGGATCCTGGCGTGCTCGACAACCTGGGCGGCATGCTGAGCGGTGGCCGGGAGAAGTCCCTGATCGATTCGGGCAGCAACGCGCTGACGTCGCTGTTCGGCGACAGCCAGGCCGGCGGCCTGATCGGCGCGATCGGCAGGTTCGCCGGCTTGAACCAGGGCTCGGCGACGTCCCTGCTCGGCGCGCTGGCACCGGTGGTGCTGGGCGCGCTGGGGCGCGAGCAGCGGACGCAGAACCTGGATGCCCAGGGCCTCGCGCGCATGCTCGACGACCAGAAGGACAGCATCGCCCACGCCTTGCCGACCGGCCTCGCGAGCGAGCTCGGCTCGACCGGGTTGCTCGACGGCATTGCCGATCGGCTGGGTGAGGGCGTGAGCACGGCGGCCGAGACTGCCCGGACCGCCCGGGCCGACGCCGCGCGCACGGCGAGCGTCGCGGCCTCGACCGCGACC
>JBOHKK010000292.1:0-8112 GCA_050729115.1 Geminicoccaceae bacterium | reverse complement strand
GACCTGGTGATCGGTGCGGGGCGGCACGCCAACCTCGGGCGCGATGCCGGCCGCGAAGGTCAGGTCTTCGAAGGGTCGGTATCATTGCGGCTGGGCGGTGATCTGGGGCGAGGCGCCGTCCAGCAGCGGCAGATCCTCCAGCCGGCGGCATTCGGCGCCGGCGCAGAGCCGCAGTTCCGCGAGCCGGCCCGCAAGCGCGGCCAGCAGCGCCGGATCCGCGGTCTCGACCGCGTTGTCGAGCTGGTGCGGGTCGCGCGCGAGATCGTACAGCTCGCGCTCGCCGGTGCCGTACTCGACGTAGCTCCAGTCGGTCGTGCGGATGCCGTCGAACTGCGCCGCCTGGTCGAGCTCGGCACCCGCCAGGCCCAATCGCTCGGCCAACTCGACGTACTGGATCTCGAACTGGCGCCGCTCGACCAGGAAGCTCTCGCGCCAGGCCTGATCCGGGTTCTCGAGCAGCGGCAGGAACGAGCGCCCGTCGACGAAGTCCGGCGGCTGGGTGCCCGCGATCGCGGCGAAGGTCGGGGCGAGGTCGCTGTTCAGGACCATGGCATCGATCCTGTGGCCTGCCGGCACGCCGGGTCCGCGCACGACCGCCGGCACGCGGATGTCCTCCTCGTAGGGGAAGTCCTTGCCGGCCGGGAGGCGGTGCTCGCCGAGATGAAAGCCGTTGTCGGAGCTGTAGATGACGTAGGTTTTCTCGAGCACCTGTGCCGCCTTTAGCTCGTTCACGATGCTCTCGACCATGTCGTCGATCGCCTGCAGCGAGGCGAGGCGCCGCCGGTACTCGTCCTCGAGCCGGCCGATCTGCTCCGCATCCAGCGGCGGGATGCCCCGGATGAAGGCGGGCTTATCGCTGACGTCGGCCTCGTCGAAGGCGGGCGGCCGCGGCAGCTTGGCGTCGGCGAACATGCCCTCGTGCCGGGGCGCCGCCACGGATGGACTGTGCGGGGTGTACGGCAGGACGTAGACGAAGAACGGCTGGCCGGTCGCGCTCGCGTCCCGGATCACCTGGACCGCCTTGCCGGTCAGCACGTCGTTCAGATAGTCCTCGGGCTGGTCGCCGTAGGCAACCGTCCGGCCGTTCTCGTTGAGTGTGTAGTTGTAACTGGGATGGGCGTTGCCGCCGACGTACCATTCGTCCCAGCCGGGAGGCACGCCGTCGCGCCTGGGAACGTAGCGATTGATGTATTTCCCGATCATCGCGGTGTGGTAACCGGCGTCCTGCAGCCAGGTGGCCACGGTCGACTCCTCGAGGCCCAGGAGGCGAAGCTTCTCGAACCCGCCCCAGGGCTGCTCGTTGCCGACGATGTGCGTGTTGTGCGCGTATTGCCCGCGCAGGATCGAGGCGCGCGACGGGCAGCAGAACGGATAGCTGACGAAGAAGTTGCCCAAGGTCGTGCCCCGATCCTCGAGCAGCGCCTTGGTCTTGGGCATGAACTCGTGAATTTTCACATCCTCGTCATCGGTCATGATGAGGACGATGTTCGGCTGGCTGGCGGGAATCGGCTGCGAGGCGGCCGGGCCTTGGTTCTGGCTCAGCGCGATGGCGAGCGCGACCAGCAACGGTGGCCGGAGCCACGCGCGAGGACGGGAAAATGGCATCAGGCGCTCCATGATCCTGAGCAATCGGCCGCGACCGACCGGATCGGCGACCTCGTCGACCGCTCCGTTGGGGGTGGAGGAACGAGCCACCCTCTGGGATCCGCGTCCTCGGCTCAGAACGGACATGGATCAACCGGATGCGAGGAATTCCCGCGCCGGTGCGGACGGCTCCGGGCGTCCCCGCTCGCGGGGACGGCAGCGGCGGCTATGGCGGCCCGGGAACCGGGGCTCTGACAGACATGACGCTCTCCTTGCTGGGGCCGCTACCTCTGATGGGCGTTTGGGCCAGGGATTCCGAGCGCCCTTCTCATATCGCGAGGGGTCCAGTCAAGGCCTCGGGCTCTCGCCAGAGGCGAAACCGGAGGACAGTGTGGCGAAAGCGCCACGCCGACCGAGGCAAGCCCAGGGTCTCGGCCGAATTCCGGCGCTCATAGGCGAGACGTCACCCGCGCCGGAGGGCTCTTCGGCCGGCGATCAGGAGGACTGAAGACGCGTCTCGGTTGCATCCACGCCGGAATAACCGAAGCGTGCCGCCGTCCGCGTGCCACTCGATGGCCTCGAGCTCGCCTGGCGCGAAGCGGGCCCGGTCGTACCGGGAACCGCGCGCTATTCGATTCGAGCAGAGACCTTGATGGCGAGCGAGGCCGCGAGCAGGACGCCGAAGAACGGGACGTACCAAGCCTTCAGCCAGGTAGGGCCGAGGGGCAGATACTCCTTCGCGGGAATATCCAGGTAGATCCGCTCGAGCGCACCGTGGTCGGGCAGATAGCCAGCCGGGTTGCCGAGCAATATGTTCCACCATTCCCGCTTGTGGATCGTGGGCACCGGCGCCTGCCAGGGGACGCGGTCCACGACATGGCCCGAGCGGTCGATGACCACGATCTGGTGGTGCGACGGCGCCGCCGGGTCGGCAACCGATGGCACCGTCTCGAGCCGCGCCTCGAGGTCCTGGGGCACGGTCTGGATCTCGACAGCGTCGCTTTGGGTCGGAAATTCATGGCCATAGGTGGTGCTCATCCAGGCGAGCAGCGCGAGCACCGGAAGCGACGAGAGGATCGCGGGCCACGTCACCAGGGCGAGCTGTCGGAATGCGCTTCGCAGGACGTCCCGGATGAGCGGCCAGGCGTCGGCAAAGTCGCCGTCGTAGGCGTCGAGGGCGCGGCGGGCCGCCAGCGCGTCGGCCTTGGCCCGCGTGATCCGCCGTTGCGGCGAGAGAACCAGGTACGCGCCCATCGAGACGACCGCCGCGATCAGGCCCCAGAGCGCAAGCCGCAGCGGCGCCGGCGCGAACCCGCGCAGCACGTCATCGAACCACGCGAACAGGGGAGCGGGGAGGTCGAACAACCCCACCGCGCTCGCGCCGTCCTGGAATGCCGCTCAGGCGTCTTGCCGATCGGAGTGGTCAATCCGCCTCGGCGGCGTCGGCCACGTGCGGCTGCGGCGCGGCCGCCGGAGACCTGCGGCGCTGCTTCAGGAAGCGGCGGATCGGCCACAGGATCACGAACGCGAGCGCCGCGAAGATGGCAACCAGCAGGCCCCAAAAGGCCCCGACCAGGCTCAGGCCCGCGCCTGGGCCGACATAGGCAAGCGCCGGAGCGGCCGTGCCCAACGCCACGATGACCACTGCGAAACAGGTGAGCAGAACTTTCACGCCGGCCTCCATTGGCTTTTTAGCTTGTGGGCGATTCGAGAAACTCCGGATCCAGTCGTCCGGGGTCGATGCGCTGTCCCGAGGACACGACCGGGATGAACTCGTCGGCGTCGCCGCCCCGTATGGGGTTGACGTACTCCCACACGATCTCGCCGTCCCGGGTCACCTCGAGCAGGCGACCGCCGTCGGATTCGGTGATCAGGGTATTGCCGTTCGCAAGCCGCTCCTGATCGGACCGGAGCTTGCTGGCCAACGGGTGCTTCGCGTCGCCGGTGTAGCTCCACACGATCTCGAGCGTCGTTGGATCGAACTCGATCACGCGGGAGATGCCGCCTGTGCCGTAGTGCCCGAAATTGTCGAACAACAGCATGTTGCCGTTCGGCAGCAGATCGGGGTCGTGCTGGCCGAGCCACGGCCCGCGCAGGGCCCAGGTGAAGACCTCCCGGTCGAGATCGAGCAGCCCGATGGCGCCGAGCTCACGCATCGAAACCAGCACTTGGTGGCCGGGCATGCCCGAGACGCGCATCGCGGCTGGTTCGTCGACCACGTCGACCGCATTGGCGTGCACGTAGTCGTCCTTCGAATACCAGGCGACGGTGTTCAGCATGCGGGCGTAGGGCGACGCGACCAGGGCGTCGAGCACGGACACCTTCTTCAGCACCTCCCCATCCGGGGACAGGACCACGACGAAGTCGTCGACGCGCGGTGGTTTCAGATGCCGCCACCGGTCGATGATGGTATTGCGAATCTCGTGAGTAAGGACGTAGATGTTGCCGTCGGGCGCGACGTCCAGATCGTGATGCGCGCCTGCCAGATACTTCCAGATCAAGCGCGAGCCTTTGTCCATCTTGACCAGACCGTAGCCCCACGGCGTATCGCCCACGGCCTCGTAGATCGCGAGCAGATCGCCGTTCGGATAGAGGTAGGCGGTGCGATAGTGGATCATCGAGTCGGGGCGGGGATCCTCGACGCTGGCGCTATCGTCCCAGATCGCGCTGAACGGCAGGTGCCACGCGTGCAGGATCTCGCCGGTCATCGAGATCAGAACCGCCTTCTGGTCCTCGCCCGAGGTATAGAGAGTGTAGCCGCTGACGGCCTTGGCCGGGTCGTAGGCGGTGACGCCGCCGCGCTCGGTCCGCTCCGGTTGCCAGAAGCCCGACGGGTAGGGGCTGTTGTACTGCGTCTTTGCCGCCAGCAGCGCTTCGCCGCCGCGATAAGCATCGGCGAGATAGCGGGCGGGCAAGGCCTCCGCGAACATGGCGTAGCTGCCGGCGACGAAACCCAAGAACCCGATCGCCAGGACGAACCCCGCCAGCAAAAGAATGCTGGAGAGCAACCCCGCGATTCCCGACTTTTTGTTTGCTCGCACCTGCCCGGCCCTCGAAGCCTTTCCTTTTCTTCTGAAGTCGCTTGGTAAACGTGCAGATCCATCGTTTTGTTCCGTGCCGATGGCGGGCGGAGTGGTTGGTCCCAGCGCGTTCTTCCTTTGGCGGACCCAGCCCGCTCCCCCTTCCGGCCACCCAATCCCATGGTACGCTGTGGGTGGCCGGGAGGGGGCGTGGGCTGGCGCCGATCTCAATCAGCGGAAAATGCCCTAACGCTTCGGCGAAGGCGAAAGGGGGCGGCCGGTCGCACCGGCGCGCCTCAGCGGATCAGAGAGACGTTGCGCACGCCCACGACGCGCAGCAGCAGGTGGACAACGAGCAGGGTGCCGACCACGATTGCCATGATCGCGGAGGAGAAGGCGGCAGCCTGGTTGATGTCGCCGCGGTCCTCGAGCAGCAGCACCGAGACCGCGGCGAGCTGGGTGGTCGGCGTGAACAGGAACACCACCGCGGCGAGCGTCACCATGCTGCGCATGAAGAAGAACACGCCGACGCTGACGATCGAGGGCCAGATGATCGGCAGGGTGATCCTGGTCATGGTGCGCAGGAAGCCGGCGCCGAGCGTGGCCGAGGCCTCGTCGAAGGTGGCGCTGATCATCCGCACGCTGGTGGACGCGATGAGGAAGCCCTGGGCGTGGTAGTGGAACACGTTGCAGATCGCGAGCAGGAGGAAGGTGCCGTAGATGACGTTGACCGGATTGACCGGATCGTTGAAGGCGAGGATGTAGCCGAGGCCCAGCACCGTGCCCGGCACTGCCGCCGGCAGAATCGCGAGGAAATAGAGCACGCGGGTCGCCGGGTTGCGGAACTTGGCGTTCAGGTAGGCCGCCGAAACCGTCACGACGACGCCGATGCAGGCGGCGATCAGCGAGACATAGACGCTGTTCCAGAGCGGCTCGGCGCCCTGCTGGACGTCGAAGTCGTAGTGCCTCAGGGTCAAGGTGAGGTTGTACGGCCACAGGTGCACGAAACTCGCGAACACGACGATGCCGACGACCCCGAGGATCGCGAGGCAGACCAGGACCGTGTAGGCGTGCATCAGGGTGTCGAAGCGCGCGCTCGGGCGCACGGTCAGCGGGCGCGACTGGTCAGCGATGGCGTGGTACTGGCGGCGCGAGATTCCCTTCTCGACGAAGGCGGCGATCGCCGCCGGCAGCAGCAGCACCATGCCGATCACGGTGCCGCGCTCGAAGTTCGCCTGACCCAGCACCTCGTTGTACATCTCGGTCGCGAGCACGCTGTAATCGGCGCCGATCACCATCGGGTTGCCGAAGTCGGTGATGACGATGGTGAACACGATGAAGATCGCCGACATCAGGCCGTATTTGGTCGACGGCAGGGTGACGGTGCGGAAGGAGCGCGCCGGCGAGGCCCCCAGCATGGTCGCGGATTCGTAGAGCCTGGCATCGGCCACCGCGAGTGCGGCGGAGAGGATCAAAAAGGCGTGCGGCAGGGCGTAGAGCACGCTCGCGATCACGATGCCCCAGAAGCCGTAGATGTCGATGCCGAGCTCGAAGGTGCGGTTGACCAGCCCGTTGCGCCCGAGCATCAGCAGCAGGCCCTGGGCCTGGACCAGGGATGGCGCGAACAGCGGCACCAGGAGGATCAGCCGGAACAGGCCCTTCAGCGGCATGCAGGAGCGGTGCATGGCGTAGGCGAGGCCGTAGGCCAGCGCTACGGTGATCGCGGTGGTGGTGAGCGCCACCGCGAAGGTGTTGCTCACGATCGTCCAGGCGCGCGCCGTGCCGAAATAGCGGACGTAGTTGGCGAGGCCGATGCCCTCGGGCGTGAGGAAGCTGAGGCTGAGAATGCTCCACAACGGGTAGGCGACGAACAGCAGGAGCGGCACCGCGACCAGGGCGCCAAAGGCGCCGACCACGACGCGGTCGCGGTCGAAGCCGGCGGCGCGGCCGAGGCGGGCGGTCGCCATGCCCGATCAGCTCTCGTGAAGGACCTTGATCGCCTCGCGCGGCAGGCACACGTCGAGCGACGCGCCGCGCTCGAGGCGGCCGCTGCTGCCACGCAGCTCGACCAGCAGCTTCTGGTCGGCCAGCTCGAGGGTGACCCGGGTGACGTTGCCGAGGAATACCGCCTTCTCGACCACGCCGCGGACGCGGATGCCGGCGTCCGGTCCCCGGTCGCCGAGGACCACGTCCTCCGGCCGCACGCCGATCAGGGCCGCCGCCGCCAGCGCTTCCTCGCCGCCCTGCACGAGCGGCTGGCCGCACAGGCAAGGCCGTCCCTCGGGGCCCGAGGTGAGGCGCAGCACGTTCATGCGGCCGATGAACTCGGCGACGAAGCGGTTCGCGGGCGCGGTGTAGAGCTCGAACGCGGTGCCGATCTGAGCGATGCGGCCCTGGTTCATGACCACGATCCGGTCCGCCATCTCCATCGCCTCGTCCTGGTCGTGGGTGACCATGACCGTAGTGATGCCGAGCTCTCGCTGCAGGTCGCGGATCTCGCCCCGAAGCTCCTCGCGGACCTTGGCATCGAGGGCGGAGAGCGGCTCGTCGAGGAGCAGGACCGGGGGCTCGGGCGCGAGCGCGCGGGCGAGCGCCACCCGCTGCTGCTGGCCGCCCGAGAGCTGCGCGGAATGCTTGTGCGCCTGGTCGGCGAGGTGGACCAGCGCCAGCATCGCCTCGACCCGTGGGCGCAGGCGCTCCGCCGGCCACTTCCGGCATTCCAGGCCGTAGGCGATGTTGCGCGCCACGGTCATGTTGGGGAACAGCGAATAGGACTGGAAGACGACGCCGAAGTTGCGCAGGCGCGCCGGTACCGGGGCGAGGTCGCGGCCGCCCAGACGGATTTCGCCGGCATCGGCGATCTCGAGCCCGGCGATGACCCGCAAGAGGGTCGTCTTGCCGCAGCCCGAGGGGCCGAGAAAACAGACGAACTCGCCCTCGTCGACGGCGAGCGAGACATCATCGACCGCGACGATGGGCTCGAAGCGCTTGGTCACCCCGTCCAGGTCGAGGAACATCGTCGGTTCGGTGCGAATCGGCCGGGACGAGGCTGGCTGCGCGTCCCGGCACCTCCTTCAGCGCTCGAGCTCGGCCTGCCAGCGCTCGAGGATGCGCTCGCGATTCTCCGCCGACCAGGCGTAGTCCATGTCGTACATCACCGAGCCGATGTCCGCGGGCAGCCCGGCATCCGTGAACATCTCGGGCATCGAGCCGCCCTCGATGGTCACGATCTCCTTCCAGGCGTAGTACTCGTCGACGGCGCGGTCGGACAGGGTCCAGTCGAGGAACCGCTTGGCCGCCTCCTTGTTCTGGGACGACTTCATCAGGCCGTGCGCCTCGAGCTCGTGGCCGGCGCCCTCGGCCGGGATCACCATGGTGATCGGATAGCCCTCGGCGATGTTCTTGATCGCGCGCAGCGCGAACGAAGCGCCGATCGCGTACTCGCCCTGGCTCGCGGAGTTGCAGGGGCGTGAGCCGCTCTTGATGTACTGGGCGATGTTGCCGTCGA
>JBOHKK010000291.1:0-8115 GCA_050729115.1 Geminicoccaceae bacterium | reverse complement strand
CCGACAGCCTGCAGGGCCAGACCCGCGGCGCGCTCGGCCAACGGCTCGGCCAGTGGCTGGACGGCCATCTCGCCGAGCTGACCATGCCGCTGCGGCGCCTGCAGGCGGCCGAGCTGGAGGCGCCGGGGCGCGGGCTCGCCTTCCTGCTGGTCGAGGGCTTGGGCAACGTGCGCGCCCGCACGGCGCGGCCTCTGCTCGAGACCTTGAGCAAGGGCGATCGCGCGCGCCTCACCAGGCTCGGGGTCCGCTTCGGCGTCCGCCACGTCTATCTGAGCGCGATGCTGGACCCGCGCGCGATCGCGCTGCGCACCAGGCTCTGGGCGATTCAGCACCGGACGGCGCCACTTTCCGCACCCGCGGCGCCGGGCGTTGCCTTGGGGGGCGATGCCATCCGCTCTAACGAGATGGCCGAAGCCGCCGGCTTCGAGGCGCTCGCCGCGACATGGCTGCGCATCGACGTGGTCGAGCGCCTGGCGGCAGGCCTGCGCGCCCGCGCCCGCGCCGCGCCGTTCACCTTGGACCTGGAGCTGTTGCGGCTGACCGGCCTCGCCGAGGCGGACCTCGTCCCGGTGGTCGAGGCTCTGGGCTATGCCCGCGATGCCGAAGGCCGATTACATCGGCGCAAGGCCGGGCGCCGGCGCCAGGCGCGCCAGCCGCAGCCGGCCCGATCGGCCACCGCTTTCGCGGCGCTAGGGAAGATCCGCGCCGGTCGATGACCGAGCCGGACCGGGCCTCCGAGGGCCTGCGGCTCGACAAATGGCTGTGGCAGGCCCGTTTCTTCAAGACCCGGGCGATCGCCGCCATGCTCGCCGGCCGCCGCAAGATCCGGGTCAACAGCGTGCTGGTCACCAAGCCGCACTACCGCGTCCGCCCGGGCGACGTGCTCACCTTTCCGCAAGGCAAGACGGTGCGGGTCGTGCGTGTGATGCATCTGGGTATCCGGCGCGGCCCGCCGAGCGAGGCCCAGACCCTGTACGAGGATCTGGCGGAGCCGTAGGCGCCGCCGGGTGGGTTGCCGACCCAGGCACATTCCCGGCGCTCGGCCGAGAACCCGCCGATCGGTGCGCCGATTCAGCGCTGCTTGGGCGGGCGCGCGCCGAAGATCGCGCTGCCGACGCGGACGTGGGTGGCGCCGGACTGGACCGCGATCTCGTAGTCGGCGCTCATCCCCATGCTCAGCTGGTCGAGGCCGTTGCGCCTTGCGATCTCGTCGAGCAGAGCGAAGTGCAAGGACGGCTCCTCGCCCTCTGGCGGGATCGCCATCAGCCCGACGATCGGGAGCCCCAGGTCGTCCCGGCATGCCTTGATCAAGGCGTCGGCCGCGGCCGGAAAGACGCCGGCCTTGTGCGGCTCCTCCCCGGTGTTCACCTCGATCAGGCAGGCGGGCCGTCGGTCCAGCCGATCCATCTCCTTCGCGAGAGCGCGCGCGAGCTTGGGCCGGTCCACCGTCTCGATCACGTCGAACAGGGCGACCACGTCGCGCGCCTTGTTGGTCTGGATCGGCCCGATCATGTGCAGGCGGATGTCGGGATGGCGCGCGCGCAGAGCCGGCCAGCGCGCCTTCGCCTCCTGCACGTAGTTCTCGCCGAACGCCCGCTGCCCGGCGGCGAGCGCGGCCTGCACCCGGGCCTCGGGCTGCGCCTTGCTCACCGCAACCAGCGTCACCCCGGCGGGATCGCGCCCGACCGCCTCGGCCGCCGCCCTGATCCGCGCGCGCACGGCGCGCAGGTTGGCCTTGATCGAGTCGTCGACCAGCGCTGGTTCGGCGCCGCCGGTCATGCCAGTGTCCTCTTCCTGCATTGACCGCGAGCCTAGCCAAGGGTGACCTTGGGCTCAACCCGCCACGCCGATGGGGAGGATCAGAGCCATCTGGCGCTCCTCTTGGGGACCGATGACGTGCTGATGCTGCCCCAGCGCCGTCCGCTCGACCTCGACTACTAAGTCGAGGTCGACGTCGGCCGCTTCGACGTCGACACCGACGGCAACGCCAATCTCGACGCCAGCTGGTGGCTGTTCGGCCGTGACGGCGAGAGCCTCCTGCGGAGCGGCCGCTCGACGATCACCGAGCCGACCCAGGTGGACGACTACACGGCCGCGGCCGGCGCGCTCAGCCGCGCGCTCGGCGCGATGAGCCTGGAGATCGGCCAGGCGCTCGCCGATCAGCCGGCTCACCATGAACAACCTGCTCGGTAACAACAGCTAGCCCGGCGGCACTGGTGTGCCGGCTCGCCGCGCCGATCTTTCAACGCGCTCGAGATAGCCGTAGCGTCGCATTAGCCTGGTGAAACTGTCGGGGAACGGCCGAAACACGCTCTGGTCCCTGATTTCGCACCATTGTCGCGCCTTGCCGACCCGAAAGAAGCGGCCCGCCCTTACGGCCTCAGTGAAGCCGCGTTTGGCCTCCTGGCGCCTGAGTTGCTCGAACGAAGTTGCGGCGACGACGTCCTTGGCCTGCTCGTCGGATACCTGCTTGCCCAGAAATCCGGCGATCCGGCGGACGCTGGCCTCGGCGTTCGCCAGCAGATCCTCGTAGCGGAGCACCAGCAGAGGAAATCGCTTCACGGAGGTCCAGCCGGCAACGTGCTCGCCCCAGCTCATCAACAATTCGGTCCTACCGATCTGCTGGGGCTTCAAGTTGAAGGTCGAGGAGCTGCAAAGCGCCGCCACAGCCAGCCCCAACGAATACCTGTAGTGATAAGCAAAAGATATCGCGACATCTCGAGGATCACGTACAATGTAGATGGCCGACTTGGTCAAGTCCGGATCAGGAAAATAGCCGCAGTCGAATTTGGCTGCTACGTTGTGTGTCTTCACGAAGATGTCCCGTTCGGAAGTCGAGCACATGGCGACCTGGGTGGCTGCCCAGTAGCGACGGACCTCGCCCGGTGCGCAGAGGGGCACCTCGACGCCATGGTCGGCGATGAACCGCTCCGTCAGGCCCGAAAAGGCCGGTGCCGTCTCGCCCAATGCGTTCACATCGAAAGGGCACTCGGGACGGACGATCCGGTCCACAATCGCCCGCAGCCATGTATTGCCACTTTTCGGATAGCTCGCAAGCCAAGTGATCCGTCCCATGTCTGGGGTCCGCGCACCGCGCCGCATCAGGCGGTGGAGCCGGCCTTCGGCGGTCGTTTGCCGAAGAGCGCGCGGCCGACCCGCACGTGCGTGGCGCCGAACTGCACCGCGATCTCGTAGTCCGCGCTGATGCCCATGCCGAGCCGGTCGAGGCCGTTGCGCCTGGCGATGTCAGCGAGCAGCGCGAAGTGCATCGACGGCTCCTCGTCCTTCGGCGGGATGGCCATCAGCCCTACCACAGGCAGGCCGAGGTCGTCCCGGCATTCCTTGACGAAGGCATCGGCGTCGGCGGCAGTAAGCCCGCTTTTCGCCTGTACAAAGCAGGCCGCCCGCCGCGCCTGCCGCGCCACCTTTTGCGGCTAATACCCGCGCGAGCTTCGGCCGGTCCCCGGTTTGGATCATATCGAACAGGGCGACGGCGTCCTTCGCCTTGTGTGGATCCGCCCAATCATGTGCAGCACGACATCTAAATAGCGGGCACGTAGCTCGGCAAGCGCGCCTTCGCCTCTTGCATGTAGTTCTCGCCGAACACCCGCTTCCCGGCCTCGAGCGTGACGACCACCCGCGCATCGGGCTGCGCCTTGCTCACCGCGACCAGCGTGACCGCCCCCGGGTCATGCCCGACCGACCTTGCGGCCGCGGCGATGCGCGCGCGGACGACCCTGCAGGTTGGCACCGCCACCGAATCCGCGACCACGCCTTGTTCGATGCCGCCGGTCATGTCAGGTTCCTGTGCTGCGCTGTGGCGAGTCTAGCCAGGGTTCGACTTCGGCTCAACCGCCGTAGCCCACGGGGAGGATCCCGCCCATGCTCGAGCCGCCGTTCAGCTTCGATGCGATCATGGCGCCGCTCGGCGCCGAGCGGTTCTTCGGCGAGTACGAAGGCAAGCAGCCACTCCATCTGAAAGGCGCCGCCGACAAGTTCGCCGAAGTGATGACCTGGACCAGGCTGAACGATCTGCTTGGCCAGGCGACCATCTGGTCGCAGCAGTCGCTGGTGCTGGTGCTCGACAAGGACCCGATCCCGGCGGCCCGCTACTGCGCGCCGGCGGCGGGCCGCGACGGCGGCCAGGTGCTGCGCCCCGATCCCGACAAGGTCAAGGACTTCCTGCGTCGGGGCGCCACGCTGGTGGCCAACGACATCGATCACCTGAGCCCCGGCCTCACCGCGTTCGCCGACGCCATGGAGCAGGCGCTCGACGGCAAGGTCCAGGGCAATCTCTATCTGTCGTCGCGCCGGCGCCAGGGTTTCGGTGCCCACTTCGACACCCACGACGTCTATGCGGTCCACGTCGAGGGCACCAAGACCTGGCATGTCTATGAAGGCCGGGCGACCGATCCGATCGCGCATCCGTTGTTCAAGAGCCTCGGCCGCGAGCATCATGAGAAGGCCAAGGGCGCCAAGCTCATGGACGTGCACATGGAGCCCGGGGATCTGCTCTATCTGCCGCGCGGCCAGTACCACGACGCGCTCGCCGACGAAGGCGGCACCGTGCACGTCGCCTTCGGCATCACCTATCCGATCGGCATGGACGTGATGAGCTTCCTGTTCGAGCGGGTCGCCGCCGAGCCGGAGTTCCGGGCGAATTTGCCGCGTGCGGACGGCCCGGACGCAGCGCCGGCTTTGAGCGCTCATGTCGCAGCGCTCGGCGACAGGATCCGCGCCGTGCTCGCCGAGCCCAGGACCGCGGCGCAGGTCGCGACGCTGCAGCGCGGCTTTCGCTACCCGCGCCACGCCTACGCGTTGCCCGACCTGCTGGCCGAGCCGGCCGACGATCGGTTCCGCGTGCGCGCCGCAGGCATCCGCCTGGTGCAGCAGAACGGCCGCTACGGCCTGGTCCAGGAAGGCTCGCGCGCGGCCACCGAGGTCCCGGCCGAGGTCGGACCGCTGGTGCGCTGGGTGCTCGAGCGGCGCGAGTTCTCCCGCACCGAGCTGGCGGCGGCGTTTCCGGAGCGCGGCGGCGCCCAGGTCGACCAGCTGCTGCGCGACCTGGGCGCCATGCGCCTGACCGAGCCCCTCTGAGCCGCTGTGTGAGCCGCTGTGTGAGCCGCTGGGTGAGCCGCTGGGTGAGCCGCTGTGTGAGCCGCTGTGTGGCCCGTTGGCAACATTGCGGCAATTTTGTAGCGCTTTCGCCGAATCAACAGTTGATGCGGGGGTCATCAGATGGTTAACAAGGATCGTTGAGAGTTCGCCTAATCGTGGGGCGAACGGGTGAAAAGTTCGTCCTTAAGTAGAAACGAACGCCCTTGCGGGTGCGAGTGGAGAACGGGATCATGCAACATAAGCGGTTGTTGGGCAGCACCGCGCTCGTGAGCGCCAGCCTTTTGATGTCCGGCAGCGCCCTGGCGCAGGAAGAGATGCGCGTCGGCGGCATCGAGGTGGTGCTCGGCGGTTACACCGAGTTCGGTGTCCAGGCAGGCGACAAGAACACCATCACCAACGGCGGCCATGACCGCAGCTACACCTTCTGGATGGACAACGAGGTGTTCATCAGCGCCAACGGCGCGACCGAGACCGGCATCCTCTACGGCAGCCACATCGAGCTCGAGGTCGCCACCGGCGGTCTCAACGGCAGCAGCCCGGACACCACAGCCGACGAGGTGGGGCTGTACTTCTCGGGCAACTTCGGCCGGGTCGAGCTCGGCCGCGAGGACGGCGCCGAGGACGTCATGTACGTCGGCGGCGAGGACGCCCAGGCCGGCACCGGCGGCATCGACGGCGACATTCCGAACATCAACTTCGTGCAGTTCACCGACACCGGCGACACTGCCAAGGCCACCTACTTCACCCCGCGCCTCGCCGGCTTCCAGCTGGGCGTGAGCTTCACCCCGGACTACGAGGACAACGGCGGCGAGAACCAGTTCCAGGGTGGTTCCGAGGGTGAGAACGGCCTCGGCGGCGGCGTCAACTGGGTGGGCGCGCTCGGCGCGGTCGACCTCACGCTCTCGGCGGTCGGGATCTGGGCGGACTGCGAATCCAACTGCTCGGCGGCGAATGGCCTGGGGAATGGGTTCAACGACGAGCAGAAGTCATGGGCGGTCGGCGGCCTGCTCGGCTTCGGCGGCTTCACGCTCGGCGCCGGCTACAACCGTATGGATGACTTCGCGCCGGCAACCCACGACGTGGACATCATCAACGTCGGCCTGAAGTACGGCTTCGGCGCCGCCAACGTCAGCTTCGGCTACACCTTCAACAAGTACGACACGGACGGTCTCGACGACAGCAACCTGTTCGTCGTGTCCGGCGACGTCGGCATCCTGCCGGGGGTGACCCTGAAGGCCGACGTCTCGTACAACACCGAGGATCTGAACACCCGCGACGACACGGTCATCGAGCAGGACGACACTTGGGGCGGGGTCGTGGCGGTCCAGCTGGACTACTGAGTTTCCAGGAACGCTCTCTCGAGGTGGTGCGTCGGATGCAGGGCGGCGGGATCTCCCGCCGCCCTCTTCCGTTGCGGTGGCGCCTAACGCAATTGGTGAGATGGCGCGCCGCAGGGTCCCCGTCGGTTGTGCTTGAAATCGTGCCACCGCATGTGCATTATACCGAAGCATCGGTCAATCGGCCCGTGGGTGGTAGCAGAGTAGGATGGTGACGGTTTCGCGGAGCCGGGGCGTAGCGGTTGCGGCCGGGGTCGTCGTGGGCTTGGCCGGGACGGCCGTCCAGGCGGCATCCGAGGTCGACGTCGGCGGCTTCCACGACCGGGTCCTGCGAACCACCCGGCAGGATCTGTTGGGTGAGCCCCCTGCCGCGACGGTACCGGATCTCGGCACAGGGCTGCAGATCCGCACCGGCCCCGCGCCATCGTCGGCGCTCACCGGATTCACGCCGCGGTTCGGCGGTCTGGCGATCTCGGGGCGGCGCCATTCCGAGGCAAGCTTGCTCGCCGACGAAGATGGGCCGCCGCATCGTCTTCAGATCGGTTTGGGCGACACTGCCGAGATCGCCGGTTGGCAAGTCGGTCTGGCGGCAACCGCCGACATGGCGCATGGCAGCACCACGAGCGATAGCGGCAGTTCGGCACTGATGGTCGGCGGCGAGCTCGCGGTCTCCGGTCTGCGCCTCGACGCCGCGGTCGGTCGCGATCCGACGATCCTCGGCGAGGACGCGCAGCGGATGACCGCCGGCGTCGGCTACGATTTCGGGGTGCTCGATACCCGCATGAGCTACAGCCTGGTCGAGAGCGAGGAACGCGCCGCCGCAACCGGCCTGCTCACCCTCGGCAGCTCGCTGGCGCTCAGCTCGGGCGTGGTATTGAAGGGTGATCTGGCGATTGCCGACGAAGAGGAAGGGGTGGCAACGACCGCTGGCCGCGTCAGCTTGCGTTTGAACTTCTGAGCCACGACCGGCCCTGGTCTCTCAGCGTGGCGCCGCTGAGAGGCCCAACGCGTAGGACGAAAAATGATGCGATCGGGAAGCGCCTGGCAGATCCTTTCCTGGCAGATCCCATATGGGGCGATCGTCCTCGGGCTGATCGGTTGCAGCAGCAATGCCACCCTCGAGCCCCCGCCAGGATACCGGACCGAGAACAACGAGCGGATCCGTGATCAGTATGGCACGGTCTGGGGCGGGGACGAGCCTTTGTTCCAGCGCGGCACCGGCGGCTTCGCACGCCAGGACGGCACCAATGGCGGCGCCTATGCCGGGATCGGCGTCAACGCCTGGCTCTGGCGGGCCTCGCTCGAGACGATCGACTTCCTGCCGCTCGCTCAGGCCGACCCGTTCGGCGGCGTGATCATCACCGACTGGTACTCGCCACCCGAGACGCCCAATGAGCGCTTCAAGCTCAACGTCTACGTCCTCGATACCGTGCTCCGCGCCGACGGCATCAAGGTGGCGGTGTTCCGCCAGACCAGCGACGACGGCGGCTGGCGCGACGTCCCCCTTGTGGATCCGCAGACCGCGACCGACATCGAGGACCAGATCCTCACCAGAGCGCGCGAGCTGCGCATCGCCGCAGCCAATGTCAGCGGCTAGACCATTTTCCTTTTGGGTGGACCCGCGGCCCCGGCCCGCTCCCCCTCCCAACCACCCACCGAT
>JBOHKK010000290.1:0-8137 GCA_050729115.1 Geminicoccaceae bacterium | reverse complement strand
GCCTGATTCGAGACGATCGATGGAGCATCGTCGACCGAAACCCCCTCCGAGCGGTGCTGGAGTCCAGCGCCAAAACTGTTAGAAAGCACTATGCTGGTCATTGCTACGATCGTCAACAAATAGTCACTTGAACTTATACTTAATGATGCCTGAACGTGGTTAATTTCTATTAAGCATGACTTACGAATACGAGGTCAGGTATGTAACGCGCCGGGAGATGAGCAAGCTCGATGGCCCGGGGTGCGATCCGCCTGCGCCATGGCTCGAGCCGCCATGGGACGGCGCCATGCGGTTGTCGGTCCCCCGTGGTGCGCGTCAGCTCGTGCGGACCGTGGCGCGCGCTTGCTTCATGTCCATTGCCGCGCGCTCGGGCTGGGTCGAGGATCGTCCGATCGCGCGGGAGGGATGAGAATGTTGCGGATTCCGACCCGGATCGCCATCGTGGCCGGCGGCATCGCCGCGCCCGACGCCGCGGCAGGGGCGCGGCAACCGCAACCGCAGCGCGAGGTCACCCGGATCGCGGGCGACCGAGGTAGCGGCGGGCTGCGCGCCGGCTCAAGCGGCGCCGCGCCCCCGAGCGTCGTCGCCGACCGCGCCCGAGTTTGCGGCACCGGTCGCGCGTGGGGTTGGTTGGTCGGCCGCGCGCCCAGGGGAGACGGCCGACATCGCTTGCCAGCCCGCGGGGGTGAGCCGCTCCAGAGGCTGGAAGCGCGCCTTGTAGCCCATCTTCGGGCTGTTCGCGATCCAGTAGCCCAGATAGACGTAAGGCAGCCCCAACTCGATCGCCCTCTCGACGTGCCACAGGATGATCAGGCTGCCCAGCGAACGGCGTGGTTCATCGGGGTCGAAGAACTTGTAGACGCCGGAGAGCCCGCTCGGGCAGCGATCGGTGAGGCTGGCCGCGATCAGGCAGCGGTCGGTCGTCCGGCGCCACTCGACCACCCGGGTCGCGACCGGGCTGTCGTTGATCATGGTCCGGAACTCCACCCAGGTCATGTCCGCCATTCCGCTCTCGGCGTGGCGGCCCTCGAGATAGCGGCGAAACAGCGCGTATTGCTCCGGCGTGGCGGCGGCCGGGCGTTCGTCCGGCAGCAGGTCCCGGTTGGCCCGCAGGATCCGCCGCCAGGTCCGCCGCAGGCAAAAGCGCGCCACGGGGATGCGGACCGGCACGCACGCCTGGCAACCGGTGCACGCCGGTCGATAGGCATAGCCCTGCGAGCGCCGGAAGCCGGCGCGCAGCAACCGGTCGTGCAGCCGCTCCGGATCGGGCCCCTCGAGCGCCGTCACCAGACGCCGCTCCGTGCGCCCGGCGAGATAGGGGCAGGGCGCCGGCTCAGTGCTGAAGAACAGGTTCATCGCCGGGCGCCGGAGGCATGGTCATACGCCATAATACCAGGGCACGAACAGCGAGAAAGCCAGCCACACGATGAACACCAGGGGGAGGCCGGCGACCACGAAGTCCATGAAGCGGTAATGCCCCGGTCCCATGACCAGGAGGTTGGTCTGGTAGCCGATCGGCGTCGCGAACGAGCAGCTCGCGCCGAACACCACGGCCAGCGCGAAGGGGAAGACGTCGGCCTCGATGCTGGTCGCGACATTGACCGCGATCGGGGTGAACAGCACCGCCGCCGCGTTGTTGGTCAGGACGTTGGTCAATGCCGCGACGATCAGGAACAGCACCGAGAGGATCGCGCTCGGGGGTGCCCCCTCCATCAGCCCAAGGATGAGCCCGGCGACATAAGCCGCGGCACCGGTCGCCTCCAACGCGCTGCCGAGCGCGATCGCAGCGGCGATGATCAGCACGATCTGCCGGTCGACGGCGCGCGCCGCCTGACGAATGTTGAGGCAGCCGGTCACGACCAGCGCGAACACCCCGACCAGCGCGGTGATGACGATCGGCACGAGATCGAGAGCCGCCGGGAGCACGACCATGGCGAAGATCGCCGCCGCCAGCGGCGCCTTGGCCACGAGCGGCATCTCGCTCGCGGACCATTCCATGAGCAGGACGTCGGGATCGCCGCGCAGGCGTTCCATGGCGTTCTGGCGGCCGACCAGCAAAAGCACGTCGCCGGGCTCCAGGCGCAGCTCGTGCAGCCGGGTGCGCAGCATGCGGGCGCGGCGCTGGATGCCCAGCACGTTGCACTGGCTACGCGCCGGAAAGTTGGTCAGCTCGAGCGTCTGGCCGATCATGCGCGAGGCCGGCTTGATCATCGCCTCGGCCAGCACCAGCTCGCTCGGCTGCGTGTCCGCCACCCCGGGATCCATCGCCGCCACGGACGTGCGCAGCAGGTGGCCGGGGTTCTTGGCCAGGATGTCGGTCAGCACCCGGCGGGTGGCGGCGACGATCAGAACGTCACCCGGCGCCAGCACGACGTTCTCGAACGGCGGCAGGATGGTCCGCTCCGCGCGTTGGATCAGGCGCACCGTCACTTCCGCCAGGCCCGGGAACAGGCCGCTCCTCGACGCCTCGCCGACCAGGCCCGATTCGGGCGCCACGTCGATCTCGGCGATGAACTGCTTACCCTCGGCCGTGACCAGCCCCGCCGACTCGTCGCGCTGGGGCAGCAGAGCGGGCAGCAGGACGACATAGACACCGCCCGCCAGCGCCAGGACCAGCCCCGGCACGGTGAAATCGAAGAAGTCGAACGGTCGCTGGCCCAGCCGGGCGAGCTCGCCCGAGACCAGAAGATTGGTCGACGTGCCGATCAACGTCAGCATCCCGCCCAGGATCGCCGCGAAGCTGAGCGGCATCATCACGGCGCTGGCGGTGCGGCCAAAGCGCTCGGCGATCGAGCGCAGGATCGGCATGAAGATGACCACGATCGGGGTATTGTTGAGGAAGGCGCTGCTGGCGGTGACGTAGCCGAGGCTGAAAACCAGCGCCCGCTGATAGCTGCCCCGCGAGATCCAGACGAGGAATCTCGCGATGCCTTCCAGCGCTCCGGTGCTCACCATCGCCTGACCGACCACGAGCAACGCGCTGACCGCGATCAGCGCCGGGCTCGAGAAGCCGCTCAGCAGGTCCGCCGCGCTCAGCAGCGGATCGCCGCCGGTCAACATCGGCGCCAGGTGAAAGACCAGCAGCAGCGCGACCAGAATCCCGATCGAGGTGAGCTCGATCGCAGCCCACTCGGTGGCGTAGCTGACGATCGCCGCGACCGTGAGCAGCAGCGTCGCCCACATCTCGAAGCCGGGCTGAACCGCCATCGCCATATCCATATCCTATCCCAAGCGGCGATCGCCGAGCGGCCGCTGTCGAGACAACCTGTCACCGGTCACGGGCCGGGCCTCGCGCATGGTGCACTCCGCTTGGCGTTGGACGGTTGACGCTGGATTCAGCCCTGGCTAACCGAGGTGCTGCGATAACGCAATCCGGGCGCGTGCCTGCCTGCGAGGTCAATCATGGAAATTCGCCGCATCCAAGTCGACGGTCCCGATGGCGCCTACGGGCTCAGCTACGCCGAATGGGGCGAGCCGAGCGCGGCGCGGGCGGTGGTCTGCGTCCACGGACTCACCCGCAACGGCCGTGATTTCGACCACCTGGCGTCGGTTCTCCAGGCGCAGGCGCGGGTGATCTGCCCGGACATGGTCGGTCGCGGCCTGAGCGACCCGCTCGGCAATCCGGAGCACTATGCGCTGCCCACCTACGTCGGCCACATGCTGCAACTTCTCGTCAAGCTCGAGTTGAGCGTGGTCGATTGGGTGGGCACCTCGATGGGCGGGCTGATCGGCATGGGGGTGGCGGCGAGCGGCGCGGTCCCGGTGCGGCGGCTGGTCCTCAACGACATCGGCCCGTTCATCCCCAAAGCCGCGCTGGGCCGGATCAACACCTATCTCGGCATGGACCTGCGCTTTGCCACCCTCGGCCAGCTGGAGGTGCACCTGCGCGAGGTCCACGCCGGCTTCGGGCCGCTCACCGATGCCGAATGGCGCCACCTCGCCGAGCACAGCCTGCGCCGGCGCGAGGACGGCAGCTTCGGCCTGAACTACGACCAGCGCCTGGCCGAGCCCATGAAGCGGGGGCCGATCGAGGACGTCGACCTGTGGGCCGTCTGGGACCAGATCGACTGCCCGGTCCTGGTCCTGCGCGGCGCGCACAGCGATCTGCTTCTGGCGGAGACCGCGGCCGAGATGAGCCGCCGGGGTCCCGGCGCGGAAATCGTCGAGGTCGACGGCACGGGCCATGCCCCCGCCCTCATGGCGAAGGATCAGATCGAGATCGTCCGCGAATGGCTCGCGCGCTGATCGCGGCGGCCGATCTGATCCAGGGAGCCCTTTTTCGTCACCGGCGATCTTTGTGCTATTGATACCAGGCTGCCCCTTTGGTGACCGACGGCGGCTGCTCGGGGGCTGAGCGATGGCCTTGCGACTGGGAAAGCCATACGATGCGGTGACCGAAGCCGGTGCATCGGTCGAGGCCGCGACCGGAGCCTCGGAGGAAGTGGCCAAGTACGCGAACCGTCTGCAGGTCATCGAGCGCAAGCTGACGCGTCTCGAGGCGCTCCAATGGATCACCAGCGCCGCCGTCATCGCCATCCTGGTGCGGGTCTACTGGCCGTAGAGGCCATTCTCGAGCGCTGCCGGCGAGCTGGGAGGCCGGCCGGCTACCGCCTCAGCCGCCGCGCGACTTCCAGAGCCGCGTAGGTCAGGACGCCATCGCAACCCGCGCGCTTGAAGCCGAGCAGGGCCTCGTCCATGGCACGCTCGCCATCGAGCCAGCCGTTCAAGGCAGCGGCCGTGATCATCGCATACTCGCCGCTGACCTGATAGGCCAAGGTCGGGACGCCGAACGCGTCCTTCACCCGCCGCACGATGTCCAGATACGGCATGCCCGGCTTGACCATGACCATGTCGGCACCCTCGGCCAGATCCATGGCGACCTCGCGCAGCGCCTCGTCGCTGTTCGCGGGGTCGAGCTGGTAGGTCTCCTTGCCCCGCTTGCCGAGCGCCCCGGCGGAGCCGACGGCGTCCCGGAACGGGCCGTAGAAGCCGGAGGCGTACTTGGCGGCGTAGGACATGATCCGGGTGTGCTGGAGGCCGGCCTCGTCGAGGGTCTTGCGGATCACGCCGATCCGCCCGTCCATCATGTCGGAGGGGGCGATGACGTCGCAGCCGGCCTCGGCCTGGACCAGGGCCTGCCGTGCCAGCACCGCGAGCGTCTCGTCGTTCTGCACGTAGCCCTCGTCGTCGATCAGGCCGTCCTGGCCGTGGCTCGTATAGGGATCGAGCGCGACGTCGCAGACCACCCCCAGATCCGGCAGAGCCGCCTTGATCGCCCGCACCGCGCGGCACATCAGATTGTCCACGTTGGTCGCCTCGGCGCCATCCGCGGTCTTCAGCTCCGCAGGCGTGACCGGAAACAGCGCGATCGCGGGGATGCCGAGGCCGGCAGCCTCCTCGAGCAGGGGCAACAGCCGGTCGATCGAGCGCCGCTCGATGCCCGGCATGGAAGGCACCGGCTCGCGCCGGTCCCGCCCGTCGAGGACGAATACCGGCCAGATCAGATCGGCGACCTCCAGGCGCGCCTCGGCCACCAGGCGCCGGGACCAGGCATCCCGCCGATTGCGGCGCAGCCGCGTCGTCGGAAACGCAGCGGCGATCGGAGCGTATTGCGGACGCGACATGAAGCACACTCCAGCAACGTCGGCTTGAGTTTTATAGCGCTTGTGGCGCAGCGTACCTAGGACGCTATCATCTCTTCCGTACCGGATGCAGCCTTCGGGGAGATCTCCGGTGTCAGCACGACCAGGCTTTCGCGGCGGCCGCATCTTCTGGATCGTCAGTCCGGCGGGGATCGTCAATCCGATGACCAATCCGTCCGAGAACCCGGGCCTGGAGCAGGGGCAGCGCGGATGAACTTCGAGCTGAGCGAGGAGCAGCGGGCCTTTCAGGACATGGCGCGCGGCTTCGCCGCGGCGCAGCTGGCGCCGCACGCGGCGCTGTGGGACGAGCAGTGCCATTTCCCGGTCGCCGCCCTGCGGGCCGCGGCCAAGCTCGGGTTCGCCGGGATCTACATCGGCGAGGAGCACGGCGGCGCCGGGCTGTCCCGTCTCGACGCCGCGATCGTGTTCGAGGAGCTTGCCGCCGGCTGCACCTCGACCGCCGCCTACATCTCGATCCACAACATGGTGGCGTGGATGATCGACGCCTTCGGCGCGGCCGAGCAGCGCGCCCGCTGGCTGCCCGATCTGATGACCATGGAGCGGTTCGCCAGCTACTGTCTGACCGAGCCGGGCGCGGGCTCGGACGCGGGCAACCTCGCGACCCGCGCGGTGCGCGACGGCGATCGCTACGTCCTGAACGGCAGCAAGGCGTTCATCTCGGGGGCCGGCGCCGCCGACGTCTACGCCTGCATGGTGCGCACCGGCGGCGAGGGGCCGCGCGGCATCAGCTGCATCGTGGTCGAGCGCGACGCCCCGGGGCTGAGCTTCGGCGCCCAGGAGAAGAAGCTCGGCTGGCACTCCCAGCCGACCGCCATGGTGATCTTCGAGGACTGCCGGGTGACCATCGCATCGGCGCCGAGGGCGAAGGCTTCAAGATCGCGATGCGGGGATTGGACGGCGGCCGGATCAACATCGCGGCCTGCGCCCTTGGCGCGGCGCGCGCCTGTTACGAGCGCGCCCGCGCGCATCTCCTGGAGCGCCGGCAGTTCGGACGGCGGCTGGCCGATTTTCAGGCCTTGCAGTTCCGCCTGGCCGATATGGCGACCGAGCTCGAGGCGGCGCGGCTGATGGTCTACCGGGCGGCCGCCAGGCTCGATGCCCAAGACCGGGACGCGACCCTGGCCTGCGCGATGGCCAAGCGTTTTGCGACCGATGTCGCCTTCAACGTGTGCAATGATGCCTTGCAGTTGCACGGTGGCTATGGGTACATCAAGGAGTACGCCATCGAGCGCTACCTCAGGGACGTCCGGGTCCACCAGATCCTCGAGGGTACCAACGAGATCATGCGGCTGATCATTGCCCGTCGCCTTCTCGACAGCTGAGCCATGCAGGAAGAGAACGAGATCCGCATCGATCGACGCGGCGGGCTGGTCGTGGTCGCGCTGAATCGGCCGCGCGCGCTGAATGCGCTGTCGCTCGCGATGTGTCGGGCGCTGGACGACGGCCTGCGCCGCTGGCAGGCGGACCCGGAGGTTCGCGCGGTCCTGATCAAGGGGGCTGGCGAGCGGGCATTCTGCGCCGGCGGCGACATCCGCTGGCTATACCAGAAGCTGACCACGCGGGGCGAGGACGCGGCCTTGCGCTTCTATGCCCTCGAATACCCGATGAACGCCCGGCTGCACCACTTCACCAAACCCTACATCGCGCTGCTCGACGGCATCACCATGGGCGGCGGGGTCGGGGTCTCGGTCCACGGCTCGCATCGCGTGGTCACCGAGCGCACGGCGTTCGCGATGCCCGAGACCGGGATCGGCCTGTTCCCGGACGTCGGCGCGACCTACGTGCTGCCCCGGCTGCCGGGCGCGCTCGGCATGTGTCTGGGGCTGACCGGCGCGCGGCTGGGCGCCGCCGACTGCCTGTTCGCGGGAATCGGCAGCGGCTATGTCCCGGCCGCTCGGCTGGACGAGCTGGAGGCGGCGCTCGCCGGGGCGGATCCGTCCGAAGACGGCCACGCGGCAGTGGATGCCGTGCTCGAGCGGTTCTGCGACGACCCTGGACCGCCGCCGCTGGCCGAGGACATGGACCGGATCGACGCGTGCTACGGGCAGGATGGGCTCGAGGCGGTGTTGCGCGCTCTGGAGGACGAGCCGACCGGCTGGGGGCAGGCCCAGCTCGAGACGCTTTCGACCAGGTCGCCGACCAGCCTGGCGGTGACCTTCCGCCAGCTTCGCGCCGGCGCCGACCTCGACTTCGACGCCGCGATGCGCCTCGAGTACCGGCTGGTGCACAGGTTCATGGCCGGGCACGATTTCCGCGAGGGTGTCCGCGCGCTGATCGTCGACAAGGACAACCGGCCGAAGTGGCGCCCGAGCAGGCTGGAAGACGTGACGGCGGCCGACGTCGAGGCTTACTTTCGACCGCTGCCGGGCGGCGATCTGCCACTGGCCGGGCACGATCGCGCCGGCTGAACGAGAGACGGGATCATGGCTACCATCGGCTTCATCGGACTCGGCAACATGGGCTTGCCCATGGCG
>JBOHKK010000289.1:0-8142 GCA_050729115.1 Geminicoccaceae bacterium | reverse complement strand
GGCTTGACCCGCGCATCCACAGCTCGATCGAGCGAAGTCGTCGCCCAGTCGGGGCCGTGGATTGCCGGGTCAAGCCCGGCAATGACAATTTAGGGTGCTGCAGTGCTCGTCACGCACATTTGACGATGGGCGGCGCTCGTTAACCGGACAGGCGTGGGTCAAGCCCGGCAAGGATTTTGAATCAAGGGAATGCGTCTCTGCGCTAGCAGCCAGGGTCGCTGGCCATTGGATGGTCAGGTGCGACAAGCTCCCGAAGCGGGGCGTCGAGCTCGTAGCGAACGCCCTTGGCGGCGAATTCGAGGTTGGCTCGCCCCTGCAGCTCGTACGTCACGGCCCGCTCGAGGAGGCTCGACCCGAAACCCCGTTGCGCCGGGGCCGACACCGCAGGCCCGCCGTTCTCGCGCCAGGTGAGGCGAAAGCGCTGGCCGTTGCTGCCCCAAGCCACCTTGACCCGCCCTTTGTGGGCGGCAAGCGCACCATGCTTGGCGGCATTGGTCGCGAGCTCGTGCAGGACCAGGCCCACGATCAAGGCCGCCCTCGGGGCGAGCACGAGATCCTCGCCGGCAAAGCTGACCCGCTTGCCATAAGGTTGGAACTCACCTTCGACCAGCGCCGACAGCCTGGCGCCGCGCCACTCGCTCTCGGTCAGCAGGCTGTGCGCCTGGGCGAGCGCCCGCAGGCGCCGCAAAAAGACGTCGCGCGCCTCCTCGAGCGGCCGTCCGTCCGCCAGGCTCTGGTTGGCGATGCTCTGGATCGAGGCGAGCGTGTTCTTGACCCGGTGAGAGAGCTCGGCGACCAGCAGTTTCTGCCGCTCCTCCATGTGTTTGCGCTCAGTGATGTCGATATCGACGCCACCGTAGCGTACCGGTTGGCCGGTGGCGTCGCGGATGACCCTGCCGCGGCCGAAGATCCAGCGCACCTGGCCGTCCGGGCGAAAGATCCGGTACTCCATCTCGTAGTGATCGGTGCCGCTCTCGAGCGCCTCCTTGAAGCCCCGGATCACGCCGTTGCGATCGTCGGGGTGGCGGACCGCGCGCATCGCCTCGATCGGCACGGGATCGTCGGCGGGCTCGAGCCCGAACAGCTGGAAGAACTGCGGGGTGCCGCGCACCATGCCCGTGGCGAGGTCCACGTCCCAGATGCCGATTCCGGCGGCGCGCTCCGCCAGGCTCAGGATGTTGTCACGTTCGCGCAGCGCCTCCTCCATGCGCTTGCGCTCGCTGATGTCGCGAAAGGAGACGGACAGGCCCGATGGGCTGGGAAACACGTTGACTTCCACCGGCGCGCCAAGGATCCGGGCGAAGGTCTCGATCCGCAACGGCCGGCCTTCAGCCATGGCTTGCTCGCACGCCCGGTGCGTCTCGGAACCGGCGAACGCCGGGAAGATCTCGAACACGGTGCGCCCCAGAATCTCGTCACGCGGCCGGGCCCACAGCCGTTCAGCATGGCGATTCGCGTACAGCAGGCGCCACTCGCGATCGATGGCGTAGAAGGGGTCGCCGATGCTCTCCAGGATCTCGGTGG
The DNA here is from genome assembly GCA_050729115.1 of Geminicoccaceae bacterium. GTDB lineage: Bacteria > Pseudomonadota > Alphaproteobacteria > Geminicoccales > Geminicoccaceae > JBKPNX01. Next base: position 6,618 of record JBOHKK010000289.1, on the reverse strand, counting down.
TGCGCGCCTCGCCAGCCCTTTGCGCCTGTTCGAAGCGCTCGCGCTCCCGTCGAAAGATAGCCGCGCCGATCTCGCTCGTCACCGCCTGGCTCAGGATGGTCAAGGTCTCGATATCATCTTCGGACCAGTCGCGAGGTGTGCTATCCATGGCGCAGACGGCACCAAGGATCTCGCCGTCCGGCCCGAGCAGCGGGACGCCGAGACAGGCGAGCGCGTTCAGGTCGCGAACGGCGGGGTGGTCGCGCACCAGCGGGTGGCTGCGCGCATCGGCTATGACGAGGGGAGCGTTGCCGGCGACCAAGTGCTTGCAGAGGGCGTGCGACAGCGGATTCTCGTGCCAGTTCGCCGGAGGCTCCGGCGGGCCATGCGCGCCCACCAGGATCTGTCGGTCTTCGATCGCCATCGCGATCAGAGCCGTCGGCGCCTCGAGGAGGCGAGATGCGAGCCGCGCCAGTCGATCGAACGTCTGCGGGCTGTGCAGCAAGTCGATCGCACGCGGCCCATCGGGACTCGCCGCTGCTCGCTGGCAGTCTTCGACGGACCTCAAGGCGCACCTCCTGCAAGCGGATTCGGCCTGATGTTAGACCACGACGAATGCTGCCGACACAAAGAGAATCGGTTTTTGCAACCGAGGACACATACGCAAAGTCGTCCGGTACGCATGAAAAGTTGGCGTGCGCAGGTCGTCGACCCGCTGGCCGCTCTTGCATTCCTGCTGGCGTCGGCGCTGCTTGCGCTTGCCCATGAGGCTCTTGCGGAGCCGCTCGTCATCAATGCCAACACGTCCAACCCGGCGCCCCGGGCGGCCTGGGAAGCAGCGGTCGAAGCCTTCGAGGCGGAGCACCCCGACATCGAGGTCAGCTTCAATGTCTACGACCACGAAAGCTACAAGAAATCCATCCGCAACTGGCTGACCAGCGCCTCACCCGACGTCGTCTACTGGTTCGTCGGCAATCGCATGAAGCCCGCTTTGCCGACGGCGCGCCGGCCCTGGTACAGGCCAATCGCCGCTGTTATCTCGCCTGCTGGCCGGACGAGGTCCTGCTCGCCGCAACGCTCGAGCAGATCCTGATCCGCCATGCCGGACTGCCAGCCGCCCCGTTGCCGCCGCACGTCCGGATGCGCCGCAGGGGCGATCTGACCTTCGCGTTCAACTACGGGCCGGACAGCTGGGACGGGCCAGCGACCGCCTGTTATCTCCTGGGCGGCCCGCGTCTCGAGCCGCAGGGCGTTGCCTGCTGGCGCTCCTGAAGGCGAGCCGAAGGGGCGCTATCGTGATGACGAGCTGCCGGGCGCTTCGACCAAACCGTTCACCAGTGCCACCAAAAACCGGGTGGGCAACGGCGGCCGGTCACTGACGACGTAGCCGCCCGACACCTGCTTGCGTGATTGCTCAGGCCGAACTCTACCGCCGGCCATGAAGTCCGGCCTGACGATGCCGCCTGTCACGGGACGTGCACTTGCGCCGGGCGCCGCTGCGCAAGCGTCTGCCACATCACTTCTTCTTGGAGGCGGTCTTTGGCTTGCTCTTCCTCTTCGTCGAGGCCATCTCGTCCAGCTGCCGTTCGCTCATCGATTTGTACATCGATTTCGCAGGGCCTTTGAGATCGCTCACCTTCTGATCGCCACGCTTGGCGGCGAGCGCCGCCCCTGCCGCCTTCTGCTGTGCTTGTGACTTCGCTGGCATTCTGGTCCTCCTCCATCGAGCCCAATACGTAGAGAACGGCTCATGATCAGGGCCGTTCCCGATGTGCGCCGGCGACGAGGATTGTCCGGGATGGCCGCAAGTCGTGGTGCCAGCGCCCGACGAGCCATTACGCCTTTTGAGGCTCGGGCGCGATGACCGCAGCAATGCCGGTTTGCGGCGTCGCTCCTTCCTGATCCGCAACCGAGCCTTGGCCCGGCCGTTGACCGGCCCGTCCCGCGGACCCGCCGGATGGCCTCCTGAAGGCCGTCCCCATGCTTTGGCCGATCGCGATCGCCTGAGCATGCCTGATGGGTGCCGCGGCCCCCTGATGCAATGCTTGCGCGGCGATGCTCGTATGGTTGCGTTCAACTTGAGGTGCATGGATAATGGTGCTGGTCGGGCAGTCACAGCCGGATCGCCGGCCGATCGGGTGACCGGGACCGGGCGGCAACCACAGCAAGAGCGTTGGCGGCGGGCCCGCGACAGGTGTCGCGGCGGCAAGCCGTGCAGCGCGCAAGGGGGGGCATGCCTTGGCCATGGCGGTCAGCGTAGACGCGGACGTCGCCGTCGACTCCCGGCTGATCGGCGACAGCGCCAGCTTCCAGCAAGTCATGGCCAAGATCGCGCGCTTCAGCGCCTGTGACGCTCCGGTCCTGATCGAAGGCGAGACCGGCACGGGCAAGGAGCTGGTCGCCCGGGCGCTGCATTATCGCTCCGCGCGTCGGGGCAATCCGTTCGTTCCGATCAATTGCGCGGCGCTCCCCGAGCAGCTCGTCGTCAGCGAGCTCTTCGGCCACGAGCGGGGCGCTTTCACGGGCGCCCAAGCCCGCAGGGTCGGTCTGGTCGAACAGGCGCGGCGCGGGACCATCTTTTTCGACGAGGTCGACAGCCTGCCGCCGCCGGCCCAGGCGGTCCTTCTGCGCTTCCTCCAGGATCAGGAGTACCGGCCGCTCGGTGGCGGCAGCCTGCTCCATGCCGACACCCGCGTGCTCGCGGCGAGCAACGTCTGCATGGCGAGCGAGGTCCGCGAGCGCCGGTTCCGGGAGGACCTGTATCACCGGCTGAACGTGCTCACGCTCACCCTGCCGCCGCTGCGGGCGCGCCGCGGCGACATCCTTGCCCTGGCCGCGCACTTCAGCGAACGCTTGAGCCGCCAGTATCGCCGCGCGCCGAAAACCTTGAGTCCGACGGCGGCGAGCGCGCTGATGAAGCATGACTGGCCGGGCAACGTGCGCGAGCTGGAGAACCGGTTGCACCGGTCCTTCCTCATGGCCGACGGCCGGCAGATCTGCGCGGCCGATCTGGAGCTCGACGGCGCCGAGGAGGGCACCGGGCCAAAGACGTCCGGGTCGCTGCTGGAGGGCACGTTCGCCGCCGCCAAGGCGCGCGCCGTGGCGGAGTTCGAGCGCACTTACCTGAGCAACCTGATGGCGGCCACCCAGGGCAACGTCTCCGCTGCCGGCCGCCTGGCCGGCAAGGAGCGCCGGACGCTCGCCCGCCTGTTGAAGAAACACGGCATCGACCGCCAGCGCTTCCTGCCGGAGATCGGGTAGCGTGTCCGCGAGCTGAGCGCCGCCGCGCGGTCGTGGATCAGGGCGCTCGCCACCAGGAAGGATGCGCTCGGCGGTCCATGGGATCGGCCGGGGACGCTATCGGCAACGCCACGTGCGAGACACCCTGCGCGGCGCTGCGCTGCCAGTTGCTTGACCGACGCCGCTTCTTCCCTCACGACGCGAGGCGCCCATGGCGATCATCACCTTCATCGAGAAGTTCACTCCTCGACCGGCCTTGCGGGGGGCAACTGGCAGATTGCAGTATCCGGCTTGATGCCAAACTTCTACTTTGGCGTGCTCACCTTCGTAGCCTGCTCAGGGATGGACAACGTGAAATCGTCCGCACTCGCCGAAAAGATGGAGGCGCTTCTCAGCGACCTCGACCGCGTCGAGCCGGTTTCCTACGACCTCGGAACGCCGGAATTGCCTGAGCCCGATGCGGTGCGAGAGCTCGCCAACATGGGCACCGAGATCGTACCGCTTCTGCTGGAGCGCATGCGCGGCAAAGTACCGAAGAAACGGATGGCTTACATCGCTCTAGTGCTGAGCCGCATCGGCGATGTTCGCAGCCTCGCGCCGCTCCGCGAACTGCGCAGGCGCTACCAGCAGCGTGAGCCCAAAGATGAATGGGACTACGCTGCCATTGGTCAATGCACTCTGGCGATCGAGGAACTTCGAAGAAGAGCGCGCTGAAGAGGTGCTTCACGTCAGAACGTTCTTGGTGACGCTCCCCCCCGATATCCGGGTTGAGAGCGACCAGCTGACCGATCGCCGCCCGCTCGACCCCACCAATGTCGTGACGAAATCGCGATCATGCTCGATGTTGCTCGTCGAGTTGTACCCAGTGCTCGGCGGGTCGGCCATCGAGATGACGTAGCCGAGGGGTGCCGTGCCGCCGCCCAAGAACTCCTGGCGAAACGGTGGCCGCGAGGCATCTCGCCCAGACTTGGCGATGTCGTCGAACGTTCGTCCTTCTTCGGGGTGAACGGCGCCGTTGATGCGGAAACGGGTGCGCGTGACGGTCTGCTCCAGGCGGAACTGACTTGGCAAACAAGGGCTCGGGATGACGCCGTAGAGTTGAATATTCGCTCCTGCGCGACTACCGGTGTCAAACGTGCCGCCCGTACCGGGGTGATCGTAGAACCCTCGGCCGGCAAGGTCCGGGTAATAATCATCCATTGTCAATCCACCGAGGAACGCACCCGACGTGAGCTTGTGCATGCTTCTCGGTTGCCCGCATGACTCAGCTGAGGCGGGCGTTGGCGTGGGCGACCCTGTCGTCGTGCCGGCTTGCCCTTGCGGCTGATCGACAATCTCCCCGGGCGCGCTGGAGGGAATGTCGACCCGCGATCGCCCGTGCATCCGGGGCGCCTGAATGGGGAAGGCCCGTAGTGCAGCAAAGTCCCGGGCGATAGGGGATGCGCTGTTCGCTGTATGTGTGGCTTCGCCGCTCACGCTCGGCTGCGCTGCTACCGGCGTCCTCGCATGCACCGGATTGAGGCGGAAATCGTGACCGAAGCCAGCGATCTTGGTCGTACTCGAGCCTCCTTTGGCATCGGAGGCCCAGGCTACGGGGCGTGCACCGATTCCAAGCGGTGCGCGGCCGGGCCTCCGCTTGGCTGCTCGCGTCGCCGGGGCGGGCTTCCCACCGGAAGATCTGGACGCGAATGCAACGGCCATGGCCACGTACCCCTGCATCTCAACCTGCCGACTATGTTAGTCGGGTTTCATTCGGCCAGGAAGCGAAGGAATGTCTAGGTGCCGGCGTCGGTCATCAAGCGCGCTTGGAGAACGGACGCCGTGACACGCGCGGCGGGCAAGGCTGGCCATGGTTTCACGCGGTTATTTCGACGTCTCGATGGTGACGCTGGCGCACTTGGCGGCAGTTCTCACGCTGTTCTTCAGGGTGTGCCCTCCCTTGGCGTCTCGCGCTGCGACGGCGGCAAGCCATTCGGTCGCAAAGGTATGGACGGCAACAGCGTCCTTGTTGCCCAGGGTCGCCATGAGCTTGGCCTGGCATTTGCCGGTGTCGTCACCCTGCGCGCGCAGGCCCATGAGCCAGTTGAAGTGCGCTTCGAGGTGCTTGGCGTAGAGTTGCTTCAAATCGTCGACGTGCTCCTGCTCGTACCGGTCGACCAGGTTCACGATCGTCTGGCCGTCGGGCTTGCCGGTCATGGTCACCGGCACGCTCGGCTGGCCGTGGCAGGCCGAAATGCCTTTGACGGCGGTGCCGGGGAGGCTCATCGTCCACCGGTTGTTGGTCGGTTGAGTGATCACCGTGACATTGGCCGAGATGGCCACGTCGAACTCGGCGAATCGGCATTGCTTCGTGCTGGCATCGTAGGAGGATTCCTTAGGTTCGAGGGCCTTGAAGAGCAGCGAGCCTGCAGTTTGCAGGTCGGGGAGCGGCTTGCCGTTGACGGTTGGCGTCGTAAGGCCAAGGGTGGGCTCCGACAGCACCCGCTTTATCGGGTTCTCCCGGGCGGGGGTTGGATCGGTGAACTTGCTCCTGCGCTGGACCGCAGGCCCGCCCCTGGCTTGTTGCACCACGTGGGTGAGCTCGTGGGCGAGCAGTTCGCGCCCTGTGCTCGTCTCCGGCGCATACTGCCCTTCACTGAAGACAATGTGCTTTCCGACCGTATACGCCTGCGCGTTGATCATGCGCGCCGACCGGGAGGCCGCGGCTCCTTGGTGGATTCGGACCTGGGTGAAGTCATGACCGAAGCGCGGCTCGAAATAGGTCCTTACGGGTTCGGGCAATGGCCGACCGCTGCCGGTCATGACCGTATCGATGCGCGATGCGATCTCCGGCGCCAGCATCGGCGCAGCGCCGCTCGCGGACTTGGTCTGTAAGAGTTCCTCCTCCTCTTCCTCGTTCTCCGCCGCCTGCCGATGGAGCTTCTCCTCACACGCCGAGCACAGTCTCTGGACCGATGGCGTGTGGAGCTTCTCCTCACCCGCCGAGGACAGCCTCGGAATGGATGGCGCCCTACTGTCAGCGCCGGCGGGCGCCGTCGACATCGTGGCTGTTGCCGTCGGCATGCGCACGACCTCCTCGGCGACCCGGTCGGCTTCCTGCTCGAACCTGTCGTTCGGCCTGCCGATCTCGAGCTTGGTCTGGATGGCGGGCGCGGTCGACCTCGCTGTGAGGGCCGGGCCCGATCCGAGGCCCCCGCCTTCGGGCCGTCCAAGAATTCCAAGGGCGGTGCGCGCAGGCCTCCGCCTGGCTGCTCCCACGACCGGGGCCGCCTTCCTGTTCCGGGTTCTGGACGCGAGAGCAAACGCCATGGCCAGACCATTTTCCCCTTAGGTAGACCCGCGGTCCCGGCCCGCTCCCCCTCCCAACCACCCCAAGGGTACCATCGGTGGGTGGTTGGG
>JBOHKK010000288.1:0-8173 GCA_050729115.1 Geminicoccaceae bacterium | reverse complement strand
GTTCCCGAGCGGACCAAGCTCGCCAGCGTGGCCCGCTCCTGCGCCGACCCTACGATCGGCGTCGCCTCTCGAATCGCCATGCCAAGGTCACTAGCATGGATCTCTAATTTATGCTAGCAAGTACTAGTTGTCACCGATGGCCTCGACCCGCAGCACATGCAACTGATCCTAGGATGACAGCGTCCTCGGCAGCCTGATCAGTCGTTCGTTTCTTGTTAGACCTCCTCGCCCACCTCATCCGGCGCCCGCGAGCCTGTCAAGCCAGGCTTCCCGTCGAATGGCCGGGTTTTCCAGCGTGCGCGGTGAAATTTCTTTGACAACCGGGCCGCCCGCGAGGCCTATCGGAGCCGGTTTGCGGCGGACCCGGGGGCGCCGCCGACTGCGGGCTCGCCGAGAGGCGCCGCTGCATCCTGCGGGCGGAGAGGGCCCTTCTGGTGCCCTCCGGCGGGTCAGCGCCGAATGGCGGGCAAGGGAGCGATGCGATGATGGCCGTTATCTTCGAGGTCTGGCCCAAGCCGGAGCGCCGGCAGGAATATCTCGACATCGCCGCCGACCTTCGGCGACACCTGGAGACGATCGACGGCTTCATCTCGGTCGAGCGGTTCGAAAGCCTGAGCGAGCCCGGCAAGCTCTTGTCGCTGTCGTTCTGGCGCGACGAGGCAGCGGTGCGGGCATGGCGCAATCTCCAGGCCCACCGCTCGGCACAGAGCCGGGGCCGCGCCGGGATCTTCGCGGATTATCGGCTGCGGGTCGCGGGCGTCACCCGAGACTACGGCATGGCTGATCGGGCCGGCGTCCCGGAAGACAGCCGCGCGGTGCACGACTCGTCCGGGCTGCACCTACCAAGATCGCGACGACGCCCTGGCTCATGACCGTCCCGCTAGCGCAGGAGCATCGCCAGCGTGCTGCGGACGATCCAAAAACCTGCGGAGCGCGTTAGCGAGTGAGACTTCGCATGCCAAGCCTCACGCGTGCTCCTGCATGGCCCCCTTGCGCGCGCGAAGGCGCTGGCGACCGACCTGCTCGAGTAGCGCTGAAATCGTTGTGCAGAATTTCCTGATCTTCGCCGTATCCAGTTCCGGTGGCTTGTGACCGTGGGCCACGGCATTTCGCAACTGGAGAACCTCCCAGAGCAGATCGTGCTGGTTACGCGTGATCACGGCTCGACTGGCTAGAAGCTTCAAGAGATAGAGCGCATCCTCCCGATCGAGCGCGAGCCCCTCCTTGTCGGCCAGGAGTCGCAGCGTCGCTTCGGCGGCGGACCAAGCGAGGAGCAAGGCTGCATCTCGATGACCAGAGCTTAAGATGGCCTCGACCTGCCGGAGGCGGTGCGCAACGTCTTCCGCGTTCCAGGCCTTGGTCCCCGGTGGTCCCGGTTCCGGCTTCAGGACAACCAGTTCGAAGCGCCATCCAGCTTGCGCCCGTACCGCTTTGGCGAGTTCCTGCAATTCTGGGTCGCTCAGCGATCCGCGCGATTTCACTTCGACCACCACCACTTCGTCGGCCTTGCGCGCCACGACGTCGGGCCGAAAGCGCGCCAGAGGCTCCGGTAGCTGCGCCGATTCGGGCTCGACGATCACCTCGTATCCTTTGCTTCGGTACTCACGCGCGATTTCATCGACTTGACGCGCAGCCGCGAAACGTTCCGACGTCTGCATCACGCGACTATCTCCTGATCCGGAGCTTCCTCAACGAGAACGTGAAGGAACTCCTCCCCTCGATCCAGGGCATTCAGCAACAAGGGAATGAGGGCCTCTAGTCGCAGGTTGCGGGCCAGGTCGCGCTTCTTCATGACGATATCCGTCACCTGCCCGTCGTCCTCATAGGCCAAGCCCTGCAACGCGTCGAGCACGGGTTTCGCCAGGTTGTCTAAATCGCTTGATGCTCCGGCAAAGACGTGGGTGATTACTACCCTGATCGGGCCCAGCGCGGGCGGCTCATCTGCCGGCCAATGAGACATGGCCCTTCTCCTTACGTGGTCAGCCCAAGCGCGTCGCCGAGCCCGCCGGCGCGTCTGCTGCGAGACCGGCGGTCCTTCAATGACGAACTCGAACGGCAGCATCGCGGCCGTAGTAACGGCAGCATCGCGGCCGTAGTATAAGCCGCTTCATACTCACCGCTCGTGCATGGCCGCGCGCCAGGCCTGGTAGCGGGCGCGGGTGTCGTCGTCCGGGGGGTAGAGGCCGAAGGTGCCCTTGCCGGCCTTGACCTCATTGAGGATCCACGATTCCAGCTGCTCCTGCTCGGCGGCATCGCGCGCGACCTCGGCGGCGAGATGGCGCGGGATCACCACGACGCCCTCGGCGTCGCCCACCAGGACGTCGCCCGGGAACACCGGCACGTCGCCGCACGCGATCGGCGCCTCGAGATCGACCGCATGGTGGATGCCGAAGCTCGCCGGCGCCGCGGCGCCGCCGGCGTAAACCGGGATCGCGAGCGGCTCGACCTGCGGGGTATCGCGGATCGCGCCGTCGGTCACCACGCCGGCGACGCCGCGCTCCATGAGCCGGGCGATCAGAATGTCGCCGAGGCAGCCGCCGCGCGTATCCTTGCGGCAGTCGATCGCGAGGACCGCGCCGGCCGGGCATTCCTCGATCGCGCGCCGCTGCGGATGCGAGCGATCGGTGAACATGCCCGGATGATCCAGATCCTCGCGCGCCGGGATCATGCGCAGCGTGTACGCCTCGCCGACCATGACCGGCGCCTGGGGGGTGAGGCGCCGCACGCCCTGGACGAAGGTGTTGCGCAAGCCGCGCTTGAACAGCTGCGTGGTGAGCGTCGCGGTGGTGGTCAGCTCGAGCAGCCGCCGGGTTTCGTCGGCGATTCCCGTTGATCGATCGTTCATGTCGCCCTCGTTCGTCGGTACGCGCTGCGGTCAGGGTCGGCGAGGGGCGGCCGGCGTCGGTGCCAGTAGGTGGCGGACTGGTACGCATGGCCGAGGCGCAGCAGCAGCGGCTCGCTCCAGCGCGGACCGGCCAGCTGCATCCCGATCGGCAGACCGCGGGAATCGAAGCCGCACGGCACCGACAGCGCCGGCACGCCCGCTGCGGGCCACACCCAGGTGAACCGGCTGAGCCGGGTCGAGACCGCGATGACGTCGTCGTCGGGCTCGATCGGGGGCGCGGTGCACGGCATGGTCGGCGTGAGCACGAGATCCCAGCTTTCCCGGAACAGCTCCTCGACCTGCGCCCGCCAGCCCTCGAGCCAGCGCAGCGACCCGGCGTAGTCGATCGCGCGCAGCTCGAGACCGGGCTGCAATCGGGCGCGGACGTCGCGTCCGAACCGGTCCGGCTCGCGCTCGAGCCGCTTGCGGTGGTAGGCGGCGGCATCGGCATAGATGATCCGCATCAGGCGCGCCTGCGCCGCCTCGGCTCCCGGCAGATCGCCTTCCTCGACCCGCGCGCCGAGGCGGGCAAGGACTTCCGCGGCCTGCCGCACCGCAGCGGCAACGTCCGGATCAGCCTCCGGCCCGAAGAAGCGGGTCGGCATCAGGATGCGTACGCCCTCGATGCCGTCGCCGAGCCGGCCCAGCACATCCGGCGGCGCATCGGGAGCGGAGGTCGGGTCGCCGCCATCCGGCCCGGCGATCGCCGCATAGACCCGCGCGACATCGATGATCCGCCGCGCCATCGGGCCGATCGTGTCGTAAGGTGGGCTCACCGGAATCAAGCCGCGGTTCGGCACCGCGCCCGCGCTCGGGCGCAGGCCGCAGATCCCGTTCAGCGACGCCGGCATGCGGATCGAGCCGCCGGTATCGGTCCCGAGCGCGACATCGCACATGCCGGCGGCCACCGCGACGCCCGAGCCGCCGCTCGAGCCACCCGGCAGACGGGTGTCGTCCCAGGCGTTGCGGCAGCGGCCGTAATGCTCGTTCTGGCTGGTACCGCCGTAGGCGAACTCGTGCAGGTTGGTCTTGCCGATCAGGATCGCCCCGGCGCGCCGCAGGCGGGCGGCCACGGACGCATCCCGGTTGGGCACGTGATCGACGAAAAACGCCGAGCCCGCCGTGCAGCGCACGCCAACCACCTCGATGTTGTCCTTGAGCGCGACCACCGTGCCGTGGAGGAGCCCGAGCAGGTCGCCGCATCCAGCCACCGCGTCCGCCGCACCCGCCTCATCCAGCGCGGTTTCGATGGTCGGCGTGATGAACGCGCGCAAGCGGTCGTCATCTTGACGGATCGCCCGGGCGCAGGCCTCGACCCGCCGTACGGCGACGCTCGAAGCCGTCGGCTGCGCCGCCATGGCCGACCCCGTCATTGCGGGTAGGCGTTCGGCTTGCTCGCCCAGTCGAGATAGGCGCTGCGCTGGGCGTCGATGCCGATCCGTTCCGTCAGCGCGTCCCACTCGGCGGCCGCCTGATCCAGCGCATCCTGCGGATCGACGCCGGCGATGGCCGCCTGAATGGCGCGCCCGAGGGCTTCCACGTAGGCCGCGGTCTGCAGGATCGACAGATCGAGTATCCCCGTCTTTGCCGCCTGTTCGAGGGTCGCGAGATACGCCGGCGCTGCCGGCCAGCGCGACTGGTACTCCGCGCTCGTGAAGTGGTTCTGGCGGAAGGGATCGCGCAGCGCATAGGGCAGCTGCACCCGTTGCAGGCTGATCTCGGGGCTGTTCATCCACTGGATGAACAGATAGGCCGCCTCCTTGTTGCGGCTCTGCGAGCTGATCCCGAGCGCGAAGCCGTTCGCCAGCTCCGGATGCCCGCCCGGCGGCAGCGCATAGCCGACCTTGCCCGCGATTTCGCTCTTGGGCACCCACGACAGCGCTTCTTCCTCGGCGCCGTAGCCGGCCGACCAGCGCCCGAAGGGCGGCCACGAGATGGTCATCGCGACATCGCCCGAGAGCCAGGCCGCGAGCACCTCGACGAAGCCCCAGGTCTCCGCCCCCGGCGGCATCCACTGGTGCTCGCGGACCGTGTCCGCCAGCACCTTGACCCCGACCTCGCTGTTGATCGTCGCCCGCATCGTGGCGGCATCGAGGAACGCGCCGCCCTCGTTGCGGAAACGCTCCTGGAAGAACGGCTCGACCAGCCCCGCGCCGCGAATCATCGCGGTACCGTAAAGATCCGGCGCATACTCGTCGGTGAAGAACTCGGCAATCTCGTCGAACTGCTGCCAGGTGGCGGGCGGCGCCAGGTCGTAGCCGTATTTCTCCCGGAACGCCGCCTGGTTGTCGGGATCCTCGAACAGATCCTTTCGATAGTACAGGATGAAGACGTCGCCGTCGTCGGGCAGGCCGTAGGTGACGTCGTTCACGGTCATCCAATTGTCGCGATAGACCGGCGCGATGGTCTGCAGGTGCTCCCGAAACCCGTACTTGTCGATGTCGTCGTCGAGCGGCTCGATCACGCCGGCGCTGACCAGGTCAGGCATCTGCGAGGGCACCACGTTCAGGACGTCATAGGCGCCGGTGCCGGCCCGGAACTCGGCCATGGTCTTGACGAACATCTCGTCGAACGGGATCTCGACCACGTTGATGCTGATGCCGGTTAGCTCCTCCCAGAGCGGGCCGGAGAAGTTCAGCGGATCGAGCGCCTGCAGGCCCGCCTCCCAGGTGATGGTCAGGGTGGTGCCGGCGTACTGCCTGGCTTCCGCCACCGCCTGCTCGGCCGGGCTCGTGGACTGCGCCGCGACCGGGCCGCAAATGCCGAGCGCGATGGCGGCCCCGACCAGCAGGCTTGCCCCCTTGCGTTGCATAACCCCTCCTCCCTGCCGGGCCTCGAAACCATGGGTCGTCGGTTGCCGGAACTTATCCGTGGCCACCGCAACCGACAAGGGCAAGCGCGGCCAGCGCGACCCTCCGAGTTGGCGACCAGCGACCTGCTTCGCCTTGTTCGCCAGCGCCGATCAGGCGATGATGGGATCGGCCGGCCGGCGCGCCGCAGTCGATCCACGGAACCGATGTCGATGTCGAGCGAGTTCGTCAAATTTGCCGCCGCCCTGTTCGCGATCCTGAACCCGTTCGGCAATACCGCAATCTTTCTCTCGGTCACCGCCGAGCGCAGCGCGACCGAGCGTCAGCAGATCGCCCTGATGACCACCGTGGCGGTCCTCGTCACCCTGCTGATCGCAGCCGTGATCGGCGCGGACATCCTGGCGCTGTTCGGCATCTCCATCGGCGCGTTCCGGATCGCGGGCGGCGTCATCGTTCTGCTGATTGCGCTGTCGATGCTGCGCGCCAGGCCGAGCGCGGTCCATCATTCGCCCGAGGAGGAGGCCGATGGCCGGCAGAAGGACAACCCGGCGATCTTCCCGCTGGCGATACCCGTGATCGCCGGGCCCGGCGCGATCGCCACGGTGATCCTTTATGGTGAGCGGGCCCACGGCCTCGGCGGTCTCCTCACGATCGCCGCCGTGATCGTGTCGATGTGTGTGGTGTTACTCGTCGCGTTGCGCGCGGCCGGCCGGCTGTCGAGCCTGCTGGGCCCGACGGGCATGGGCGTGATCCTGGCGGCGATCGCGGTCGAGATGATGGCGGGCGGGCTGGTGGAGCTGTTCCCGCAGCTGCGCCCCGCCGGCGGTTGAGCGACATCGGAGCCGCCGATGAAGATCACGGCAATCTGGTCCCACACCGATGAGGGGTGGGCGCCAGCCTCAAGGCCCGGCGACACTCACCGCCGCGCCATGGTCGCAACGTAGGTCGTGCGGCGCCGCACTCAGTTCAACGCGGCAGCGGAAATTCGGTTGCTGACCGGCGGACCTTGTCGAGGTCGCCCGTCAGGTGGAACGCGTGAGGAAGGATCGGGTCCTCGGCTTTGACACCACCCGCCGCCAGCCTCGGCGCGCGGTCGACCTCGTCGGCCTGCATCAGCAGGCTCATGAACAGGCCAGCACAGGCCAGAGCCCAAAGCAGCAGGCCCAACCACGGCGTAGGCTGATCCGCGCGGTATCCCCGCTCGAGAGGAAATTGCGTGACGCCGGTCGAGGTGCGGATGCGCGCTGCCGCCAACCGACATTTGCGGCGGAGCCATCCGGTGGCGCGCCGGCGTACCGGACTCCTCCGCCGACGCTCTCTCGAACCTGGCGCGTCGCTCCCGCGCCATTTCGGCCGCGCCCTGCGGTCCCGCGCCTGGCCATGGGTCAACGCAAACATGCCGTTTCGGTCATGACGGCCAATTCTCATGGCCCAGGCCCCGGTCCCTCCGAACGCGCCAATCCCGTCGACCCGGTCCGGGATAAGGCGACGTCGTCACGTCGATGGCCCTGGTCGTTGCCCCGCAGGCGGGGACCGGACCACGGCTTCTTTCTTCCGGCGCGGCACCAGAGCCCGGATGGCGGGGAGGCCCCGCGTGCCCCGGCTCTGCTGCTACATAGCGGCGGTGCTCCATATATCAGTGATGAAGAAGTAAATTGCGACAATCGACCGGTCAGCGGGGCTGCGGACGATGACCGCCCCAGTGTTGCATCGGCGCACTGGTACGGATGCGGCCTAATCGGAGGTCTCCGGGGCGTCCAGCGTGAGCACGGCCAGGCGCTCACGCGCGTCGACGCCGGGGCGGCGCTCGGGCTTGAGGGCGATCGCCTTCTGATAGAGCGCCCGGGCACCGGCGAGGTCGGCGCGCTCCTCCATGATCCGCGCAAGATTGTAGTAAATGTAAGGATTGTCCGGATCTATCGATGCCGCCTTCTTGTAATTGTCGATGGCATTTTCTTTATAGCCCTTAATTTGCAGCAGAAATCCAAGGTTGTAGTAGGCGTAGGCATGCCGGGGATTGAGCTCGATCGCCCGGCGATACTGGCTGATCGCTTCGTAGGCCTGGCCCTGGAGCTGCAGCGCGTAGCCGAGATCGTAGGCCATCGCGGCATGGCGGGGATTGCGCTCGACGGCCTGGCGATACCATTCGATCGCCGCCGCGAGGTCGCCCGCCGCCTGCGCCTGATGGCCACGCGCGTAGGCCTTGGCCCAAGGCGCCGCAGCGTCCTCCGGCGGCGTGGCAGGATCGGCCTCGACCTCGGTCTCCTCGCCAGATGCGGCAGTGCCGCGAAGCGCGGCCGTGGTCGCCGCACGTCCGCCTTGCTCCAGCGCGGCCGGGGGCGGGGCTGCCTGTCGTTCGCCCACCTCCGCCAGAGCTGACGTCGTGGGCGCGACCTCCGGCGGCGTTGCCTGAGAGGTCGGGCGGGGCGGCTCCGCCTCAGCCGCCGCAGCGCGCGGGCCCTCGGGCACGGCCGTCGCC
>JBOHKK010000287.1:0-8195 GCA_050729115.1 Geminicoccaceae bacterium | reverse complement strand
GATCGCGACCGCCGCGGTGCGCGCCGCCAGCTTCGGCACCCGCCCGGCGAGCGCGCGCAGGGCCAGGGCCGCGGCCTGCCAGGCTTCGCCGAGGTCCTGCTCGGCGCCGGCGTCGGCGACGTGGTGAACGTCGATCGCGGCGGCGGCCTGCCCGAGCTCCTGGCCGTCGGGCGCAAAGGCGACGGCCGTCACTCTAGATGTGCCGGCCTCCAGCCCGATCAGGACGTCGTCTGCAACACCCATGGCGATCGCCCGTGCCGCTCGGTCGAGCCTGCCATGGGTATTCTTGCTGAGACCTTAACGGCAGGCTTGCCCGGCGCTTGGCCGACCGGACGGTATCCTCCTTAACCTTTCGTCAACCATCGGCCGCTAGCGTGTCGCGGTTCGATGGTCCATGCGATCCTGGGAATCCGTGCGCCAGCGCAACGAACCGGCAGCGCGGAGTCCCACGGTCGCATGGACCATCGAAAAGAAGAGTTAACAACCAAAGGTTAAGCTTTGGCTATCGCCTCGACCTCCGGCATTCCTACCCGATCCGGCCGGAGTGCTGGCGCGCGGTCCGCTCACGATGCTGCGCAACCGGACGATCGTGGGCCGACCGGGGATGCCCGAGAGGTGCACGGCGCCTCCGGGCTCCCACACGCCGGACTGCTCGAGCGCAGGACAGAGTGCTGTGAATACGGAGAAGAGCTCGCCGTAGCGCAACTCGAATGCCGCATCGGGGAACTCCGGCGCGCCCTCAGTGCGGATGGCGGTGGCGACCGCAGCATCGACATCGGCGTGCCCGCCGGCCCCGACCGCGGCAGCAGCGCTCGGGCGAGGCGATGGCTCAGTTGCGCGAGGTGTCGACCAGGCGCTTGGCGGTGATCCAGGGCATCATGCCGCGCAGCTTGCGGCCGACCTCCTCCGACGGATGGGCGGCGTGTTTGGCGCGAAGGGCCTTGAAGCCGACCTGGCCTGCCTTGTTCTCGAGCACCCAGTCCTTGGCGAACGCGCCGCTTTGGATGTCGGCCAGGATCTGCCGCATCGCGGCGCGGGTCTCCTCGGTGATCACGCGCGGGCCGCGGGTATAGTCGCCGTACTCCGCGGTGTTCGAGATCGAGTAGCGCATGTTGGCGAGCCCGCCCTCGTAGATCAGATCCACGATCAGCTTGACCTCGTGCAGGCACTCGAAATAGGCCATCTCGGGCGCGTAGCCGGCCTCGACCAGGGTGTCGTAGCCGTTCTGGATCAGGGCGCACAGGCCGCCGCACAGCACCACCTGCTCGCCGAACAGATCGGTCTCGCATTCCTCGCGGAAGCTGGTCTCGATGATCCCGGCGCGGCCGCCGCCGATCGCGGCGCCATAGGACAGCGCCACGTCGAGGGTGCCGCCGCTCGCGTCCTGATGGATCGCGACCAGGCACGGCACGCCGGCGCCGCGCTCGTACTCGGCGCGCACCAGGTGCCCCGGCCCCTTGGGGGCGATCATGAACACGTCGAGGTCCGCGCGCGGCTCGATCAGCCGAAAATGGATGTTGAAGCCGTGGGCGAACGCGAGCGCGGCGCCCTCCTTCAGGTTCGGCGCCAGCTGCTCGCGGTAGAGGTCGGCCTGGAGCTCGTCGGGCACCAGCACCATGACCACGTCCGCCCAGGCCGCCGCCTCGGCCGGCGCCATCACCTGGAAGCCGGCGCCCTCGGCCTTGGCCGCCGAGGCCGAGCCCGGGCGCAGCGCCACCACGACGTTGCGCACGCCGCTGTCGTGGAGGTTGTTGGCGTGGCCGAAGCCCTGACTGCCGTAGCCGATCACCGCGACGTTCTTGCCCTTGATCAGGTTCAGGTCGGCATCGGTGTCGTAGTAGACGCGCATGGCCGGGGCCTCCGTTGGACTGTCCGGGGCTCAGATGCCCGGCGAGGCTCGCCGGCCCCGCACTCGTCAGACGCCGTCTTGTAGGCAAGCGGCGGCGCGCGATCAAGCAGGCGCGATGGCCGACCTCGTGCCGTGTTGGGTGACGGCGCCTTGCGCGAACAAGCTCTGGACGCTATATACCCGGCAAGCATAACTATCTTTGGTTGATAACGCCGGGATGCTCCAGAGCGACTTGATATTGGGTTTGAGCGGCGAGGAGCGCGAGTCGGCGCTTCGCCAAGTGCGGCTCTGGGACGGGATGACCGTCGGCGCTGGGCTGCTGCGCGCCCTGCTCCATCACCTGCCAACACTGCGCCGCCACCTGGAAGGAAGCTCATGGCCGCAGGGGGTGCAAGGCAACTTCCAGAAAGCGCCTGAGGAGCTTCAACGCCAGCTTCAGGAAGTGCTCGAGAAGCTGCAACGGCACCTACAGGCCGCGCCTGAGAAGGCGACCGCGTGGATCGATGAATTTAGGCATCCGCTCGATCCGCAGGCGATGAAGCTGTGCCGTTTACTCGCCCATCACAAGATGCCAATCACCGCCGTTCCCGATATCGGTGCGCTTCATGTCAATGTACTGAAGATCGAAGAGAAAGCGATTGCCCACGTTCGTAGGGAGCAACAGCAGCGCGCCGCGGCAGGGAGCCAGATTCCCGAGGTCAGGACCCTCCCCGATCTCGTGCGTTACGTCCTATGTCAGCTATTCACCTGTCTAGACGACTGGCTCCCGAAGGCATCGCCCGAGGAACGCGAGCGCGTCGCCGAGCAGATTGCCAAGGGCCTCGATCAACTGGGCCCCGGCGTACAGGAAGAGGTAAGACGGGTTGCCGGGCTCAATGATCTCTCGAAGGATACCTTGATTCGCGCCGGGCGTCTTGCGGCATTGGGCACCGGATTGGCGACTGTGGCCGGCGTCGGCGGGTTCCCGGTCTATGCGATGCTCAGCGCCACGATCGCCGGCGCCGCCGGCATCATCGGCCTGACGTTGCCTTTCTCGGTCTACCTCATGGCAACATCTTTACTGGCGTGCGCAACGAATCCGTTGGTGCTTTCGGTGGCGATTAGCGGCGGGACCGGCTGGTGGACGACGTCGGCAAATCGAAAAATGCGCGCCGAACTGGTCCCTCTCCTGGTCGCGTTCGCTGCCATGAAATCGGCCGATCCAGAGGCACGTGGCCGGTCTCGGGCCTTGGTCGAGCACTTGGCCGGTCGCTATCGGGAGTATCTGTATGGCGATCGCGACCGGCGGGCGCAGTTGCGGCAAGCGTTTCCGGCTTTCCCGGTAACCTTAGGAGAGCGAGCGTGCCAGCTGGTCATCCACGCACCTTTGACACCCGGGGTCTCCGCGGTCTTCCGATCGATAAGGCGCTGAACACGCCGATCGATCCGACCGATGCTTCACGAGAGCGATTCGGCCGGGTATTCGATGGCGAAACCCGGGCCTATGCCGCGCTTACCTTTGGTGATTTGCTATACGACTGGGTGCGCATCGACCCACAGGTCGTCGACGCGCTCGATTTCGTCCGTGTCGCTGACCTTGGGGACATCTTCAGCTTCGCGCGCTACGCGGAGAGCTTGCAGGCGCTTGGCGACGCGACGCGGCTCGGCGATGTCGCTCAGTTGCAGGGCTATGTCGCCGAGCAGATGGTTACCGGAATGTTGAGGGCCCAAGGCGCGGAAGTCGCGTTTCCGGACAGCCCGCAACAGCCCGGTTACGATTTGCTCGTCAACGGCGAGTGCTTCCAGGTCAAGTGCCTGGGTGATCCGAGCGGCGTGTACGAGCACCTCGGTCGATACCCGGACATCCCCGCTCTGGTGAATGAAGAACTCGCAAAATACTTTGCGGATGATGACCGGGTCATGGCGTTACCGGGCTTGAACCATGCCGAGGTGCGCCAGGTCACCGATAGTTCGTTGCAGGCGGGGGCCGACCTTCTCGATCTTCAGATCCCCCTTTTCTCGCTCACGCTGCAGGCCGCGCGCAATGCGATCGCCATAGCGAGACAGCATACTGACTGGCTGACTGCGCTCGAAAACGTCGGCATCGACTGCTTTGGCCGGATGGTCACGGCAAAGGCCGGCGCTGTCGCTGTGGCCGCGACCGTCGGCCTCATCGGGGTAACGGGCGGCTGGCTTGCGGTCGTGGCGCCCATGCTCGGCGCCTTTGGTGGTTATCCTGTTGGGAAGTGCGTCACAGGTGTCGTCAAAAGGTACGCTTTCTGCCGAAAGGAAGCCGACGACCTGACTGCCGCTTTGTCTGGGTACATTGCTGCGGCGATCAGCGTATTGCGGGCCATGATCGAGCGGGCCGAAGAGCAATCCCGTCGATTCGGCGCCGTGAGTGTGGCGTCGAGCCCAGCCGGGTCGGCCTTGATCCAGGATTGGCAGCAGCGAATCGAGATCGAGAACAGCATTCGGACGGCGATGATCCGCCAGTTCGAGAGTTGTGCTTTGCGGCTCGATCATGGCTGGCTGATCGGCCCGGATTTGATCGCGCTATATGTAGAGGTGTGCCTGAACGGAGCCAAAGCAGGTCTCCTACCAGCCAATCTGGCACGGGAGACGCGTCTTCTCACCAAGGCAAGCGCAGCATATCGAGACGCCCTCCGCGAGAGGCTGGTCCCGGCATGAAGGCGTGTCCCGCTGCCTTGTCCATTCCTCAGCGGCCGCTGTCGCGGTAGACGGCCTCTAGCGAGAGCGCCGTGCCGATGGCGTCAAGGGCGATCGCGTCGTCTGGCGGTTCGACCGTCACCAGCTCCCAGCCGGCGTCGGTGCGCGACCACACCTCGAGGCGCCGCTCCTTCTGCTCGATCAGGACGTAGTGCCGGAGCGAGGCGATCCTCTGGTACTCACGCCACTTGTAGATCCGATCGAAGGTCTCGCTGGCCGGCGAGAGCACCTCGACCACCACGGTCGGATCGGGGAGGCGGTCGTCGTCGGCTGCCAGCGGTCGGCAGGCCACCAGGACATCCGGGTAGATGACGGCGGTCGGGGTCAGAACCTTGAGGTCGGAGATGTAGGCGCGACACGGCGTGCGTCGAAGGGCCTCGTCGAGCGCGAACACGACGTTGCCCTTGATTGCGCTGTGCGCGGCGGAGCCGCCGGTCGCCATACGTACGACGCCGCCGACGAACTCGTAGCGTTCCGGCTCCGCGGCCTCGAAGGCAAGAAACTCCTTCATCGTCCAGGCCCGCGGTCGCGCCTCGGCCATCCCGCCCGCCCTCACATGCCCTTGGCGCCGCGCGCGATCGCGACCACGCCGGCGCGGCTGACCTCGGTCAGGCCGAGCGGCTCCATCAGGTGGATGAACGCGTCCAGCTGATCGGACGCGCCGGTGATCTCGAACACGAAGCTGCCGATCGTGCTGTCGACCAGGCGGGCATGCATGAAATCGGCGATCCGGAGCGCCTGCACCAGCTGCTCGCGGTCGCCCCCGACCTTGACGAGCGCCAGCTCGCGCTCGACGTGCGGCCCTTCGATCGTGAGATCGGACACCTTGTGCACCGGGACCAGCTTGTCGAGCAGGGCCTTGATCTGCTCGATCACCGCCGCGGTGCCGCTGGTCACGATGTTGATCCGCGACAGGCCGCGCGCGTGGTCGACCTCGGCTACGGTCAGGCTGTCGATGTTGTAGCCGCGCCCGGAGAACAGGCCGACGACGCGCGCCAGCACGCCGGGCTCGTTGTCGACCAGAACCGCGATCGTGTGCCGCTGCTCCCGCTCGCTCATCTCTGCCGCCCGCCTGTCCCGAGAGGGTCCGGCGCCGTCCGCGTCCGGACCCCCGCCATGCGCCAGGGCGTGCTCAGACGAGGACCATGCCCTCCTCGGAGCCCTGTGCCGGCGCCTCGCCGTCGGGGCACAGCTTGATCTCGTTGTGGGCGGCCCCGCCCGGGATCATGGGATAGACGTTCTCGGCCCGATCGACCACCACGTCGCAGATCACCGGCTTGGGCGTGGCGATCATCTCACGGATCACGTCGTCGACCTGGTCGGGCGTCTCGGCGCGCAGGCCGACCGCGCCAAACGCCTCGGCCAGCTTCACGAAGTCCGGCAGGCTGTCCATGTAGCTCTCGCTGTAGCGGTTGCCGTGGAAGAACTCCTGCCACTGGCGCACCATCCCCATGTAGCTGTTGTTGAGGATGAACGACTTCACCGGCAGCCGGTACTGCACGATCGTCGACATCTCCTGCATGTTCATCACCCAGGACGCCTCGCCGGCGATGTCGATCACCAGGGCGTCCGGGTGCGCGACCTGCACGCCCATGGCCGCCGGGAAGCCGTAGCCCATGGTGCCGAGGCCGCCCGAGGTCATCCAGCGGCGCGGGGTCTCGAACCGGTAGTGCTGCGCCGCCCACATCTGGTGCTGGCCGACCTCGGTGGTGATGTAGGTCTCGCGGTCCTTGGTCAGCTCGTACAGGCGCTGGATCGCGTACTGGGGCTTGATCGTCTTGCCGTTCTGCCGGTAGCGCAGGCAGTCCTCGGCCTGCCACGCCTTGATCTGATCCCACCACGGCGCGAGCTTCTCGGGATCCGCCTGCAGCCCCTTGGCGCGCCAGCACGCGAGCAGGGCCGCAATCGCGCGGCCGGCATCGGCGACGATCGCGACATCGACCGGGACGTTCTTGTTGATCGACGACGGGTCGATGTCGATGTGCACCTTCCTGGAGCCGGGCGAGAAGCGGTCCAGGCGCCCCGTCACCCGGTCGTCGAAGCGCGAGCCGAGCGCGATCATCAGATCGCAGCCGTGCATCGCCAGGTTCGCCTCGTAGGTGCCGTGCATTCCGAGCATGCCGATGAACTGGGGATCGGAGGCAGGATAGGCGCCGAGGCCCATCAGGGTGAGCGTGATCGGGAAGCCGGTCGCGCGCACCAGCTCGGTCAGCCGGGTCGACGCCTCGGGTCCCGAGTTGATCACGCCGCCGCCGACGTAGAAGATCGGCCGCCGCGCCTTGGCCATGAGCTCGACCAACTGCGCGATCTGGTCGGCCTGCGGCTCGATCCGCGGGTTGTAGGTGCGATGGCTCACCTCGTCGCGCGGCGTGTACGGCGCCGGCCCCATCAGGATGTCCTTGGGCAGATCGACCACCACCGGGCCCGGCCGCCCGCTGCGCGCGACATGAAACGCCTCGTGCACCACGCGCGCCAGGACGTCGCCGGATTTGACCAGGTAGTTGTGCTTGGTGCACGGCCGGGTGATCCCAACCGTATCGGCCTCCTGGAACGCGTCGTTGCCGATCATGTGGGTCGGCACCTGGCCGGTCAGGCACACCACCGGCACGCTGTCCATCAGGGCATCGGTCAACCCGGTGACCGTGTTGGTCGCGCCCGGTCCCGAGGTCACCAGGACCACGCCCACCTTGCCGGTGCTCCGGGCGTAGCCTTCGGCCGCGTGCACCGCCCCCTGCTCGTGGCGGACCAGGATGTGGCGGATCGAGTTCTGCTTGAAGATCGCATCGTAGAGCGGCAGAACCGCGCCCCCAGGATAGCCGAATACCACCTCGACGCCCTGCTCGACCAGCGCCCGGAGCACGACCTCCGAGCCGGTCATCGGGCGTGTCTCGGCGTCCGCACGGGTGAGCGTGGTGGTTTGCGACATCACAAGGGCTCCTGATCGATGCCTCGGCATTTATTGGGGGGATGGCCAGTCCCCATTCTGACGCTTTTTCAAGCAGATCGGAAACTATGCGCCAAGGGCCGGTCCGGTCAACAACGGCCGCCAAATACCGCGCGGCAGATCCGCGGAATCCCCGAACGCCTCGAGGCCCCGCAGCTCGGACAGCCGGTGGCGCTGCCAGGTCATCTGCCGCTTGGCGTAGCGACGGGTCTGGACGATAGCCCGATCGGTTGCGGTCGCGAGGTCGATCCGCCCCTCCAGACGGGCGAGCAGCTCGGGAACCGCGACCGCCTTCATCAGCGGCAGGTCGGGGTCGAGACCGCGGCGGCGCAGCTCTTCGAGCTCGGTGAGCGCGCCGGCCTCGATCATCGCGCGCAGGCGGCGTTCGATCCGAGCGTAGAGCGCCGCGCGCGGCGGCATCAGCGCGATGCCGGTGCAAGGGGTCGGCAGCTCGATTCGAAGCGGCAGCGCCTCCTGCCAGGCCGCGAGCGAGCGACCGGTGCCGGCGATCACCTCGTAGGCGCGCGCCACCCGCTGGGAGTCGGTGGGCCGCAGGCGCGCCGACATCACCGGGTCCACCCGGGCGAGCTCGGCATGCAAACCAGCCGGTCCGAGCTCGGCGAGCCGGTCCCTGGCGGCGCGCCGGGCGGCCGCCGGAACGGCCGGGACCGCTGCCAGGCCATGGAGCAGGGC
>JBOHKK010000286.1:0-8256 GCA_050729115.1 Geminicoccaceae bacterium | reverse complement strand
GTCCGGCCCGCCGCCTTGGGCGAAATCGGCGCGACCGCCGCCGCCCTTGCCGCCGAGCTCGGCGACCCCGGCCTTCACCAGCTCGACCGCGTCGACCCGGCCCTTGAGGTCGTCGGAAACGCTCACCACGACCGCCGCCTTGCCCTCGGTGACGCTGACCACGGCGGCGACCCCCGAGCCGATCTGGCGCTGCATGGCGTCGACCATGCCGCGCAGGTCGCGCGCCGGAACGCCCTCGACCTGGCGGGCCGCGAAGCGGATGCCGTCGATCTCCTTCGCCGCGGTCTGCGGCGCCGCGCCGCCGGTCGCCAGCTGCCGGCGAAGCTTGGAGATCTCCTGCTCGAGCCGGCGCCGCTCGTTCACCAGGCTCGCCACCCGCTCCGGCAGGTCCTGCGGCGTGACCCTGAGCGCTGCCGCGGTGTCGCCGAGCAGCCGCTCCTCGTCGCGGACGTGTCGATAGGCGGCCTCGCCGGTCAGCGCGTCGATCCGCCGGATGCCCGCGGCGACCGCCGACTCGGCCGTGATCTTGAACAGCGCGATGTCGCCGGTGCGCGCGCAGTGGGTGCCGCCGCACAGCTCGATCGAGCTGGTGCGGCCGTCGGGCTCGCGGCCCATCGAGACGACCCGCACCTCGTCGCCGTATTTCTCGCCGAACAGCGCCATGGCGCCGGCCGCGATCGCCGCCTCGCGGTCCATCAGCCGGATCGCGACCGCCGCGTTCTGGCGCAAGAACGCGTTGACCTCGGCCTCGATCGCGGCGAGCTCCTCGGGCGTCACCGCCTTGGGATGGCTGAAGTCGAAGCGCAGCCGATCGGGGGCGACGAGCGAGCCCTTCTGGGTGACGTGCGAGCCGAGGTGGCGGCGCAGCGCCGCGTGCAGCAGATGGGTCGCCGAATGGGCGCGGCGCAGCCGCGCCCGGCGCTCGCCGTCGATCGCGAGGTCGACCACGTCGCCGACCTCGAGCGCGCCACCCTCGAGCTTGCCGATGTGCACATGGAGGTCGCCGAGCTTCTTTTGGGTGTCGGTGACCCGGACCACGGCCGGGCCGCGGCGGATCGTGCCGGTATCGCCGATCTGGCCGCCGGATTCGCCATAGAACGGCGTCTGGTTGGTGACCACCATCACTTCGCCCGGCTCGGCGCGCTGCACCGGCTCGCCGCCGACCATCAGAGCCCGCACCTGGGCCTCGGCGCTCGCGTGCTCGTAGCCGAGAAACTCGGTCGCGCCGACGACCTCACGCAGCTCGAACCAGATCCGCTCCTCGGCCTGCTCGCCGGAGCCCTTCCAGCTCGCCCTGGCCTCCGCCCGCTGGCGCTCCATCGCCGCATCGAAGCCCGCCGTGTCGACCGTCATGCCGCGGGTGCGCAGCGCATCCTGGGTCAGATCGAGCGGAAAGCCATAGGTGTCGTAGAGCTTGAACGCGGTCGCGCCGGGCAGCTCGCCGCCTGCGGACATGCCCGCGGTCGCCTCCTCCAACAGACGCAGGCCGCGCTCCAGGGTGCCCCGAAAGCGGGTCTCCTCGAGCTTGAGCACCTCGGTGATCAACGGCTCCGCCCGGATCAGCTCGGCAAACGCCTGACCCATCTCGGCCACCAGCACCGGCACCAGGCGCCACATCAGGGGCTCGCTCGAGCCCAGCATGTGGGCATGGCGCATGGCCCGGCGCATGATCCGGCGGAGCACGTAGCCGCGGCCCTCGTTCGAGGGCATGACGCCGTCGGCGATCAGGAACGAGCAGGCGCGCAGGTGATCGGCGATCACCTTGTGCGAGGGGCGATGCGCGCCGAGCGCGGGCGTGCCGGTCAGCTCCTCGCTCGCCTGGATGATCCGGCGGAACAGGTCGATGTCGTAGTTGTCGTGCAGACCCTGGAGCACCGCGGCGATGCGCTCGAGGCCCATGCCGGTGTCGATCGAGGGCCTGGGCAGCGGCTCGCGCCGGCCCGGCTCGATCTGCTCGAACTGCATGAACACCAGGTTCCAGATCTCGATGAAGCGGTCGCCGTCCTCGTCGGGACTGCCCGGCGGCCCGCCTGGCACCTCGGGCCCGTGGTCGTAGAAGATCTCCGAGCACGGTCCGCACGGCCCGGTATCGCCCATCGCCCAGAAATTGTCCGAGGTGGGGATGCGCAGGATCCGGCTCTCGGGCAGTCCCGCGATCTTCTTCCATAGCTGGAAGGCCTCGTCGTCCTCGGCGTAGACCGTGGTCAGCAGCCGATCCGCCGGCAGGCCGTACTCCTTGGTCACCAGGTTCCAGGCGAGCTCGATCGCGACGTCCTTGAAGTAGTCGCCGAACGAGAAATTGCCGAGCATCTCGAAGAAGGTGTGGTGCCGCGCCGTGTAGCCGACGTTGTCGAGGTCGTTGTGCTTGCCGCCGGCGCGCACGCACTTCTGCGAGGTGGCGGCGCGCCGGTACGGCCGCTGCTCGATCCCGGTGAAGACGTTCTTGAACTGCACCATGCCGGCGTTGGTGAACAGGAGCGTCGGGTCGTTGTGCGGCACGAGCGGGCTGCTGGCCACGACCTCGTGGCCGGCCCCGGCGAAGTAGTCGAGGAAGGCTTTGCGGATCTCGTTCGAGCTGAGCATGGGTCTGACGGCAATCCCTCGGTGGTCACCCGCCTAGATAGCGGTCCCGCCGCCTCGCGAAAAGTCTCCAAACACCGGCGGCATTGCATGATAACGTACGATATCATATCTCTGGCGTGGTGGTTGAAGGAAAGAATGCGCGTGGCATGGCGACTCTTTTGGTGCGCAAGCTCGAGGCGGAGCTGGTCGAGCGCCTGAGGCAGCGAGCGCGCGCGCACGGCCGATCGGTCGAGGCCGAGCACCGCGAGATTCTGCGCGCTGCGCTGGAGCCGGAGCTGTCGGGCAGGGATCTGTTCGAGCTGCTCCGCCAGGGCGACCCATTTCCTGCCGAAGCCGATCCCGATAGCTGGCGCATCGACGATCGCGGCGAGCCGGCTGACCTCTGAGCCTTTGCCCGGGATCATCCTCGACACGAACGTGGTCAGCGAGCCGAAGCGGGCGCGTCCGGACGCCAACGTCGTGGCGTGGTTCGAGCGCCAGGCGGCAGACCAGCTGTACCTCACCAGCACGATCGTCGCCGAGCTGGCGTTCGGGATCGAGATCATGCCGCCGGGCCGTCGCCGCCGCGGCTTCGAGATCTGGCTGCACGAGCGGGTGGTGGGGGCATTCCGAGGCCGCATCCTGGCATTCGACGACGAGGCTGCGCTGCTCTATGGCGGCCTGATGGCGAGGGCGCGCCGCCAGGGCCGTCCGGCGCGCGTGGGCGATGCGCAGATCGCGGCGACCGCGCTCCGCCACGGCCTGGCGATCGCGACCCGCAACACCGGTGATTTCGCGCTCTTCGACGCCCCGCTGATCAATCCCTGGCAGGCACTCGGCTAGCTTTGCGGCGCTGCCGTCCCGCAAGGCGCCTGCGCTAGCCTGAGCCTAGATCCGGGCGTCGGGGAGGAACGGGTCGAGCTCGATGCCGGTGAGCGGGTTGTTCGCGGGATCGCGCGAGCCGGGCAGGTCGTGAACGTGGACGTCCTCGGCGCCGTTGCTGGTGAGGATGTCGACCGCCCGCTTTTCACCCGCCTCGTCACGCACGTGCACCCAAAGCAGCAGGCCGCCGTGCTCGAGCTGGTGCTGCAGCGCCTTGCCCCGGTCACGGCCCAAAAATTGCGCGGCCCAACCCCCGATCAGTCCGCCGCCGCCGCCGGCAATGGCAGCGGCAGCGATGGCCGCGGCGAGCGTGCCGCCGGAGGCCACCACCGCGCCCGCCCCGACCACCGCGCCGACGTACGCGAGGCCGCCGATCACCCCCGTGCGACCCTCGGCGAGCGAATGGTTGCCGACGTACGCGGCCCTGGGCACGGTCGGATCGTCCGCCAGGTCCTGGATCTTCTGATAGGCGTGCCCGAGCTTCTCCTCGATCGCGCGCGCCCCGGCGAGCAGGCTCAGCTCAGCGCGATCGAAGCCGGCGCTCATCAGGTCCTCGACGGCGCTCTGGAAGGAGGCCCGGTCGTGGAACACGCCGACCGCTTCCCGGATCGTCTGCTGAGCTGGTTCCGCCATCGCTGGTCCTCGCATCGTCGTTTCGGTGGGCGCTCCCGGTCGATGCCTCGACCTGGTCTCTGCCGAAGCCATCATGCCGGAGCCTGCGGGGATTTTCCAGCGCCGCCTCGCGGGGCAGCTGCCTGCGGCCGGCCGCCGAGGCTCCAACGGATCGTCCCGGTCCTCAGCCGCCGCGCTCGAATCTCACCAGGGTATCGGCCGTCGGTCGCGGAAGAGACCTCCGCTCGGGCCGTCGTCCGGCAGGGTCGCGAGCCAGAGGGTGGTCGCCACCCCCTGCTCGACCGAACGCGAGGCATGCGAGCCGCCCATGTCGGTGCGCACCCAGCCGGGACAGACGGCGTTGACCTTGATGCCCGTGCCCTGGAGCGCGCTCGCGAAGATCCGGGTCAGCGCGTTCAGACCCGCCTTGGCGACGCGGTACGCCGGCAAGCCGCTCGCCATGTCGCTGAGCCGCCCGAGGCCGGAAGACAGGTTGACCACGCGGCCGCTGCCCTGCATCAGCGGAATCAAAGTCTGGCAGAGCACGAAGGGCCCGACCAGGTTGGTCGCCAGCACCTGGCGGAAGCCGGACGGCCTGGCCTCGAAGGTCCTGGCCGCGCGCTCGCGTGGCTCGTCGTGGCCGCGCACGATCGCGGCGTTGTTGACCAGGATGTCCAGACGGCCGAGCTCGCGCTCGATGAAGCCGGCGAGGCGCCCGATGCTGGCATCGTCGGCGACGTCGAGCTGATGACAGCGGACGTCCAGTCCGTCGGCGCGGAGGCGCTCGGCCGCCGCCTCGCCCTTCGCGACGTCGCGGCTGGTCAGGATCACCCGGGCGCCGAGGCGCGCCAGCTGCTGGCAGGTCTCGAGACCCATCCCGCGGTTCGCACCGGTCACCACCGCGATCTTGCCCGCCGCATTGTGATTCACGGGTGCCTCCGCCGTCGCCACCCCCAAGAACTAGGGGAGCCACGGGCGCCGGCAACCTTGCCGACCAGGGGGGTCGCGAGCGCGCGTCGTTCGACCTCCGGGCGCAACCGATCGGCGCCGTCGGCAAGGGCGCGCCAGGACCGGCGTACTCCGAACGCCCTTGGCGAGACGCGAGCAAGGGGCGTGTGAACTGGTTCACAAGCCAAAGGCCGGCGCCGGTCGTTAAACTCGACCTCGCCGCGCGTCCGCTCTCGTTCGAGGACGTCGCGGCCTGGACGAGATCGTTGCCGCAGGTTGCCGGAGGTGACCGGCCGGAGTTGGATCCAGTGCGCGCGCTCAGCCGTGCCAGCCTGACCGGAGCGGGTGCCGCGTTGCTCGGCATCGTGGTCATGCTGTCGCCTTTCGGCCTCCCATTGGAGGAGCGCTTCGGGCTCAGCTGGCTGTTCTGGACACGCGGGCCGGTGGCCGCGCCGGCCGACGTCGCGGTGGTGAGCCTCGATCGACGCTCGTCGGAGGAGCTGGGGCTGCCCGCACAGACCCGCGACTGGCCCCGGCGCATCTACGCCCGCCTGATCGAACGGCTGGTCGAGTTCGACGCCTCGGTCGTGGTGTTCGACCTGATCCTGGACCGACCGCGCACGGCCGCCGATGACGCTGCGCTGGCGGCGGCGATCGGCGCCGCCAATCGGGTCATCCTGTTCGACTATCTCGATCGCACGGTGCGGCCGCTCGGCGACGGGTCGGGCGCGGTGGCTGGCCTTGCCAGCAGCGAACAGCTGCGACCGCCGTTGCCCGCGTTCGTCGACGTAGCGGCCGGATCCGGCCCCTTCCCGCTGCCCAAGGTGCCCACCCAGGTGAGCCAGTTCTGGGCCTTCGGCGCCAACCTGGAGGATTTTCCGAGCTTGCCCGTCGTGGCGCTGCAGCGCCGTGCGCTCGACGTCTATCCGCACTGGCGCGCGCTCCTGCGCCAGGCCGGGATGAGGGGAGCCGAGACGCTGCCGGCGGATCGCCGCGCCCTCGAACGGGCAGCGGCGCTGAAGCAGGTGATCGGGGAGGTGCGCGCGGCGTTTCTGGCCGATCCCGGGCTGGCCGCGCGCGCATCGGCGCGGCTGGAGACGGCATCGCTGTCGGTTGCGGATCGGCGGACCCTGCGTGCGCTGATCACGCTCTACGGCGGACCGGACAAACACTACCTCAACTTCTACGGGCCGGCGGGCACGGTTCTGACCACACCCCTCTACCGCCTGCTTGGCGACAACGCCGAGACGCGTGCCGCGGAGCTTGCCGGTCGGGTGGTGTTCGTCGGTCTGTCCGACCTCAACAATCCCCACGACGACAATTTCCCGACGGTGTTCTCACGCTCGAACGGGGTGGAGCTCGGCGGGGTCGAGATCGCCGCCACCGCGCTCGCCAATCTGCTCGAGGACCGCCTCCTCCAGCGGGTGGGTGCTTGGACCGCGCTCGCATGGCTCGGCCTGTTCGGCTTCGCGATCGGCCTGGTCGCGCGGCGGCTGCCGGCGGTGACCGCCATACCTGCGGCGCTGCTCCTCGCCGCGCTGCTCTATGCCGGCGCCGAGCTGGCGTTCGCCCGGGAGCAGCTTTGGCTTCCGGTCGCCATCCCGCTTCTGATCCAGCTGCCGCTCGGCCTGTTCGCCGGTCTGGTGCTGCAGTACCGGGAGGCGCAGCGGGCAAGAGCCAACCTCAGCCGCGGGATGGCCTACTATCTGCCTCCCAAGGTGGCGCTCGGCTTCGCCGAGGCGGCGCTCGACCCGGCGGGCCTCAAGGAGCGGGTCTTCGCCGCCTGCATGGTCACCGACGCCTCGCGCTTCACCACGCTCGCCGAGGGCATGGCGCCCGAGGAGCTGAGCGAGTTTCTCGATCAGTACTTCGCGATCCTGTTCGGCGTGGTCGAGCGCCACGGCGGCCTGGTCACCGACGTGGTCGGGGATGGCACCACCTCGGTCTGGACCGCGGCCAAGCCCGAGCGCGAGTGCCGCCTCAGAGCCTGTCTTGCCGCGCTCGAGATCGATCGCGCGATCAGGGCCTTCAATGGGGAGCATCATCCGCGCTGCCTGCCGACGCGGATCGGCCTCAACGTCGGCGACGTCGTGCTCGGCAACGTCGGCGGCAGCGGGCGCTTCGCGTACAGCGTGATCGGCGACTGCGCCAACACCGCGGCGCGGCTGGAAAGCCTGAACAAGCAGCTCGGCACGCGGATCATCGCGGCCCGGGCCGTGGTCGAAGGGCTGGACGAGATCGTGAGCCGTCCGCTCGGGCGTTTTCAGCTGGTCGGCAAGGGCGGGGCCCTGCCGGTGGTCGAGGTGGTCGGCCGCGCCGCCGATACCCGGCCGACCGAGCTCGCTCCGGGCTTCGCCGCCGCGCTCGAGGAGTTCGAGCAGGGGCGGTGGGCGAATGCCGCGCGGCGTTTCGACACGATTCTCGCGGCGCGACCTTCGGACGGACCGGCCTCCTTCTACCGCAAGCACTGCGTGCAATATCTGAATGGTACCTGCGTGCCGACGGCGCACGGCGCAGTCCGGCTCGATCGCAAATAGGACCGGGACCGTATCGGCCACAGGCAGGCAACAAACACGACTTGAAATTGAGGATATGGCTGGTCGGACATAGCAATTGTGTATGATTCAACCCTTGTCAGTGAAAAGTTGCGTGATCATTGTACGAGCGCGCGGGACCGTGCCAGGGAACCGCTTGGAATGTGCTTATTTTCTATTTCAAGTCGATCTTTTGGAAACTCGCGGTGCGCCGCCGGTGCCATCGCGCTGCAGGTGCTGGCGGTGCTGAGTCCCGGCGCAGCTCGGGCGCAGGAGCGGTGCGAGCCGGCCGCGGCGCGCGTCGTCTCGGTGCAGGGGACGGTCGAGCTGCAGCGCGCCGGCGCCGCCGTATGGATGGCCGCGTCGCTCGACGACGAGTTGTGCCTCGGCGATACGGTCCGGCTCGGCCGGGCGAGCCGCGCCGCCCTCGTGCTCGCCAACGATGCGCTGCTCAGGCTCGACCAGCGCACCACGCTCGCCTTCCAGAGCATCACCGAAGAACGCCGCTCGTTGCTCGATCTGATCTTCGGCAGCGTATACTTTTTCAGCCATCAGCCGCGGGCGCTCGCCGTCGACACCCCGTTCGTGAACGCGGCCGCCGAGGGCACCGAGTTCCTGGTCCGCGTCGCCGACGACCGGGCCGAAGTGATCATGCTCGACGGCCAGGTGCTGCTCCAGAATCCCGAAGGCGAGTTGCGCGTGGCCAGGGGCGATGCCG
>JBOHKK010000285.1:0-8275 GCA_050729115.1 Geminicoccaceae bacterium | reverse complement strand
CGTCGGTCCCGCTCACCGGCGCCTCGACGGCGCGCTCGCGGCGCAGCTCGTACACCCCCCAGCCCGCGCCCAGAGCAAGCGTCAGACCAATGAGAGTAACTGCCAGATAGGTACGGCTGATCATGGCCGTGAACATTTCGTTAACCTTAAGCGCGCACAATACGCGCAATCGCGCCGACATGCAAAGTCAACGTCCACGAGTTGAAGCTGCGCGAGAGACGCAAGCGGCGCGCTTGCGCCAGCGCCGCAAGGAGCAGCGAAAATGGGCCTGATGATCAAGACCTCCCAGCGCCGGCAGCGGCAGTGTGAGAGAGGATCTGGCTGGTGACCATCGAACACACCTTCGCGGCCGGCCTCGTCCTGGTACAGGCGATCCTCCTCCAGCCGGACTTCCCGACCAACCCGGGCGACGGCGGCGGGCGTGAGCAGCGAGTGTCCCGAGACTGGCGCGCCGTACCTGGGATGGAATACGAGATCAACCTCGAAGACGACGGCCTGGTCGAGATCACGGGGCACCTCGGCTTCCAAATCGAGGATAAGCGCTGCGATCGCGACGACACGTTCATGACCGGGATCGCACTCGCGATCAACGGCCAGCAGGTGCGAGCGCCGATCGGCACCTACGCGACCCAGAACGCCCAGCGCTGGCAGCACTACCAAGACATGCCGTTCAGCTGGGTACTGCCGCTCGAGAGAGGCGAGCACGTCATCCAGCTGATGGCTCGCGCGGTCGCGAAGGGTCGGGCCATCATCAACCGCTGCCGCGCCTGGTTCAAGCAGAGCCACTACAGCGGCATGGCGATCCGGGTGTACGCGCCATGACGGACCCGGAAAAGAGTCACTGTCCTGGCAGGCGAGCCGGTCAGCCGCGCTGCAAAGGCCGCCCACGAACGGATCCGCTCCGAGGCGAAGCTGCAACGGTCTCGGCACCAACGAAGAAGCGGCGATGAAGCGCGCGAGCGGTGGACCTGACACGCTCCGTTGCAGGGTTGTGCCGATGACCTGCATCGAAACCATGCACCGCCGCGCCGATGAAGCTCGGCGCGCACGGCCCCGCCTGTTTCGACGATGGGTCCGCGCAAGCGCGAGCTGCGAGACGGCTCCATCCGCTGGTTCCTGACGCCGTGCTGTGCCCGCACCCGTGCAGCTTCGCCACGGCCATATCGGGCTCACAACATTCGAACCGTTGTTCGCCCGGCATCATACTTTTCTGTGGGCGCCCGGCCGCGTGCCTGGCTCCACGTGGCTGGGTCCCAGGGGCGACTTCGGTGGTCACCCCGGAGCGCCACGCGGCCGCGGCGGTCGGTGCGGAGCATCAGGACCTTGTGGGATCGGTATAAGGCCAAACTCGTCGCCCGGCAGGGTTCCCTCCCACACGCTTACCTCTGGCAGCTGCCGAGCGATCCTCTCCCCTGCCGATTCCTTCGGGATACCAAGGGTCCGGCAAACCGTTGTCGATCGCGGCCAGCGAACGGTTGTCGAGCGGGGCCAGCGAACGTTCTGGATCGAAAGGTGGCCGGTCTGGCGGGACCACGCCTCGCCCTGGCCGGCGCTCGGACGTGGAGTGGCATGCAGGTTGCCCTTGAAACCGACCGGCCAAACACCGCAGAGTGCGTTGGCGCACCACCCCTGAGAGGCCATTGATGGCGCGAAGCGTCTGCGTGTTCTGCGGTTCGCAGTACGGCTCCGATCCCGCCTTTCGCCGGGTCGCGACCCGGCTTGGCGAGATGCTCGGGGCAGCCGGCGTCGCGGTCATCTACGGCGGCGGCCACGTCGGCCTGATGGGGGCGGTGGCCGACGCCGCGATGGCGGCGGGCGGCGAGGTGATCGGCCTGATCCCCTCCCGTCTGCTGGAGCGCGAGGTCGGGCATCGAGCCATCACCCAGCTGATCACCACCCGGGACATGTTCGAGCGCAAGCAGCAGATGATCGACCGGGCGGATGCCTTCGTCATTCTCCCGGGCGGTCTCGGCACCTTGGACGAGCTGCTCGACGTGATCACGCTGCGCCAGCTCGGTTACCACGACAAGCCGATCGTGCTGGTCAACCTGGACGGCTATTGGGACCCGTTCATTGCCCTGGTCGACCAGATCGTGGGGCACAGCTTCGCGCTGCCCGGCGCCCGCACGCTCTATCGCGTGGTCGATACCGTCGAGCAGGTGCTGCCCGCGCTCGGGATCACGCAGCCGCCAAGCACGCCGCTCCGGGTGGTGCAGGGCGATTAGCGTCAGCTCGACGCGCCGTCGCCGACCATGGGAAACGGGGTCAGGGGTAAACGGGGAGGGCTAAACGGGGTCAGACCCCTTTTCCGCAGCCGCCAAGCACGCCGCTCCGGGTGGTGCAGGGCGATTAGCGTCAGCTCGACGCGCCGTCGCCGACGATCGGATTGGGCACCCGTTCGCCTTCGGCCTGGGGCGCCGTGCGGGCCTGCTGCTGACGTCGTCGGTAAATCGTGACGAAATCGATCGGATCGATCAGCAGCGGCGGAAAGCCGCCATCCCGGGTGGCGTCGGCGACGACCCGGCGGGCGAAGGGAAACAAAAGACGCGGGCATTCGATCAGCAGGAGCGGCTGCAGGCTCTCCTGCGGGATGCTGAGGAGGCCGAACACGCCGCCATAGGTCAGCTCGACCATGAACGCGGTGTCGCCCTCCGCTTTCGCCTCGACGTGCAGCTGCAGCGACACCTCGTAGCGCTCGGCCTCCAGCTGTCGGGCCCGAACGTCCACTCGAATCTGGATCTCGGGGCGGGCCTGGCCCGGCTGCAGGCTGGCTGGCGCGCGCGGGTTCTCGAACGACAGGTCCTTCACGTACTGGCTCTGGATCAGCAGCCGTGGGGCGTTGGTCTGATCGCCGGGGGTCTGATCGCCTGGGGTCTGATCGCCGGGGGTCTGATCGCCGGGAGTCCGGTCGGCGGGCGCGCCGCCAGGCGGGGTCTCGGGGCTGTCGGCCATGGTCTGCGGGTCCTCGTGCTCGTTGGGGTGTTCGGGCTCAGGCCAGCCGGGTGCAGGCGGCGTTGGTGAGCTCCTGGCCGGTCAGCGCGCGGATCACGCCCCAGTGGGTGATCACCGCGACCTGCCGGCGGTCCGGCAAAGCGTCGGTCTTGGCGCGAAACTCGGCGCAACGCCGGCCGAGGCTCGCCTCGCTTTCCGCCGGCACGCCCCACCACTGCTGTTCCAGGTGGCTGAAATCGAGCTCCGGCCACAGCGCGGCCAGCTGCTGCGGCGCGGTGCCCAGATCACAGGAGAACACGCAACGCTCGCGCACCAGTGGCTCCACCGTGATCGCCAGACCGAGCGCATTCCCGACCACCGTTGCGGTCTCCAGGGCGCGCCGATAGGGGCTTGCGACCAGACGTTCGACGTTGGCGGCGGCCAGCTGCTCGACCAGCCGCCCCGCCTGGCGTCGGCCAGCTCGGGTCAAGGGCGGATCGGGAATGTCGGGATCGATCCGGGTGCGCGAAAAATGCCGGTTCCACTCCGACTCGGCGTGGCGTACCAGGATCATGGCCGCCGTCCCCAGTCGCCGCGGGGCGGGGGCAGGTCCCCGCCGTTGCCAGACCACCCGGGCCGGTCTTCGCCGACCTCCTCGAACTCGGCCTCGATCGTCGGACCCGAGGGCGGACCGTGGTCGGGTCCGGCGGCGAAGTCGTCCGGGTCCCGCACGATGTGCGGCTCGATCCGCCGCCGCACCTGCCGGTACAGACCACGCCGCACCGCCGGGACCAGCAGGAGGGCGCCCACGGCATCGGTGAAGAAGCCGGGCACGAGCAGCAACGCGCCGCCGATGACCACGCACAGGCCTTCGAACACCTCCGCGACCGGCAGCACGCCATCCGCCAGCTGCCGCTGCGCCCGCAGCAGCACGCCGATGCCCTGCCAGCGCAGCAGCCAGGCGCCGATCACCGCGGTCAGGACGATCAGCGCCAGGGTCGGCCCGAGCCCGATCCAGCTGCCGACCTCGATGAACAAGGCGATCTCGAGGAGCGGCACGCCGATGAGAGCGACCAACAGACTGAGGCCGAGCCGTGGACCGGCCGCGGTTTGTTTTTGCGTGCGCATGATTATATGATTGTTTAGGGTGCTCTTCTTAGGTTGCGGCGGCGGCATCGGCGGGCAAGATCAAGGAATTCGTCCGTGGCTGCAACCGGGGCGTTGTGGGGACGGTATGTCCGAGGGGTTTCAATACATCGACATCCTGTTTTTCGCGATGGTTGCGGCCTTCATTGCGCTGCGGCTGCGCAGCGTGCTCGGGCGGCGGACCGGCCACGAACGGCGGCGCTTGGGCGGCCTCGGCAGCCCGCGGCCCAACGGCGCCGCCGATAACGTCGTGACCCTGCCGGACCGGTCGTCGGCCCAGGCCGAGGCGGATGCGGGCCTGGTCGATCTGGCCGACGGCAATGTCAAATCTGGGCTGACCCAGATCCGTCTGGCCGATTCCCGCTTCGATCTGCAGCAGTTTCTCGCAGGTGCGCGCACCGCATTCGAGATGATTGTGGAGGCCTATGCCGCCGGCGACAAGGCGACGCTGCGGCCGTTGCTCGCCGACAAGGTGTATCGCGGCTTCGACGGCGCGATCGATCAACGCCAGGCGGCCGGGCAGACCCTCGAGACCCAGTTGACCGCGGTTCCGGCGGCCGAGATCGTCGGCGCGGTCATGGAAGCGAGCCGCGCGCGCGTCACCGTCCGGTTCAAGAGCGAGCAGATCAATCTGCTCAAGGACACCGACGGTAAGCTCCTCGAGGGCGATCCCCAGACCGCGGAAGAGGTGATCGACCTCTGGACCTTCGAGCGCGACACCGCCAGCCCCGATCCGAACTGGCTCCTGGTCGAGACCCGCACCCCCGACTGATGCGCACACTGGTTCGGCTCCTGGCCGGGCGGCGATCATGGTTCCTGCTCGGTTGCCTGGTCCTCGCAGCCTGTGCCCCTGAGCGGCGGGTCGAGCCGGCGCCCGAGCCGACGCCGGTGTTCACGCTTCGCCCGATCGCCTACGAGCAGCTGATCGGATGGCGCGCCGATGACCCACGCGAGGCATTGAGCGCGTTCCGGCGCTCGTGCGCCAAGCTGGATCAGCACGGCGCCGCGACCCCGATGGGACCAGACCCGTGGTTCGGCGAGATCGGCGACTGGCGACTGGTCTGCGCCGATGCGGCGACGGTGGCCGAAGGTTCGGCGGACCAGGCCCGCGATTTTTTCGAGGACCACTTCAGCCCGTATCTCGTGGCCGACGGCGACGATCCCGAAGGGTTGTTCACCGGTTACTACGAGCCGTTGCTGTTCGGTTCCCGCCACTTCGGCGGCGCCTACACCGTCCCGCTCCATCGGCCGCCGGACGATCTGGTGCGGGTCGATCTCGCGCGCTTCAACCCGCAACTGGCGGGCTATGCGATCTATGGTCGCGTCCAGGGCGGCCAGTTCGTCCCCTATTACTCGCGCGCCGACATCGCGACCGGGATGCTCGCCGGCCGCGGCCTGGAGCTGCTCTGGGTCGACGACCCGATCGACAAGTTCTTTCTGCAGATCCAGGGCTCCGGCCAGGTGCAGCTCGATGACGGCTCGTTGATCCGGGTCGGCTATGCCAGTCAGAACGGCCACCCCTATCGCGCGATCGGGCGCGATCTGATCGAGATCGGAGGGCTCACCCGCGAGGAGGTCTCGTTGCCGACGATCAAGGCATGGTTGGAGGCGCATCCGGGCGACGCGTCCCACATCATGGCCCGCAACCGCTCCTACATCTTCTTCGAGGAGCGCCCGGAGCTGGGGCCGGACGACGGGCCGCTCGGCGCCCAGGGCGTGTCGCTGACCGCCGGACGCTCGCTCGCCGTCGATCGCCGCTACATCCCGTTCGGGGTGCCGGTCTGGCTGGACACCACGGCGCCCTGGCCCGACGGCGAGGGGCCGCTGCGCCGGCTCATGGTGGCGCAGGACACCGGCGGCGCGATCAAAGGCGTGGTGCGCGGTGACGTGTTCTGGGGAGCAGGGGCGCGCGCCGAGGCGATCGCCGGCCACATGAAGAGCCGGGGGCGCTACGCGGTCCTGCTGCCGAGGACGCTGATCCCGGTCAGTTAGTCTAGCCTGCGCCGGTCGGCCGCTCGCCGGATTTGCTCCGGCGCGGGCCGATCGGCTAAGGTCGCGCGCCCAACCGCGTAAAGCCGCCATGTCCGATACCTCCGCGCCGCGCGTCGCGCTGTTCGTCAGCTGTCTGGTCGATCTGTTTCGGCCGTCGGTCGGTTTCGCCGCCCTCAAGCTGCTCGAGGATGCCGGCTGCCGGGTCGAGGTGCCGCGCGGACAGACGTGTTGCGGCCAGCCGGCGTACAACCAGGGTGATCGCGATGACGCCTGCGACCTGGCGCGCCGGACCATCGACGCGCTGCACGGCTACGACTACGTCGTGGTGCCCTCGGGCTCGTGTGCCGGCATGCTCAGGCAGCACTACCCGGAGCTGTTCGCCGAGGGCTCGCGCGAGGCCGAACGGGCCCGCGAGCTCGCCGGACGGACCTTCGAGCTGATCAGCTTCCTCACCGATGTCCAGGGCGTCATCGGCGTCGACGCCGAGTTCCCGGCGCGGGTCACCTATCACGACGCCTGCGCCGGCCTGCGCGAGCTCGGCATCAAGGAGCAGCCGCGCCTGCTGCTCCGGAGCGTACGCGGGCTCGAGCTGGCCGAGTTGCCGGGCGCGGAGGTATGCTGCGGCTTCGGCGGCACCTTCTGCGTCAAGTATCCGGCGATCTCGACCAAGATGGTCGACGACAAGGCCGCCGAGATCGTGGCCACGGGGGCCGATGTGGTGCTGGCCGGCGATCTCGGCTGCCTGATGAACATCGCCGGGCGTCTGTCCCGCCTCGGCTCGCAGGTCGCGGTGCGCCACGTCGCCGAGGTCCTGGCCGCCGCCACCGAGCAGCCGCCGATCGGCGGTCCGAACCCTTAGGGCGCGCCATGCAGGCGACCTCGCGCGCCTTCAAGGACAACGCCCGCCGGGCGCTCGCGGACCCGGTGCTGCAGCAGGCGCTGTCTCTGGCGAAGAGCGGCTTTCAGGAGAAGCGGCGCCTGGCGGCGGCCGCACTGCCCGAGTTCGAGGCGTTGCGCGATCAGGCCAAGGCGATCAAGGACCACACGCTCGCCCACCTCGATCTCTATCTGGAGGCGTTCGAGCAGCGGGTCATCACGCAGGGCGGCAAGGTGCATTGGGCGCGCGATGCCGCCGAGGCGAGAGCGGTGGTGCTGCGCCTGTGCAAGGGCGTCGGCGCCCGCTCGGTGACCAAGAGCAAGAGCATGATCGCCGAGGAGATCGGCCTCAACGAGGCGCTCGAGGCGAACCGCATCCGGCGCGTCGAGACCGATCTCGGCGAGTACATCGTGCAGCTCGCCGGGGAGACGCCGAGCCACATCCTGGCGCCCGCGATCCACATGACCAAGGACCGGATCTCGGCGCTGTTCGCGGAGCGCCACGGCACGCCGCGGCTCGACGAGCCCGAGGCGCTGCTCGCCGAGGCCAGACGCGAGCTGCGCCAGCGCTACTTCGAGGCCGACGTCGGGATCACCGGCGCCAACTTCCTGGTCGCGGAGACCGGCTCGGTGATCCTGGTCACCAACGAGGGCAACGCCGAGCTGACCCAGGGTCTGCCCAAGACCCACATCGTCATCGCCAGCCTGGAGAAGCTGGTGCCGACGCTCGAGGACGCCTGCACGCTGCTTCGCGTTCTCGCCCGCTCCGCCACCGGTCAGGAGTTCGCCGCCTACACCACCGTGC
Organism: Geminicoccaceae bacterium; assembly: GCA_050729115.1. Lineage (GTDB taxonomy): Bacteria > Pseudomonadota > Alphaproteobacteria > Geminicoccales > Geminicoccaceae > JBKPNX01. The sequence continues at coordinate 525 of JBOHKK010000285.1, read as the reverse complement.
TGACCGGGCCGAAGCGGCCGGCCGATCTGGACGGCCCGACCGCCTTCCACGTGGTTCTGGTCGACAACGGCCGCAGCGCGATGGTCGGCAGCGAGTTTCAGGACATCCTCCGCTGCATCCGCTGCGGCGCCTGCATGAATCACTGTCCGGTCTATCTGGCGACAGGCGGTCATGCCTACGGCTGGGTCTATCCCGGCCCGATGGGGGCGGTGCTGACGCCGAGTTTCATCGGCATCGAGCAGGGGCACCACCTGCCGGGCGCCTCGACCTTCTGCGGCCGCTGCGAGCAGGTCTGCCCGGTGCGCATCCCGCTGCCCAAGATGATGCGCCACTGGCGCGAGCAGGAGTTCGCCAAGGGACTGAGCCCGCCGGTCGGCCGCTACGGCACGCGGCTGTGGGCGTTCGTCGCCAAGCGGCCGGCGCTCTACCATCAGGGCGCGCGCATCGCGATCACCCTGCTCGGCCGGCTCGGTCGCCGCGCGGGCCGGTTCCGCAAGCTGCCGCTCGCCGGCGGCTGGACCGGCT
>JBOHKK010000284.1:0-8287 GCA_050729115.1 Geminicoccaceae bacterium | reverse complement strand
CGCAGATGCCAAGCCTGGCGTAACTTCCTTCATGGCGTGGGTTCCTTCTCGATCTTGCCGATCGGAACCTACGCCACCTCAGCCAATTTCCACCAACCTCGCGACACGACCCCGGTTGGGGAACCGTAGGTCGGCATCAATGCCCTGGGTCGCTTCTGTCGCACGCCCTCTTGCTGGCGAGAGTGCGGTCGCCGCCGGGCAAGGCTGCAAGCGGTGAGGCCGGCCGCTGCGCTGGCCTTGACCGGCAGCGATCCGACCCGGCGAGCGTGCGCCGCCAGAAAGGCCATGCCCCCACCGGGGCCGTCTCCGAGGAACAGTCATCTGAGGCTGCTTTGTTGTAGGTGTCGTCCCTGTGGAGCGCCGCTCAATCCGGCCGGATCGAACCCCGAACCCGCCCTCGTCGGAGCCATCTCATGCCCTATGTGGGAACCGTAGGCGACCGGCTGGACGGCGCCGGCCTGGAGGCGACCATGCTGCGAACCCTGTCCGCTTTGCTGCTGAGCTGCCTCATGGCGGCGGCGACGACCACCGCCGCGGCACAGGACACGCTGCGCCTCGAACCGGTGGCCCTGGGTCTCGAGCAACCGGTATTCGTGGCCCACGTGGGCGATGGCAGCGAGCGTCTGTTCGTGGTCGAGCAGGCGGGCCGGATTCTGATCGTGGACCAGGGCGAGCTGCTCGCCGAGCCCTTCCTCGACCTCCGCGAGGATGTCAGCTCGGGCGGCGAGCGCGGCCTGCTCGGGCTCGCGTTCCATCCGGAGTTCGCCGACAACCGCCGCTACTTCGTCCACTACACAAGGGCCGAGGACGGCGCGAGCGTGATCTCGGAGTTCCGGGCCTCGCGCGACCCGAGCCGGTCGCGGCCGGCGGGACGCGCCCTGCTCACCGTCGGCCAGCCATTTGCGAACCACAACGGCGGCATGATCGCCTTCGGTCCGGATGGTTTCCTCTACATCGCGCTGGGCGATGGCGGCTCGGGCGGCGATCCCGGCAACCGCGCGCAGAACCCGAACGTGCTGCTGGGCAAGATCCTGCGCATCGACGTCGACGGCCGCCGGCCCTATGCCATCCCCCCGGACAATCCGTTCATCGCAGGCGGCGGTCGGCCGGAGGTCTATGCGCTTGGCCTGCGCAACCCCTGGCGGTTCTCGTTCGACCGCAAGAAGGGGCGGCTGTTCGCGGGCGATGTCGGGCAGGGCCAGAGGGAGGAGATCGACGTCATCCGGCGCGGCCGCAACTACGGCTGGCGGGTTCTCGAGGGAAGTCGCTGTTTCGACCCGCCCGAGGACTGCGAGCAGAGCGGCTTCAAGCCGCCGCGCACCGAATACGGCCACGGGCGCGGCCGCTGCTCGGTGACCGGCGGCTACTTCTACCGCGGGCGCGAGGTCCCCGCTCTCAAGGGCACCTACGTGTTCGGCGACTACTGCAGCGGCGAGATCTTCGGCCTGCGCAAGCGCGAGCGCTCGGTGCTCCTGGACACCGACCTGTCGATCAGCTCGTTCGGCGAGGACGCGGCCGGGGAGCTGTACGTGGTCGATCACGGCGGCGCGATCTACCGGATCGAGGCGGCACCGTAGCGGGATGGGAGGATGTCCGCAGCTGGCCGGTCGGCGGCGGAGGGACGGAACCCCGACATTGCCGGCGCGTTCCCTCATCGAGCTCAACGACAGCAGGCCGCCGAGGCAGGCCCGCTGCGGCGGCGGTGCGCCCGCCGCGCGCCGACCCGCCGCCGCACGGAGTGCCGGCGCCCGCCGCATCATCATGGAGATGCGTGATGCTCGCTCGCTACGTCCGCTACTTCGCCCTGGTCTACGGCATCGTCTTCCTGCTGGTCGGCATTGCCGGGTTCGTGCCCGGCCTCGTGGCGCCGCCGCAGGCGGGCCCGGCGCTCACCGTCGCCACCGGGTTCGGGCGGCTGTTCGATCTGTTTCCGGTCAACGTGCTGCACAACATCGTGCACCTCGCCTTCGGCGTCTGGGGCCTCGCCGCCTATCGGACGTTCTCGGCGGCCCGGCTCTACGCGCAGAGCGTGGCGGTGATCTACGGGGTCCTCACCGTGATGGGGCTGATCCCGCTGTTCAACACGACCTTCGGGCTGATCCCGCTGTACGGCCACGACGTGTGGCTACACGCCCTGCTCGCGCTCGTCGCCGCATACTTCGGCTGGGCCCCGGTGCGCGCGGAGGGGGCGCCGGTCGCGACGACCCCGACCACCACGTCCGCAGGTGCTCGCCCACAGCCGTAGCGGCGCACGGCGGCCGCGCCGTCGCGGACTCCTCGAGGCCCGCCCGATCCGGCCGAGCCCTCGTTCCGCCCCGGCCGCGAGCTCGAGTGCCCGGCGGCCGGCACCGCGCCCGCGCCTCCTCGAGGAACCGGCGCTCCGTCATGAGCGGCTCACGGGCGCAGCCTCAGCCGCTCTGGAGCCCGCGCACGGATGGCCCATACCCTTGCTCCAACCACGCCAGTCGAGGTGTCGGTCGGCCGAGCCCGCGCTTTCGGAGGCCAGACGATCTCGAGCACCGAGGGAGCGGCGACGGCGCCCTGCTCCCGGCGCACACCGGTCTCGAGCCGGCACGAGGTCGTCAAGCGTGATGGCGACGTCGTTTGCCCGGCTGCCGCCCTCACTTGTCCCGGCTCGGGTTGCGCAGCCGGGCGTCCCGGACCATGGCAGCCATGTCGCTCTGGCACTTGGCAAAGCCGCCATCCCAGCCCTTCGTGTACTGGTCGTCGGTCCCGTAGCGGCTGGCGTCCTTCGCCGCCTCGGCGAGCACGCCGCCTGCCGCTTCCTTGCCGCTCGAGCAGCCGTCGTCGTAGCCTGCGGCATAGGCCGGCGGATAGCCCTGCTCGATCAGCGCCTCCTCGGTCGAGGCGCAGGCCCCGAGCGCCAGGGCGGCGATCAGCGCGGCGTGCGCGGGCCGGAACCTGCCGGCGGGCATCGAGGTGTCTCCTTGCCGATCGGGCCACCTCGGGACGGGTCCGGCCGGGATGGCAGCGATGCGGCTGCCTGGGAAGAAGCGCCGCGCGCGCACCGCTCGTTGCCGCAGCCACGTCGCGGCCGTGGGCGGCGTGCTCGACCTCGGCGCATCCGTCCGTGCCAGCCCGTCCTCGACGCTTGCCGCCATCGTCCCTCTCCTTCGCGAGCCACGCCCCCGGCGATCGTCGGCTCTCCTGATCGGCCCGCCGCCGAACCGATGCGTGACTTGTGCCGGCTCGTTCCCGAAAGTGTCGGATGGAGCAGACCGTTGGGTTCCGCCTCCGGCTCGCCCAACCTACTCGAAAATGGCTCCGTGATCATGCGCACGCATGATCATCGCACGGGCAGGGTTCTCGGCCGAAGGCGCGCCTTGAAGGGATCGCCCCGGCGCGCTACAGCGTAGCGCGGGCATGGCGGGGGCCTGAGACATGGCTGAGCCGACGTTTCGAACCGTTCCGATCCTGCGCATCTTCGACGTCGCCAAGGCGAAGGCGTTCTATGTGGGCTTCCTCGGGCTGCGGGTGGTTTGGGAGCATCGCTTCGACGACGACGCGCCGGTCTACATGCAGGTCTCGCGCGGCGACCTCGTGCTGCATCTCAGCGAGCACCACGGCGACTGCTGTCCGGGCGGCTGCGTCCACATCCCGACGACGGGGCTGGACGCGTTCCACCGCGAGATCACGGCCAAGGGCTACCCTTTCATGCGCCCCGGCATCGAGCGCACGCCCTGGGGCTCGAGGCTGATGGAGGTGATCGATCCGTTCAACAACCGCCTCAGGTTCGACGAGCATCCCGCGCCGCGGCAGGATGATAGCTGATTGCGTGCACGCGATGCATGCCGGGCCGCGGGGGCGTACTCATCCGATTGGCGGGGCGCGGCGGTGAGCGCGTCGTGGCCGTGGCTGGCGCTCGCCGGGCTCGGCGCCTTCCACGGCGTCAATCCGGCGATGGGCTGGCTGTTCGCGGTGGCGCTCGGGCTGCATCGCCGCAGCCGGGCCGTAGTCGTCCTGGCCCTGTTCCCGATCGCGATCGGCCACGCGCTCGCGGTCCTCGCGGTCGCGCTCGCCGTGGTTCTCCTGGGTGTGGTGGTCGACCAGCGGGCGCTCCGGATCGGCGCCGGCATGCTGCTGATCGGCTGGGCCGCGTACCACGCGCTTTACGGCTCCCGCCACCGGGTGCGCTTTGGCATGCAGGTCGGCATGCTCGGGCTCGGCGCCTGGTCGTTCCTGATGGCGAGCGCGCACGGTGCCGGCCTGATGCTGGTGCCGGTGCTGATCCCCTTGTGCCTCGCCGCCTCGCCCGCAAAGGAGCTGACCGCCGCCGGCTCGGCGCCGATCGCGCTGGCCGCGGTCGCCGTGCATACGCTCGCCATGCTCGCGATCACCGGGATCATCGCGATCGTGGTCTACCAGTGGTTCGGGGTCGCCTTCCTGCGCCGCGGCTGGATCAACCTCGATCTGATCTGGACCATGGCCCTGGTCGCGACCGGCCTGATCCTGCTCGCGGTCTAAAAAACAACCCGATCGGGGGTCATGCGGCCGCGGAACAATGGGGTGATCTCGACGCGTCGCCGCGTTGCTCGAGGCGTCGGACGAAACGGCGGGTGCTGCCGGCTGGAGCATCGCCGGTGATGGTCGGGACCGAGATCCTCATGGCCATTGGGCGCTGGCCTTTCGCGCGCCGAAGGAGCATGATCACAGGCTCATCGTTCCGGTCGCGGCCCTTGAGGGGACGATGGCGAGGTCAGTACCACCAAGCCTTTCATGGAAGACCGCTCGCCAGGCGAGCGGTGCGCCCGTCGAGTGCTCGATTGCCCTGCTGCCGCTGCGCAATCTGTCCGGGAACGCGAAGGACGAGCCGTTGTGCGCCGGGATCACCGGGGACATCATTCATAGTCTGACCCGGTTTCGTGACCTCACGGTGATCGCCCAGCACTCGGCGCTGCGGACCCAAGCCCTGGCACTCGCGCCCCGGCAGGTCGCCGAACGACTCGGCGTCCGCTACGTCCTGATCGGCGATTTGCACCGAAAGAGAAAGCGGCTGGAGGTTCACGCCCGACTGTTCGAGGCCGATTCCGAGCAGGTCGTCTGGTCAATGAGATTCGACGGTCCGCTCGGCGACCTGTTCGCGTTCCAGGACGAGGTCACCGAGGTCATCGCGGCGAACCTGGCCGTGGAGATCAGGGCCGCGGAGCTTCGCCGGGCCGTGGACTCGGCGCCCTACGAGCTGTCCGCATACGGTCTCATCCTGCGCGGCCAGTATCTCACGCACCAGTATGAGCGAATCGCCAACTGCCGGGCGCGGCTCTTGTTCGAACGCGCCAGGCGGCTCGATCCGGGCTATGGCAGGAGCTACGCCGCCCTGTCGCGCACCTTCAACCTGGACTGGCGCTACGCCTGGTCGAGGAACCCGAGCGCCTCGTTGGATCGCGCGCTGGAGCTGGCCGAGTTGGCCATCCAATACGATCCCTTCGATGCCCGCGGCCATTCGGAGTTGGGATTCGCCTGCCTCTGTCGCAAGCAGCACGACGCCGCGCTTGCCGCCTTCGAGCGCGCGCTCGAGCTCAATCCCAACGACGCCGACATCCTGGCCGAGATGGGCGATGCGCTCACCTCGGTCGGCGACAACGACCGAGCCATCGAAGCGCTGACGCGCGCCATGCGCCTCAACCCGTTCTATCCTGACTGGTACCTCTGGTATCTCGGCAGCGTGTATTTCCATCTCGGCGACTACGCCAAGGCCATCGATACCGTCATGGGCATGCAGGATCCGTCCGAAGCGCGGCGTCTCCTCGCGGCGAGCTACGCGCACCTGGGGAATATGGAGGAGGCGCGGCACCACGCCGCGCAGCTGATGATCGTGCACCCCAACTTCTCGATCGCTCACTGGCGCGAGGTCCCGCCCTTCAAGGATCAGGAACCGCTCGAGCGGCTGATCGAGGGGATGCGCAAGGCCGGCCTCAAGTAGCGAGGCCTCGGCCGAGGTGGTCCTTGCCGCCGCGGGTCAGGAAGGCGCGCACCTTGGGATCGGGACTTTCGCGCACCAGCATCTTGGGATCGCCGCTCGCGAGCATGGTCCTGGTCTCGGCATCGAGAAAGACCGAATTGTCGGCGATCGCGAAGATGCTCGGCAGCTCGTGGGTCACCAGCACCATGGTGGCCCCGAGGCTGTCGCGGAGCTCGCGGATCAGGTCGTCGAGCAGCGAGGAGGTGACCGGATCGAGTCCGGCCGACGGCTCGTCGAAGAACAGGAGCTCGGGGTCGAGGGCGAGCGCGCGCGCGACGCCGGCGCGCTTGCGCATGCCGCCGCTGATCTCGGACGGGTAGTAGTCCTCGAACCCCGCAAGGCCCACGAGCGCGAGCTTGAGCGAGGCGACGTCCCGGATCTCGGCGGGGCTGAGCGGGGTGTACTCGCCAAGCGGCAAGCCGACGTTCTCGGCCAAGGTCATCGAGCTCCAGAGCGCGCCGCCTTGATAGACGACGCCGAAGCTGCGGCCGAGCCGCTCGCGCGCCGCGGGCGTCGCCTCCCAAAAGCTCATGCCGTCGATCACCACGCGCCCGCGCGCCGGCGCCTTCAGCCCGGTCAGGCAGCGCATCACGGTGCTCTTGCCGGAGCCGCTGCCGCCCATGATCACGAAGATCTCGCCGCGGCGGATGGTGAAGTCGAGATCGCGCTGAACGACCGCGCTGCCGTAGGCGATGTCGAGGTTCTCGACCACGATCGCGGGATCGGGGGCGACTGCCGCCGCGCTCGCCCTGGCCGGGGCGACGACCTCGGTTGCCATGCTTCCTCCGATTTGCCCTGCTCCGGTCGCCAAGCTTAGCGCATTTTTCGATCAGCTCGCACCAGCCCGCTCCCCCTCCCAACCACCCACCGATGGCACCCTTGGGGTGGTCGGGAGGGGGAGCGGGCCGGGCCCCGGTCCACCCAAGGGGAAAATGGCCCAGTCCCGAGCCAGGGGCGCGCCAACGTCCTCACCCGCGGCGGCGGGCTCGCCTGGCCGCGTGAGACCAGGCGCAGCAAAGTCTTGAACGTCGCCCTTGCTTCGCGCGCCGGGGTTGGTGGTGCGCCCGGCGCGCCCGCGAAGGTGCAGGCTTCGCGGATCCAGGATGAGCCGGTGGGCGCCCGGCCGGTCAGGCGACATCGATTCCCGGCAGCGCCACGCCATGGCGCCCCAGCATCTCGGCCTGGCGGCGCTCCAGGGCGGCGACGTCAAAGCGCGCGATCACCTCGTTGAACAGGCGGTACCAGTTGACCTCGGCCTGGAGGCGCAGGAACACCGCGCCAAGGCCGATCGCGGCCCGGTCCATGATCACGAACTCGCGCGGGATGTCGACGCCGCCGGCCCGGTGCAGCTCGGCGATCACCCGCTCGGCGGTCTCGCGGCCGTGGATGTCGTCGGTCAGCTCGCCGAGCGTCTGCCGCTTGTCCTCGAGCAGCGGCTCGTACACGAACTGCGCCCAGACGTTGAGGGCGTCGATGACCGGCCGGCTCAGGTTCTTGAAGCCCCAGGCGCGATAGGCGTGCGCCGCGAGCTCCTGGTCGCCGGTGCGCACGGCGTCGTAGAGGTCGATCACCGCCGCCACCAGCGCCGGCGGAAACGCGCGGATGCAGCCGAAGTCGAGCAGGTTCAGGCCGCCGCCTTCGCGCACCGTGTAATTGCCGAGGTGAGGGTCGCCGTGCAGCACGCCATACTCGAAGAACGGCACGTACCAGGCGCGGAACATGGTGACCGCAAGCTCGGCGCGCTCGCTCCCGGCCCGATCGAGGCGACCCAGGATCGGTTCGCCCTCGAGCCAGGTCATGGTCAGCAGCCGGCGGGTGCCGAGCTCGGGCACCGGCTCCGGCACCGCGATCTGCGCCTCGCCTTGCAGCATGTCCCGGTACAGCGCCATGTGGCGGGCCTCGAGGGCGTAGTCCAGCTCCTCGCGCAGGCGTGCCTCCAGCTCGGCGCGCACGCTGCCCATGATCAGCGCGCTCTGGTACTGCTGCAGCACGCGGAGCGCCACGTCGAGGCCGCGCAGGTCGGCGTCGACCGCGGTGTCCATGTCGGGGTACTGGAGCTTGCACGCGAGCGGCCGGCTGTCCTGGCCAAGCGCGCGGTGCACCTGGCCGAGCGACGCCGCGGCCGCCGCCTCCAGGTCGAACTTGCGGAACCTGCTTCGCCAGTCCGGCCCGAGCTCGCCGGCCATCCGGCGCCGCACGAAGGTCGGCCCCATGGGCGGCGCCTGGGACTGCAGCGTCATCAGCTCGGCGACGTAGTCGGCCGGCAGCGCGCCCGGCACGGTCGCCAGCAGCTGCGCGACCTTGACC
>JBOHKK010000283.1:0-8359 GCA_050729115.1 Geminicoccaceae bacterium | reverse complement strand
GGAGGTGATCGTCGGCCGCGGCCACGCGCCGGAGATGATCTGCCTGTTCAGCGCCGAAGCCAACGTCCTGATCGCGGGGGATCAGGTCCTGCCCAGGATCTCGCCGAACGTCAGCGTCTGGCCCTCGGAGCCCGCAGCCAATCCGCTCGCCGATTTCCTGAGCTCGCTCGCGCGCTTTCGCGAGCTGCCGGAGGACTGTCTCGTCCTGCCCTCGCACGGGCCACCGTTTCGAGGCCTGCGCGCCCGCATCGACCAGCTCGTCGCGCACCACGAGGAGCGCCTCGCGGCGACCCTCGATGCATGCTCGACGCCGGCGACCGTGGTCGAGGTGATCCCGAAGCTGTTCGACCGCCCGCTCGATGCCCACCAGCTACAGTTCGCTCTCGGCGAGAGTCTGGCGCACCTCAACTATCTGGTCGACCAGGGCGAGCTGCTCGCGCAACTCGACCGCGACGGCTGCGTGCGGTTTCAGAGGCCTTGAGCGCACCGACCCGGAGCAGGCCGCCCCTACTCGCCCTCGCGCTTCTGGTGCTGATCGTAGATCAAGCCGCCGGCGGCGCCCGCCAGCGCGCCGATCGCCGCGCCGGTTGCCCAACTGCCGGTCAACGCGCCGATGACGGCGCCGCCGGCGGCGCCGATCCCCGCGCCCCCGATGGTCCGTCCTCCCGTGTCCGCATCCATGCTCTGACACCCGCCGATCAGAAGCGCTCCAGCCAGAGCCAGTGGGATGGTCACCTTACGCATCGAGTCGCTCCCTGAGCAGCTGCGGCGGTCGGGGGCACCGCGAATCGAACCCTTCCCGACGACGGCACGACGCCAGCCGGCTACTAACGCTTCTGCGACTGGTCGTAGATCAAGCCGCCGGCACCGCCCGCCAGCGCGCCGATCGCCGCGCCCTTGCCCCAATTGCCGGTCAACGCGCCAATGACGGCGCCGCCGGCCGCGCCGACCGCAGCGCCGCCGACCGTCCGTCCGCCGGTGTCCGCATCCATGCCCTGACAGGCACTCAGCGCCATGACGCCTGCCAGCGCAAAAGCCGTTGCGATCCGCCGCATCTCGGTTCTCCCGTTCTCGGTTCGATGTCTCAACGAATGCCGTCGTCGTCCGCGATGGTGGACTAGGAGCAAGGCCATTCGGCAATGGCTGCCCGGACCACGTTATCGGCGGGATCCTCGTCCATGAACTGTGGGTTTGCCTGAGCGAAGGCGATGTACATATCGACCATGTCCTGCCGCGTCACTTGGCCCGTCGGGCAGACGATCGGGTCGGACTCAGGGCCGACCAGGCGATCGTGATAGTGCGCCATGCCCTCCAAGAAGCCGTAGCAGAACTGCAAGGCCTCGATGTAGAGAGAGTTGCTCGCGTCGACCGAGCACAGGTCGAGCAGGTCCTGTGCCGTATCGACGGCAAAATCTCCGAGGTCTGCGGTCCCGTCCTGTGCGCCGGCTTGCAGAGGCCACAACGCCAGCATCGCCGAGGCGGCGAGAACCGTGGTGCGCATCGTCTCTCTCCCCCTTTGTCAGGCTTGCCTGGGCCGACCTCGACCCGGCGGGTGCAGCAAGACCCCGTCCAAGCTCTGTGGCGATCTGGATTGCACAACTGCGATCGGCTGTAAAGATTCGGCGGCGCGGTGGGTTGCCAGGCGCGCGGCGGAGGCGCGAGCGCCGCGCCCGGCGTCGCCCGGTGGCCCTGCCTCTTTGCGTCAGGCGCCGAGCGTGAGGTTGACGCGCCGGTTCTGCCGGCCCTTGTTCTCGATCTTGCCGATGGCAATTGCGCCGATCTCGCCGGTCGAGCGCACGTGGGTGCCGCCGCAGGCCTGCAGGTCGACGCCGTCGATCTCGATCAGACGTACGCGCCCGGCGCCGCGCGGCGGCCGCACCGACATGGTGCGCACGAGCTCCGGTCGGGCATCGAGCTCGTCGGCGTCGATCCAAAGGTGCCGGATCGCATGATCCGCGGCGATCCAGCGCGCGATCCGCTCGGCAATCGCTTCCTTGTCGAGCGCGGTCTCGCCGGCGTCGAAATCGAGGCGGCTGCGGTCCGCACCGACCTGACCTCCGGTCACCGGGCACGCCACCGCCGCGCATAGCAGATGCAAGGCGCTGTGCATGCGCATCAGGCGATGCGCGGCCAGTCGATCTCGGCCGCCAGTCTCGAGCCGGCGCCCGGCACGGGACTCGCCTCGGCCAGCCGGTGCACGATGCGGCCATCGACCCTGGTCGTATCGACCACCTCGAGCACGGCGCCGCCCGCCGGCAGCAGCTGCCCGCGATCGCCGGGCTGTCCGCCGCCCTGACAGTAGAAGACGGTGCGATCCAGGCAGACGCCGCCATCGACGGCGACCACCACCTTCGCCTCACAGCTTCGGGCGTAGGCGTCCTCGCGAAACAGCTCCTCGGTCATCCTCGGGCATCCGATGTCGTCACCTCGCGGCTCGCGGCACGACCATCTGCCGCGTTGCGCGCGCTAGAGCAATTCCCGATGAGGCGAACCCGCTGCGGATCACGACATCTTCCGCTCATCGGGAGAAAATTGCTCTATCTCAGTTGATTAGAGCAGCTTTATCCGGACGATGATCGCCGTCGGCGATCTCGTCAATTCGGATGCTGCTCTAGGGCACCGACGCCAACGGAACGTACCTTTGTTGGTCATGCCCGGTCCTCGGGTTACCGTTCGGGGTGCCGTGCCCAGTCTGGAACCCGAGGATGATCCGGGCATCCACCCGCGAGGCAGCCGCTGGCTCCAGTGTGGATTGCCGGGTCAAGCCCGGCAATGACAAGGGGATCAAGCGGGCAATGACAAGGGGATCAAGCGGGCAACGACAAGGGAATCAGCGAATGCGTCAGGGCGCTAGTAACTGCCGCCCCCTCCGCCGCCGCCGCGGTTCTGCTCCTGCCGCTCCTCCGTTCGGCGCAGCGCATCGGCCTCGTGGGTCGGCGATTCGAGCAGGCCGCCTTCCTCGACGTTGGGCTCGGGATGGATCTCGCTGCACCCGACCGCGGCAAAGCCCACGATGACGCACGCCACGACGAGGCCGCCGAAAGCTCGATGCAACCCTCGATCATCACCATTCATGGATCGTCTCCCTCTCTGGCCGTCGCCTAGAACAGGTGTCCGCTACGGCTCGCCTTCGTGGTCAGGTAGCCGACATTGTGGCGGTTCGGTGCGGTCGCGTGCGGGATGCGCTCGACCACCCTTATGCCCTCGCCGGCGAGCGCCTCGACCTTGGCCGGGTTGTTGGTGAGCAGGCGCACCTGATCGATGCCCAGATGGCGCAGCATCACCGCCGCGGCGCGATAGGTGCGCTCGTCCGGCTCGAAGCCAAGATGCTGATTGGCGTCGACCGTGTCGAGACCCCAATCCTGGAGCTGGTAGGCGCGCAGCTTGTTGATCAGACCGATGCCGCGGCCTTCGTGCGCGAGATACAGCAGGACGCCATGCCCTTCGGTCCCCAGCAGGCGCAACGCCTCCTGCAGCTGCGGCCCGCAGTCGCAGCGCAGCGACCCCAAGAGATCGCCGGTGAAGCATTCGGAATGCACCCGGCACAGCGCCGGCTGATGGGCGGCGGGCTCGCCGATCACGATCGCGAACTGCTCGGCGCTGCCGTCGGCCGGGCGGAACCCGACCAGCCGCGCGTCTTCCGCGCCCCGCAGCGGCACCCGCGCCTCGCTGACCGGCTGCAAAGTGGCGGCGACATGGCTCGGATAGTCCATGATCGCACGCGCGGGCACGCGCAGCAGGTCGTGCGCTCCGGCGAGGCGCGCCGCAGCCTCCGGGCCGGGCTCCGAGAGCGGCGCCAGCAGCGCCGCCGGCAAGAGCTGCGCGAGCTTGCAGAGCAGCACCGCCGCGCGGGCGCGACAGTCGCCGATCTCCGGACGCAGCGGCGGCACGCCGGGCGCCCGCTGCGGCGCCGGGCAGGTCGGATCGATCAGGCAGCGGATCGCCGCTGCGTCCATGCCGCCGTGGACCGGCAGGATCACGATGCCCGGGCCGGCGCCGACCAGCTTGAGCACGCTTGCCCGGTGCGCGGTCAGCGCCAGAGCGAGCTGGCCCTGCGCGAGCCGCGCCAGGGCCCCTGGGTCGTCCCCGGTCAGCGTTTCCGCCGCCTGAGCGAGCGCCGCGCCACGGTCGTCATCGATGATGACGGCGCCGTTCCGGCGCAGCTCGCCTGCGGCGCGGTCGACCGCCACCATGCTGGCGGCGGGGTCGAGAGGGCAGGATTGGCTCAAGCCCGATGTCCTCCAGGCGTTATCTCATGCTCCTACATGCGGATCCGGCACCACAGGCGGATGATCCCGCCTGGCGCGTGTGGCAACGCCGCCGCGTGAGTATGGCTCAGTCCGTGCGTCAATCAAGCAGCAGGGTGCCGCCGACCGGCAGCGCGGGCTCGCTCCAGATAGATGATGTCGGCGGCGAAGGATGCCAACAACGCCAACAGTGCCAGGCCGGCGCTCAGATTTGCCAGCGCCGTGCTCACCGGGGGCAGCAGGCAGAACAGCAGCGTGACGCCCTGCTGGACGCACACCGCCTGCCGGCGCCGGCTCGGCGGCAGCGGCCGGCGCAGCCAGGGCAGGAGGCAGCCGGCCAGAACGAACAGGTAGCGCAGCAGCCCGATCGCCAGCACCCAGCCGCCGACCCGGTCGGCCCGCCACACCAGGAGCGCAAGGATCAGGATCAGCAGGGCATCGATCTCCAGATCGAACCGGGCGCCGAAACTCGAGCTGAGACCGAGGCGTCGGGCCAGCCAGCCGTCGATGGCGTCCAGGCTCAGCGCGGCCGCGACCAAGGCCGCGAGGCTCCACCCCAAGAGCGACGGCCCGCCCGCCAGCAGCGCGCCGCCGACCAGGCAGACCAGACCGGCGCGCAAGAGCGTCACCTGATTGGCGATGCCGAAGCCGACCCGCCCTCGCCCGATGCCGGCCGTGAGAGCGATGATCACGCTCACCGCCGCGTAGCCGATCAACCCGGCGACGACGTGGCGTCCTGCCCAGTGCGCCTGATGGGCGAGCAAGCCGCCAAGCCCTGCGGTCAAGAGCGCCACAGAGACGATGCTGGGCAGCGGATTGCCGACGACGACGGGTGAGCGCTCGACCCGAACCAATGAGTTCGCCATGCTTTTTGCAGTGTCCTCCCGATGCTCTAAGTTATCCGACCGACGTGCTTTGGCCAGCGGCATGGTGCCGCGGCACCACTGATCGGACCCGGCCGTGAACGAGCAGGCCGCTTGGCGCTGGTTGCTCAGGGTGGCGGAGCGCCACACCGCCCGCCCGAGCGGCGCCGATTCTCACGGTCCCAGGACGCTTGACGAGGACGAGGTATTCCCCGGAGGTCATGCGGCCGAGCCTGACGCGCGGCGACTGATCGAGCTCTATCTGCCGCTCTGTCGCGATTGCCCCGAGCGGTTCGTGGTGGCGCACCTCGGGCAGAGCCTGGACGGCCGCATCGCCACGGTCGACGGCAGCTCGCAATGGGTCACCGGGCCCGAGGACGTGGCGCACAATCATCGCATGCGGGCGTTGTTCGACGCCGTGGTGGTCGGTGCCGGCACCATCCACTGCGATGACCCGCGGCTCACCGTGCGGCTGGTCCCGGGCCCGAATCCGACGCGCGTGGTGCTGGATCCGCGGCGACGCCTGCGCGCCGATCACGGCGTGTTCACGGACGGGGCGGCGCCGACCCTGGTGCTATGTGGCAAGGAGCGCGACCGGCGCGGCGGGCGCCTGGGCCGCGCGGAGGTGATCAGCGTCGGTAACGCGAACGGCTCCTTGCAACCTGGCGATGTGCTCGATCTGCTGGCCGCGCGCGGGCTCCGGCGGGTCTTCGTCGAGGGCGGCGGGATCACGGTCTCGCGGTTTCTCGCCGCCGGCTGCCTGCATCGTCTGCAGATCACGATCGCGCCGCTGATCATCGGCTCGGGACGCCCGAGCATCTCCCTGCCGGAGATCGGGCGCCTGAGCGACGGCCTGCGCCCGACGGTACGCAAGTTCGATCTCGGCAGAGACGTCCTGTTCGAGTGCCGCTTCGATGGTTGAGGCGCTGGCGTTCTGGGTGGTGGCGCCGGGCCGCGGCGAGCTGCGCCGCGAGCTACTACCCGAGCCGGGACCTGGCGAGGTGCTGATCGAGGCGCGGGCGAGCGGCATCAGCCGCGGCACCGAGACCACGGTGTTCCAGGGGCGGGTGCCGGCGAGCCAATATCGCATCATGCGGGCGCCCCATCAGGCGGGCGAGTTCACGTTTCCTCTCAAGTACGGCTACAGCTCGGTCGGGGTCGTCGCCGCAGGGCCGGACGACTGGCTCGGCCGGCGCGTGTTCTGCCTGCATCCCCATCAGGACCGCTACGTGGTGCCGCGCCGCGCGGTGATCTCAGTTCCCGCCAGCGTCCCGGACGAG
This sequence comes from Geminicoccaceae bacterium, assembly GCA_050729115.1. GTDB lineage: Bacteria > Pseudomonadota > Alphaproteobacteria > Geminicoccales > Geminicoccaceae > JBKPNX01. The sequence continues at coordinate 1,969 of JBOHKK010000283.1, read as the reverse complement.
AGGGCCACGCTCGTCGCCAACATGGAGACCGTCGTGAACGCCCTGTGGGACGCCGCGCCCCGCCTCGGCGATCGCGTGGCGGTGGTCGGCGCCGGGGTGATCGGCACGCTTGCCGCCGCGCTCGCGGCCCGCATGCCGGGCGCCGCCGTGCAGCTGGTCGATGTCAACCCGGACAAGGCGGAGATCGCCGCGGCCTTGGGCGTGTCCTTTGCGCCGCCGGGGGTGGCGACGCCGCGCGCCGACCTGGTGATCCACGCCAGCGGCACCGCCGAGGGCCTGGCGACCGCGCTGGATCTCGCCGGGTTCGAGGCCACGGTGATCGAGCTGAGCTGGTACGGTGATCGGGAGATCACGGTCGCCCTTGGCGAGGGCTTCCACAGCCGCAGGCTGCGGCTGGTGTCCAGCCAGGTCGGCACCGTCGCGACCGCCCAGCGCGCCCGCTGGGATCGGCGCCGACGTCTCGCGCTCGCCCTCGACCTGCTCGCCGATCCGCGCTTCGATGTCCTGCTCGAGCGCGCCGTGCCGTTCGCGCGCCTGCCCGAGGTCATGGCCGAGCTGGCGGCGCAGCCTAGCAAGGTCATGTGTCAGGTGATCGATTACAGTTAAGGAGCGGAGAAAAAAAGTGTTCTGCCTGACGGTCCGGGATCACATCATGATCGCGCACAGCTTCGAGGGCGCGGTGTTCGGCCCGGCGCAGCGCCTGCACGGCGCGACCTTCGTGGTCGACCTCGAGCTGCGGCGGCCCGATCTCGACGCCGACGGCATCGTCGCCGACATCGGTCTGGTCGGCGAGCTGCTGAAGGCGGTGCTGGCGCCGATCAACTACCGCAATCTCGACGAGGCGCCGGAGTTCGCGGGCCGCAACACCACGACCGAGGTGCTCGCCCGCGAGATCTGCCACCGCGTGCGCGACCGCATCCAGGGCGGCGCGCTCGGCGAGGAGGCGAAGACCGCCTTGGCATCGCTGAAGGTGACGCTGCGCGAATCCCACGTCGCCTGGGCCAGCTACGAGACCGGGCTTCAGACCGCATGAGGTCGTCGCCGCACTTCATCGTGCCCGGGCCGCTCGAGCAGCGGACCGGCGGCTACATCTACGATCGGCGGATCGTGGAGGGTCTGCGGGCGTCGGGCTGGACGGCCCTGGTGCACGAGCTGGCGGGCGCCTTTCCGAAGGTCGACGAGGCGGCCCGCCGCGCCGCCCTCCACGCCCTCGAGGCGATGCCGCGCTCGGCGGTTCCGGTCATCGACGGCCTTGCCCTGCCCGCCTTTGCGGAACTCGCCGATCGCCTGCCGCAGCCGTGGGTCGCGCTCGTGCATCATCCGCTTGCCCTGGAGACCGGCCTGACGCCGGCCGAGGCAGGCGACTTCGCCGAGCTGGAGCGCCGGCTGCTTGCGGGCGCTGCGCGGGTGATCGTGACCGGCGCGGCAACCCGTCACGACCTCGCCGACTACGGCCTCGAGGACCGCCGCATCGGCGTGGTCCATCCGGGGACCGATCCGGCGCCGCTGGCCCGCGGGTCCACCGGTCCCGGTCTCGAACTCTTGTGCGTGGCCTCGCTGACGCCGCGCAAGGGCCACCTGATATTGCTCGAGGCCCTGGCAGAGCTCAGCGCGCTCGATTGGCACCTCGTCTGCGTCGGCAGCGCCGAACGCGATCCGGCCTGCGCGCTCGAGATCGCCCGGGCACTGGACCGCTTTGGTCTGCGGGAGCGAATCGAGCTGGTCGGCGAGCGCGGTGAGGCCGAGCTCGGGCCGTACTACGACCGGGCCGATCTGTTCGTGCTCGCCTCGTACCACGAGGGCTACGGCATGGCGCTGGCCGAAGCGCTGGCGCGCGGCCTGCCGGTGGTCTCGACCACGGCGGGCGCGATTCCCGAGACCGTGCCGGATGGCGCCGGGCTGCTGGTGGCGCCCGGCAACCCGCCGGCCCTGGCCGCAGCGCTGCGCCGGGTGATGATCGAGCCAGAGC